>NZ_JAWUEI010000001.1:0-413978 GCF_036663495.1 Enterobacter sp. 342
GCGCTCAATGCCGCAGGCGTTAAAACCGAGGGGCTGACCGACGATCAGGTCTGGGATGCCTACAACCAGCAGATGCAAAAGAAAGAAGGCGGCGGCCAGGCCCAGGCTCAGATTAACGCTGACGCGATTACTGCGGCAGTAAACCTGGCACTTAAACCGCTGACCGACGAGATCGGCACGCTGAAATCTCAGTTACAGGCGAACGCTGAGCAAGACCTCAAAACCAAGCGTGAAGCGGTCAAGGCGAAATTCCCGTTCATGACTGAAGCTGCGATCAACTCTCTGGCTGGCGATGCGCTGAACGACATGTATTCGCAGTGCCAGACCAGTACTGGACTTAACCCGTCATTCCATCAGGTGAATGCTGAAAACGACCAGTGGAAGGACTACGACCTCAACGCTGGCATGGATCAGGAGAAAAAATAATGGTCGCTAACGTTATCTATCGTGGCCCGGTTGAACGCGAGCCAGAAACCATCAACCTGCCAGTTGCGGCAGCGCTAAACCCAGGCGTTGCGGTGAAGGTCGCTTCCGGGAAGTTGGCTGTAGCGACTGATACCACAGGTCGCTGGCTCATTCTCGGCAACCGTCGTTTCATCGGGCAGGCCATCACCACTGCATACGCAGCGAACGAAACCGGCGTGGCTTACCGCGTTGAAGGTGAGCAGGAATATAACGTTCGCCTGGCGGCGGCAGCTTATACCGTTGGCCAGGAGCTCACAGTTGGTGCTGGTGGTGTATTCAAAGCGGCCGCAACCGGCAACCAGGTCGTCGCAACGTTCGACGAAAAAGCAGGGCGCACTCTGGCGGCGGAAGGTTTCGCCGACGTGGTGATCCTCTCCACTCCGTACGCCAAGGCATAAGGAAAACAAGAATGTTAAAGTTTACTCCACAGCAGCAGAAGCTGATTCTTAATGCCCGCCGTCGCTGGGACATGATGCAGCGCAATATGGCTGCACAGCATGGCTTTGCAGTCAACGACGCAGGCGGTCAGTTCATTGCGTTTGATGAGCTCGTCGGTAACGCCTCCGTGCTGCCGAAAGATGTCTGGGGCGAATGGGACCGCTCTGCGATTACCGTTCAGCGCGACGTGCTGTCAGTGTTTAACGACCTGGCTGCCAGCGTTTCCCGTCCTATGGCGCTCGGCAAAATCGTTCACTACTTCATGACCCTGTCCGATTCAGGTGATGTGAATATCAGCCTGGATGGTCGCGGAAAAGCCAAGACCGATCAGCCGGTCATGGATTATGAAGGCACGCCACTGCCTATCATTGATAGCGAGCTTTCTTTCGGCTGGCGCCAGATGCTGGCCGCGCAGACTGAAGGCTACTCTCTGGACAGCGACGCCATCTCCAACCATCAGCGCAAAGTGGCTGAGAAGCTGGAAGATATGGTGCTGAACGGCGATCCAAACATCAACGTCGGAGGCGCGACCATTTACGGCCTGCGCACCGCGCCAAATCGCGGTACCGGCACCCACGGCCTGACCCTGAATGGCGCTACCGGTGCGCAATGGGTCGCAGCCATCTCCAACCTGATTAACCTGCTGCATACCGAAAACTACTATGCGCCGGTGACCATCTACCTGAACTACAAAGACTGGTTCTACGCGTCAGTGAACGACTACGCGGCAAACTATCCGAAGACTATCCTGGCTCGCATCATGGAAATCCCTGGTGTTGCGGCTCTGGTACCTGCTTCGAAGGTTCCTGCCGATGAGCTGCTGGGTGTGGTTAAGCGCCCTGACGTTGTGCAGATCCTCAATGGCATGCCGATGACCATGCGCCCTAAAGCGCGTCAGAACCCGGAAGATGACTATGTCTTCTCCGTGCTGGCCGCCGCAGCGCCGCAGTTCAAACACGACGCTAATGGCCAGGCCGGTTACGTCCAGCTGACCAAAGCATAATTCATGGGGCTTCGGCCCCATCTTTTTACGGAGGCCGTATGGCTGGTAAAGAACAAAAATGGTTGCTCACTCACGACAGCCACGAACTGAAAAAGGGTGAAGTCTACAAAGGTGAGACTCTCCCGCTGTGGCTGGCTGGCAAAGCGATCCCGGTAAGCGACCAGGTCCTGGAAGTGGCCACACCTGCCGACGTGCAAAAGCTGCAGGCTGACCTCGACGAGGCCAATGGCAAAGTTGAGTCGCTGACCGCTGATAACGCAAAGCTGCAGGCTGACCTCGACGAGGCTCAGAAACAAATCGACGAGCTGAAGAAAAAGGCGAAATAACCATGGCTGACCCAATCACAGCGGCAGACGTGCAGGCGTTCCTCGGTGAATTGGGTTACTCCATCCCGGGCGCGCTGCTGGATCCGATTCTCTGCGTGGTGAATAAGATTATCCCGTGCCTCGATGGTGCGGGATATGACGATTGCACCGCGAAGCTGATCCTGATGTATGCCGCGGCGCTCATGGCTACGTCGTCCGGCGCTCGCCGCATCAAATCGCAGGGTGCACCGTCTGGCGCGTCACGCTCGTTTGAGTACGGTGACGACAGCATCACCTGGCTGCGCGACTCGCTGGCCCGGCTCGACACCAGCGGCTGCACTGGTGAATTGCCGATCAGCGCCGGTAACAGCGTAGGTCTGTTCATGGTGGTAGGTGGTTGCTGATGACGTACAAATCAGTTAAGCACGGCCTACCGCGTTCATTCACCCGCGTCTGGGTGATGACCGACACGGGGCGGGAGACTACCGGTTACGTTAAATCGGACGGCGAGTGGTTCATCAACTGCCCGCGCATCCGGGCGACTGGCGCGAAGGTGCTGCGCTGGAAGGAGGGCTGATGTCGTCTACTGCCTCATGGTCTTACAACAAGCCGTGCACGATATGGCGCAAGGGTGCAGGTGGCAATGACGAGTGGGGCGATCCTGTCGACCCATACGAACTGCCTGAAACCATCATGTGCGACTACATCGGCGGCCTGTCTGCAAAGCTCGGCTCCATCGGTAAAGAAGTTGTCGTAAAAAACACCTTTTTCACGGCTTACGCTCTGGCGGATGAGGGCGATTACATTCTTATTGGTGTGAGCACTGAACCAGACCCGGTCGTGGCCGGTGCCGATGAGGTGCGTCACGTGACGCGCTGGAACGACACTCTCGACGGCCTGGAAGATGACTGGGCGATAATTACGGGAGTGTAGCCATGGGCATCAAAGTGCGCGGCGTTAAGCAGTCGAAAGCCGGGCTCAACCGCATCATCAACGACGTGAAAGGCCGAAAGGTTGTCCGGGCGCTTCAGTCAGCAATGATAATCGGCAGCTCCCAGGCCGCGCTTTATACGCCGATCGACACTTCAACGCTGTTGAATAGCCAGTATCGGGAGTTGATAAACAACGGCGTTCGGCTGACAGGGCGTGTGGGGTACACGGCGAATTACGCTGTTTTCGTTCACGACCCGAATGTGCCGCAAACATTCCGCCGTGCCACAGCGCAGAAAGAGTTCCTCACCAAAGGCTTTGAAGACACCCGCAGCCAGATTGATGCCGTGATGCGCAAGGAGCTTTCAGTATGACACCTTCCATGTATGAGCGCGTGCGTAACTACTTCGTTGATGCCGGGCTTACCACTGGCTTCATTGTTCAGTTGCTGGCATGGGACGACACAACGAAGTTAACGGACGCATTCATCGTGTTCCGTCCTAATGGCGGTACCGACATCAGAAATGACCTCGGGTCTGACCACTACGTGCTGGTGGATATCATCTCCGCCAAGGATAAACGCCGGGCAGCCGCTGAGAAGGCTCAGGAAATCATCAATTATGTCGAACAGAACGACATTAACGACGAATGCCTTGGCCTTATTCAAAACCTCGGCAATATGCCAGCACCTATCCTGACCGAAGAGGGCCGCCTGGTCTTCAGACTCCAGTTCATGTGCGTTTACGGCGAATAACCCCATCACCAACCCATCAGGCTGCCATCCGGCGGCCTTTTTTATTTGAGAGGTACACATGCAAGGCTGTGCTAATGATTTTGGCAAGCTGATCGGGAAAGTAGCTGTGCTACGCATGGCCTTTGGCTGCCCCGACGCAGTGCCAGCGCTTTCCGAGTGGAAGCGTCTCGGCGCTATGACGACCAAGGGCATCGACTATTCGATGAATACCATCAACTCTGATGCAGATGATGCTAAAGGGCTGGTGGAGAACCTGGTCAACAACATGGATCTGACTTTCTCTGGCGAGGGGGAGTTTCGCAAGTCAGATAAAGATAACGAGATCGGCGCGTGGCGAATGTCGAAGTACATCTTTGACGAAGTTCAGGCGGGCCGTCAGCCTAATCTATGGGTGCGTTTCGACTTCGCGGGCGAGAATGCCGGTACTTACATCCAGGGCTACATGAACACCACGTCATGGTCTGGTGACTTCGGTACCAACGATATCTCCACCTTCTCCGGAGAGTGGAAGGTCTACGACGCCGACACTGTCGTGTTTGAAGTCGCTGATTCCATCGCGGCCACTGGCGTTGAAGTTACCCCTGCAACTGCATCTCTGGTCGTTGGCGCAACCCAGCAGCTGAGCGGTGCAGTTCAGCCAACCGATGCGACTAACAAGGCGATCACCTGGACGACTTCGGCGGCATCTATCGCAACAGTCAGTTCAACCGGCCTTGTAACGGCCGTCTCCGCTGGCACTGCGACTATTACTGCTACAACCGCAGACGGAGACTTCACCGACACCTGCGCTGTTACCGTGACAGCCGCGCCGTAATCACTACAAAGGGCGGCGTGCTGCCCTTGATACTGGTTATGGAGAACGATATGACACCTTTGAAAGAGATTGGCGAGTGCCTGATTGGTGCTGGCGAGCGGGAATACTTCTTCCGGCCATCGTTCCGTAACATGACGCGGATCGGAGAGCCAGAGCATATCGTCCGCACTTTCTATGCGCTGTTCAATGACGATGTGGCAAAGATGCTTGAAGCGGCCAGAGAAATTCATAGCGCTATACCTGAGCATCAACGCAAGTTCTACGCCCACTATTTCGGTGATGTTTCCCTGCCGAGATGGGCGTTAGATGCGGCATGTTCCGCAGCTTTTGTACGCGAAGCATTGCTCTCGGCCATTAACGTCATTCAGTCCTGCTGTGACGAAGACGTTTCTGAACTGACAGGATGGCATGAGCCTTCACGTACTGGCAGGCGCACATTCGTATGGCACCGCGGCGCGTTGCCGCCGGAGAACCTGATTCTGATAGCTCAGTCTCTAATCATGCATGGCATTATCGGTCGGGCCAGGGTTCGAAAACTGCAGAAGCACGAAAGCAAGGAAACGACGCCGGAGTTTCATGCGACTGAATACATCATGGCAGCGAGAAACCATTTCGGGATCAGCAGGGAAGAGGCTGAAAACCTTACCATGACCGAATTTGCCATGATGCTTAACGCCAAATACCCTGACCAGAAAGGCTTCACCAGGGAAGAGTACGACGCTGTTATGGACGATGACGATCGCCGCTGGCAGGAAATGATTGAGCGCGAAAAATCAGCAAAGAAAGCGGCCTGAGTTAATAATGAATGTACCGTATCGCCTGACCGGGCGTACTATGGCTCGACAATAAAACTCAGGGGATAAGAGTGAAGAAAATACTGTTGGCTTTGGCAATTCCACTGGTTCTGGCTGGCTGTAAGCCTGGCGAGGAAAAGGCTATTTCTCTGGCGCAATCTGAAGTATCAGCAAACCTGCTTGATCCAAGCAGTGCGCAATTCCGCAACGTGAAAGTTGCAAAAATGATGGATGCTGACGAGGGCCGGGTCTTTGCTATAGTTTGCGGGGAAATTAACGGCAAGAACGGTTTTGGGGCCTATGCAGGGTTTCACCCATTCTTCGTTGAGTTGAAAATGAAATCGAAAGGTATGTTCTCGAAAGGCGTCGATTACACGCTTGGCGAATATTTCCTGAGTTCGCGCGACACGCCGCCACCGCCAGCCTACACCGAACGATGCCAATAAACGACACGAATAACTAACCCACCTCTCTGTGGGTTTTTTTATGCCCGGAGAAAAGTGATGTCTGAAAAAGCAGGCGAGATTTATTACGACATCGAGGCCGATGTTTCTGGCTTGCTGAAGGCGCAGGGAAAGGCCAATAAGTCGCTCGACTCCATCGGCAACTCGGCGACCAATGCAGCCAAAAAGATGGATGAGTTGCAGACGAACATCAACCGCGTGGCCGGTGCTATTGCGGCGTCACTCGTTGTTGATTGGGGTAAGGCGTTTCTTGTTGCTGCTGACAACATGAGTCAACTCAACGCGCGCATTGAGCGTCTTACCGGTAGCGCTGCAGCGGCATCGCAGACGATGCAGAATCTGATGCGAATAAGCTCGGCAACGGGTGGGTCGCTACAGGATACAGCGAAGTTGTGGGAGACTCTCAGCACGGCGTTGCGCGATACTGGGGCGACGAACGGCCAGATCATTCAGCTCACCGAGACTCTTCAGAAAATTGGGCGCATCGGCGGATCCTCATCCGAAGAAATGGCGAATGCTCTTCGTCAGTTCGGCCAGTCAATTTCATCAGGTACTATCCGTGCGGAGGAATTCAACTCCATCCTTGAGCAAATGCCGGAACTTGCGCGCCAGATTGCCGCGGGGATGGGCGTAAGTATCGGTGAACTGCGTCAGCTGATGCTGGATGGCAAACTGACGGCACAAGATGCCCTCAACGCTATTCAGAAACAGGCAGGATCGGTGAACGCTGAGTTCGAGAAACTCCCGCGTACGCTTTCCCAGGCCAATACCGCGCTTACCAACTCATTCCTGTCAATGATCGACTCTGTTAACCAGGCTACTGGTGCAAGCTCTGGCATGGTCGCCGTGATTGATTCATTGACATCTGCTCTCGACAGGCTGGCCGGGAAGGCAATATCTGCCGATGCACAGATATCTGATCTGAACAGCACCGCAGAAATGTTTACGCGCCGGGCCCGCACCTGGTCATGGCTAGGGCTTGACGGATGGGAGGCACAAAACAAAGCGCTTGCTGGGTTAAGCAATAAAGCTGCCATGCTGGTTGGTGATTTGGCTGCTGTATCCAAAGCATCACAAACTGCTGCCAATACGAAGCCGATCGAGATAAAGGCTGTTGCTGGTACAGGAAAAAAGAAAAAGACTCAGGCCGAAAAGGAAGCAGAAAAATATGCTAAGGCGCAGCAGACCGTTAACGAAAAGCTGGAAGAGCTTAGACAGAAGGCGCAACTTTCCGCAGGAAGCTTGGGTGAGTTGTCTCGTGCGCAAGCTGTTCTGAATGCTCAGCAGTCACTCGGGAAAGGTGCCACCAAAGAGCAGATAGCACTTGCCGGTCAGTATGCTGCCAAAAAATGGGACACGGCCAACGCCATTAAGGCGCAGGCGGCAGCCGAGAAGCTCCTGCCAGAAGCGCGCGAAAACGCCAGCTATAAGCAGGATGTTGAGGATCTGAATACTGCTTTGGCTGCGAAGAAAATTAGTCAGGAGCAGTTTAATCAGACATCTGAGAGACTGGAAGCAACCCACCAGGCCAACCTTGCGAAAATACGTGCCGATCAGGCTGTAAGCCCACAGCAGGAAGCCGCTGGTGGCGTGGATCCGGTGCAGCAACTGGCGAATGAAAATGCCCGTAAACTCGCGCTTATTCAGGCATACGAGCAGCAGGGGATTATCACTCACCAGAACGCGCTTATGTTGCGCGCTACTGCTGACAGAGAGTACGAGCAGGCACGCATCGCTGCACAGTGGGAGATCTTCCGCAACCAGAGCGCAGGCAATGAAGCGCTGGCGGCGTCATTTGATGCACTGGCCGGTAATGCTTCTAATGCCTTAACCGGCATCATCACCGGGAGCATGTCAGCTTCTGATGCTCTGCGCTCGATCGGCAATACCGTCCTGAACAGCCTTATCAACACCTTCGTTCAGATGGGTGTTGAGTGGGTGAAGTCGGCAATCATGGGGCAAACTGCCACCACTGCTGCGGTTGCAGCATCTACAACTGCTCAGGCAGCAGGAATCGCAACCACGACAGCTACTTCTACCGCTGCGGCGGCGGCCACAACTGCAGCATGGACTCCGGCGGCCATCATGTCATCCGTGGCTTCATTCGGTGGCGCAGTAGCTATTGGCCTTGGCGCGATGGCTGGCATCCTGGCATTGTCCGGAAAGCGTAAGAACGGCGGGCCTGTTTCGGCGGGAGGAATGTACCAGGTCGGTGAAGGTGGCATGCCTGAGATTTACCAGGCCAGCACCGGTAAGCAGTACATGATACCGGGCGACAACGGCAAGGTGATCAGCAATAAGGATATGCAGGGTGGGGGAGGCATCAACGTTGTCTTAAATGTTCAGAACTATAACGGTTCATCAATAGATGCGCAGGCCAGTTCTGACGGCAATGGCGGCGTGACTGTGGATTTAATCGTCGCTGACCTGAACAACGGCGGGCCAATCAGTAACGCCATAACCAGCAACATGAACGTTAAACGCACGCCAAGAGGGCAGGGCTGATGCCAATTATCGACTATCCAGACTGGCTGCCGCTGGCGCAGAAGGCCAGCAAAAACATGACGCTCGATACCGGGTTTCAGACCGATCAGCCAGCGGTCGGCCCGGCTATCTTCCAGAATCTTACTGACGACCTGAAAGTGACCTGGTCACTGACATGGATCTTCACTCTGGACCAGGAGCGCGCATTCCAGCAGTGGCTGCGCAGTCCGAACTATCTCAACCGGGGCCTGAACTGGTTCAGGATGAATATCAATCTTGGCGGTAGTGGCCTGCAGTTGCAGGAGCTTCACTTCACGCAAATGCCGGTGCAAACCAGTATCGACGGCGGGGTGGTGACCTGGGCGGGGACCGTTATCGCTAACCACCTCTACAACACTGACGATGAATTCGACGACATCATCGTTGAACTGCCGCCGCCTTGGGATTCATGGCTGGATATCGTTGTCACGGGTTATCCGGACAACAGAGACCCAGAATCACTGCCGAGGGTGCCGTAATGCCGAGTTTCAGGGAGTATAAGCAGCAGCGCCCGACGCGCGGCCTGTACGACACCATCACGTTCTACCATCCATCCTTTGGATATGTCCGACTTGTCGATAAACAGTTCTTCCCGAAGACGCTCTCCAGCCAGACGTACACGCCAGCGCGCTTTGAAATCGAAGAGAGCCAGCAGAGCGGTACGCCGGTGATCGACGCGACGGTGAAGTTAGGGCGGCTGTCGTCGGACATCAAAGCGCTGATGAAGAAATGGAAGGGAGCGGCCCGGTTAACGGCCATCGCAGCCACCAGGCAGATCTTCGACAGCGGCGACGTGTCTGTGCCGATTAAGTCCTGGCAGTTATACGTCAAGACAGTGGACATCGACGCCGATTCAGCGTCAGTAACCCTGTCCGTCACCAACCCGCTGAACAACAACATCGGCAAATTATACGATCCCCGCGAATATACTGGGCTCCAGTACCTCTAAGGCACGAACATGACAAAAGATGAATTTATACGGCGTCTCATCGGCGTGCCCTGGGCTAACCGGGCCTGTTCGTTCGATAAGGTGGATTGCTGGGCATTGGTGGTGCTGTATTACCGGCACGTTCTCGGAATTGAACTGCACCAGACACCGGACTACGAAGCCGGGGCTGACTTCTTCACCTGCTATCAGGGTGACGTCGTTTTCTGGCGCAAGGTCGACAAACCGGTCGATGGCGGGATATTTGTCGGGTACCGCGGCGCGCAGCCTGCACACGTTGGCCTGGTACTGAACCGGCAGGCGTTGCACTCGCGCGGCGAGAACGGAAGCGTGCGCATGGACTCGTTGCTGGTCATTCAGCGGGCATTTACCAAAGTGGAGTTTTTCGAATATGGCGCTGGTTGAGATATCGAACTTTCCAGGAACGCCTAAGCTGCGTTGCAGGGTGCCAAACGGCACCCTTTTTTATGAATGGCTGGCGGCCAATGACGCTACCTTTCACCGTGACCTGCTGATCGTCCGCAATGGCGTTAGGCTTGGCGACGATGACGAGCTGGCGTTTGAGCTGAGCGAGCTGGACACTGTCCAGATTTTCGACCAGCCCAAAGGCATAGTCAGCGATATCCTGAGCCCGATTTTCAAGGTTGTGGGCTCTGTCTTTTCGTTTCTCGCTCCGAAGCCAGCCATCGCCAACACTGGCGGCAATACCGTCGATTCACCGAACAACAGCCTGACCGGACAGACCAACACCGCCCGCGTCTATAAAGCCAAGCCGGATATATATGGCCAGGTTCGGTCTTTTCCTGACCTGATCCAGGAGTCGCTTTTCGAGTACATCAGTACCGGCACCAAAGACGGTGGCAAAAAGTATGTCACAGAGTGGATGTGCATCGGGATCGGCAAATACGACTACGAGTCCGTTCGTTACTCCGAATCGAGCTTGGGCAGCATGGCTGGGGCTGAATATCAGTTCATTCCGCCGGGTGAGGTCATTCCGACGATTAACGAGGGTTACAGCTTCGATGACGTCGACGGGCAGGAGGTTCCCGGGGCAAACCAGGGGGATTCTTTCCCTGTAGAGACCGCAACCGCAACCACAGTGGTTTCAGGTACATATTCTGGCGGCCAGATAGCGATGAAAATCGTTAAGCAGGCCGAATTCGACTATTTCATGGGCCTGGTGTTACCTCATGCTGTCACCTTTGATATCAACGTCACCTACGCCACTGCATCTGGTTCAGTTACGACAGATGCTACGTTCTCCGGGACGCTGTTATCTGCGGTCGAGACAAACGACGGCGCGGTGATTAACCCGGTGCACTGGTACACATTCACGATGGATGATCTGGATGGCCCGCCTGATATCCCGGCAAACGCCACTATCAATACGACCAAGTTCGTGCTGAACGATAACGAGGCGCTGGTCGTCGGCCCGTTCTTCTCGCCTGTCGAATCAACGCAGTTGTGGGTCCACACGCAAAGCAGCCTCGGCCCGAAGAAACAGACCAACTGGAAGGTAGTGCTGTGGAAAATTGATGACGACTACAACATGATCCCCGGCACTCAGCAGACTCTGGTGTTCCAGCAGACAACCTGGCACAAACAGGACAGCGAGACATTCTACCGGACCGACAAGATAGTGCCGACTGGCGGCTTCGGGAAGTATGCCATTAACCTGCAACGAACCGATAACTCTGGTGATGCGTCGATACTCAAACTTGAGGAAATCCACGCCGTAAATGTGCGAACAAACGTTGTCCATCCAACCGATACGCTGGTGCGCGTGAAGGTGAGGGCCACAGAGAACGCGCTGGGCAGCCGGGACCGCAAATACAACGCCCTGGTTACCCGCCACACCATTACGTACAACCTTGACACGCAGACCGTAGATTACACACTGCGGCCGTCGCGCTCGTTCGCTGATGCGGTGGCGCACACCTGGCTTGTGATGGGTGAGCAACCGGTCAGCAGCATCGACCTGTACGGTCTGTACTCGATCGCCGAAAGCCTGCCGGATGAGCGCCTGGGTTACTTCGACTACACGTTTGACGACGAAAACGACTCGTTGGGCGACCGTGTGCAGGCGATCTGTAATGCGGCGTCTGTGGTGGCGTACTGGGATGACGGGGTGTTGACGTTCACCCGCGATCAGAAAGTGAATCACCCGGCGTCAGTGTTCAACCGCGCCAACATGAAGACGGACGAGTACAAAATTACGTACGAAGCCACGCTTCCTGGAGGTTACGACGGTGTGCAGGTGTCCTATGTTCACCCGACAACCAACAACAAGACGTATATCAACTACCGTGTACTGAATGGTGCCATCGTTGAGCAGGAAGCGCAGAACCCGAATAAGCTGGAGATCGTCGGCTTCCGCAATGAATACCAGGCGCGGGAGCGTGCGCTGCGCGAAACGAAGCGCCTGATTTACTCGCGGACGAAGATGAACGCGAAGGTATTTGAAGACGGGATAATGCAGGTCGGTAGCGTCGTTCAGATAGCAGATGTTTACGACAGCAACCAGCAGCAGGGTTACATCACCGGGCGCGCCGGTAATGATTTCGATACCAGTGAGCCGATCACGTTTACCGGATCGATGTATGTGCTGGTTACTGACAACCTGGGCAACCCGACACTGCGCTATCCGGCTACGGCGCGCAGCGACACGAAATACGGATTCACCGCGGCAATACCCAACATTCAGCTCAACATCTGGAACGGAGACACTGTACAGCTACCGTCTCGCTATCTCATCGCGACAGTTGAAGAGCTGGACAGTCAGCTATGGACGGTAAACAGCATCAAGCCGAACACAGATAACACGGTATCTCTGACCGTCGCAGAGTACAGCGACGCCATTTACGAATAATAACCTTCACCGATCACCAATACCCGGCCACCGCGCCGGGTTTTTTTATGGAAACAATATGACTACGCAACCTACTCAAGACGCTGTACCGAGCGAATCACCACGTGATTTGAAGTTCAACGCAGGGAAATTTGACGAAGTTATTACATCTTTTTCTGAGTGGTACATCGACAGGTTCGGGCAGAAGCATTACACAATTGAAGGCCTGAAGGCGCTTTTTGATGCCAGAATGGAAGAGTGGAATTCTCTGTTCCAGGAGTTTCTCGAAAGTTCAGGTTACGAATTTCTTGGCGACTATGAAGATGGCCCGCTGACATTCACTTCAAGAAATCAGTACATCCGATATGATGGACAATACTGGAAGCTGAATTCTGCTACTGACGTTCCGTTTACTACTACTGGAACGGATGCAACCAGTTGGGCTTCAGATGTAACTCATTTTGCACTCATTGATGGTGATACTCTTCGCCAAGAGCTGGCCTCGTCAGCTTCAGGTAATGGCGATGCACTAATTACTGTTAAGCAGCCATACCCTAATACTGTTCTTCGCACACAGCACGATGTGAACGCTGACTATGTAAACGTAAAGGATTGGGGGGCGAAAGGTGACGGGGTTACTGACGATACGGCCGCAATTGAAGCGGCATGGCTGGCTGTAACCTCTAAGGGTAGCAAGTATTTTCCTCAGCACTCAACCGGGGAAAGCATTCTTAATTGGGCTAGCATTAACGGGCCTAAGCTCTACTTTCCTGCTGGTCGATATATTTATCGCGGCGCAGGTCTCAATCTTAACGATACCGTTAACCAGGTGCCATTCGTTGCCATCAAGGGTGAGTCTAAATCTTCGGTAGAAATTTGGCTTGACGGCGATATGTATTTTGTAAACTCAGCAGTTAATCCATATCAAATAGACGTATCTGACTTCAAGGTGTACGGTGGGTTAGGGTTGTTGAAATTCACATCAGCAGCTCAAAATCAGGTCCAGTTATCTCTTATTGAAAACATACTTCTCACAGCCTTCAGGGAATGCGCGATAGGTCTTAGCTCTCAAGACTGGCCCAATACGAAGATGAGAAACCTGCAATTCTACCCTCGCTCAGGCTACCAAACTATATGCATCATGATGTCTGGGTGGTGTGCCAACTCAGAAATTGTCGGCTGCGAATTTGGGCTGGCAGAAGGAACGGGTGTTTATTCTTATGGGATTAAGTTGAATATCGCCCCAGCAGATGCTGGTGGATATCGCGGACCAACAACGCCAATCCTTATTGCGGATAACGGAACATACCGTCGAAATAATGTTGATGGATCCGCATCTGTTTGGATTGTTCCAAATCCATCAACTAATGATAATGCCGGGCGAGCAGTTGTGTTCCGTAATAACAAATGGGGTGCTGAGAATGTAAATACCAACACGTACCATGTTCTTATCGCAGATGAAAATACTGGTGGAACGTGGGGAGGAAACAGGCGTCACCTGACCAGCAAATCAACTGGGTTCGTTCGTGGGTTGGTTTTTGATAAGAACAATATTCGCTTTGAGCCGAATGCCACACAACCTTATATAGCGTCATATACTCCGCACGTTCAGGGGTTGGTATGCGAGGATGTTGTTGATAATACCCTTCCCGTGCTTATGCTTGAGTATCGTGGAGGGATGACTTATGCGGACTTTAACCCGCAGGACTGTGACAATCTTATCTCAACAAGATATTGGTTAGCTCCAACTGCCACTAACTATGTGGGTGCACCAGTTTCCCAGGTGACAAACTTCCCTGCTACCACAAGGGTAGTTGACGAGAAGAACTACCTGAATATGTCATGTGGTACTACCTTCCCAGGTGAAAGCAGTGTCACTTATCGAAACCTGATGACACTTTTAAACTCGGCAGCAGGAACAGTTAATGGAGCAACGAAAACTGTAATTGATAACAGTATTGGTATCCCATCCGAAGCAGCGTCCATTGTATTCTCATCAAATAATGGGCGGGTTACATATCCGTTGCAAAGTTGGGATGTGAACAGAAACATATGGATTGAGGTAGAACTTGCTCGCGGGGATAAAAACTCAATGGCAAGTGTAACTATTGAGATTGTAGAGTCAGACACAATTAAGTATCACCGAAGATTTCTTAATCTAACTACAGAGTGGCGACTTTATCGATTCCCAATATCCCTCCCAGCAGGATCAACTGTTGCTAACCTGCGAGTTGTAGGAAGTGGGTACTCAGCATCAACCACCACCATTAAGGTCGGGAGAGTTGCTGCATATCACGCATCAGAGCCAATTAATACCGGACATGCTCGTAGTATTGGTAGTGCATGGAACAGTCAGCATATTACATTGGGTGCATATCATATATGGGTTGATGGAAGTGGAGTGCTGAGGATAAAAAATGGGACTCCAACAAGCGGGACTGATGGTACGGTAATAGGATCTCAGACCTAACAAAAAGGCCGCACGGATGCGGCCAGTGGTTCTATTTCATACTTCTGGTTATTATCTTAGATATAAAGTAAGATCCCGGCTCTGTAAGATGCCCGATATCCCATTGCATTGGTGCTGACGAAGAACCATCTGGAACAGTGTAGCAACCTTCTTGATTACACATTGAATCAATTAATGAAATATACTTAGCCGTAGAATTAGCATAATAGGCCCTCATTTTTTCATCGGTAGCGAAAGAGTGGTAAACCACATTATCTCGACTTAACATTGGAACGGAAGACTCCCCGTTTATTTCCATTAATTTTGGCAATTCATCTTTCCAAACAGGAACCGGTCCAATAATGTAAACCTTTTTCACGCCGATCGAATTTAGCGTTTTCACTGTCTTGTCAAGAAGGCCTACGATTGGCTTGTTAAGATACCCAGTCCAGGACGCGGCAAGTATTACACTAGCTGGCTTTTTGTCTTTTATCTCCTGAAGGACATAGTCATTAATAGACCTGCAATACGGTCGATCGTGGAAGTCAACTCCAATAACAGGAGGGCACATGCTGGCTGTGCGTTGTGCGATTCCGTGTTCACCACCGTTGACTCTCTCAAGCCCTGGAATCAGCTGTGCCGCATGAGAGTCTCCCCATACCAACATAGATTTATCAGTAAAGTCATCTTGGCATGATTTAAAAGCGTCGGCCCGTTGCTCAGGATTAAGGAAGCAAGTTCCGTTTCGCTGGGCTTCCCAGTTCATTTTATACGAGAGGATACTGTTTAGTTTTCCGTCGATTCTGAACTTCAGCCCATCAGTAATAATTATTGCCATACACGCAGCAGCCACTAATGGCACTGATAACATCCCGGCCTTAGATAAAATCTCCCGCATTTCGCTTGATTCTATGAATCTATATGACAAGAACCCGAAAGCAATAGATAGCGATATTCCAATGGCGACATTACTACTTTCACCAATAATTCCAGAGGAATAAAGATAAACGACTATCGGCCAATGCCATAGATAAATAGAATATGACCAAAGGCCAATTTTTTTGGTGAAAATATTCCTGTAGGCAAACTTATGGTCTGCATTAACAGAGAGAATGACGCAAGCTCCAAATACAGGAATGATTGCCATATAGCCTGGCCACATTGTTCTTTCAGGAATCATTGCTAGTGAAAGCAAAACTATCATCCAGCCAAAATAAGAGGCAAACTTCTTGTATTTAAATCTATGACTCGCATATCCATTGATGAAGAACGCCACACCTCCAGCAAGCATCTCCCATGCCCTGGTATGCAGGAGAAAGTACCCGGCATCCTTATTATCGAATGTCATGGTTGCTGAAAAGTAAATTGAAACCGCCATCATTATGATGATTGCGGGCAGGATGCTTTTGATAGTTTTACTACATGCCAGCAATATTAACGGATATACCAGATAAAACTGCCACTCAACAGAAAGTGACCATGTATGCAATAGCCAGTTCAGAAGGGAAGACTGATCGAAATATCCAGAATTAAAATAATAATTAATGTTTGAAACAAAAAATGCTGATGACAATGAATTCTTGGCTAGCAGAGCATAGTCAACCGTTGTCAGAGTGTAGTAACCGAACACCATAACCGTAACAATCATGAAGGCTAGCGCCGGGTAAAGCCGGTTGAATCTTCTGGAGTAAAAGCCCATTACGCTAAAGTTGTCACCAGATATGCCCCTGCTTATGATCCCCGTCATCAGGTATCCGGATATAGCAAAGAAGATGTCAACACCCATGAAACCTGATGAAAAACCAGGCACTTTAAAGTGGTAAAGCACAACCATAACAACGGATATTGCCCTCAGGGCATTAATGTCATACCTGAAATTATTGGGTTCCATTAAAATTCCTGAAAATTCATTAGTAAAATCAGTAAATTCTGAAAGGACGGAAGTTTAGCATCAGATGATCACTTGATCGACCCTCAATATTGACGATACTGTATATGCATACAGTTAAATGTGAGGTGCATGATGCCGAGGCAGTATGAGATACGGTCTGCATTCGTTGAGGCCATACAGTTAAACCCTAAAGGTTATCGCTATCTCAGAACAGACAGCTTCATCGCGAAGTTGCGCGAAAAGAATTGGCACTTTACCCAGACCGATGCAAACCAGTGGATTGAGCGTTACCAGCCTGACTTCGCTGATAAGACTACTGACGAAAGTGAAAACCGATACTGGATCTTACGCAACATGGGGAGGGTATTCTGATGGGGTTTGTTTCGCCAGCTACTGACTATGTTGAACAACCACTGACTATCGATTCTCTGTGTGGAATTGACGGCAACTGCCGGGTGATAGAAACGTCATGTGGGTGGGCCGTCATTAACGTGGCCATGAGAGCGGGCAACGGCGATATGCTGCTGGTAACCATGGATGGCAGAAATCAGTTCGTGAAGCTGCATGGCCGGGCATTGATAACGGAAGAGGGTGAGGCGATCGAGGGAGAGGCTCTGAGCGATGTGACAGTGCATGGCGTTCTGACGCACACACTGAACCGGGCAAGTGATGACAGGGGAATTGTTTAATGGGGCATGGGTGGGACACAAAACATCACTCGCTCTAAGGTGAACTTAGGCGACTGGTGTTTTCTACGACTCTAACCATCTGTTATTTGGTGCGCTCTTGGACGATCTTTGTCGATTATGAAAAATGCATCCTCATATGATGGGGATGCAGGTTTAAGACCTGTCGATCTTCGCTGGCAGCCTTAGCGCTTTAATGCCACAATATTTTTTTCTTCGAATGCAGGAAAGGTGATGAAAAAAATAGCAATTGCTGGTGTGCTGCTGGCACTGACCGGGTGCGTTCAGGTCGATAACTATAAAGAAGTGATCAAGCATCCTGTTCCGGCGGAACTGGCGGGATACTGGCAGTCAAAAGGGCCGCAGAGCAAAATGGTCAGCCCGGAGGCGATTGCCACGCTGGTGGTGACGGAAGAGGGCGATACGCTTGACTGCCGTCAGTGGCAGCGCGTGATTGCCGTGCCGGGTAAAATCATGCTGCGTTCAGACAGTTATTACAACGTGACCCGCAAGCTGGATATCTATCCGCTGGAACGCGATGGTTTAACGCTTGAGTACGACGGGATGGAGCTGCAGAAAGTCGACCGTCCTACGGTTGAGTGTGCTGATTACCTGAGCAAAAATCCGCTGGAGAGTAAGGCGCCTTAACCATTTTTGCCGGGTGGCGCAGACGCTTACCCGGCATTGTTTCTACAGCACTTCCTCTATTACCCAAATGCTGACGCTCCCCCCATTACAGGTAAAGGTCCCTTCGCCATCTGCCGCGGTGGTGATGGTTTCTTCGCGATTGCCGAGGAAATCACGCCAGGTTTTATTACCGTAGTTTTCTCCAAGACAAATCACTTTCTCACCGTCGTCACCATTTGACAGCACTACCACACAGCCGGGATCGTCCTCGGTACCGCTGCGGCTGAAGGCGATACAGTTTGGATGGTCAAAAAAGAGCGTCTGCACGCCGTGAGCAAAACGCTGACGAGCGAGGATCAATTCGTGGAGTTGCTCAATGACCGGCATGTCTATATGGTACATTTCACCGTCGCCCCCTGTATTGTCATAACTGGCACCGAAGAGATCGGGATAAAAGACGCTCGGCACACCATTTTCCCGTAGCAGGATCAACGCATAAGCCAGGGGTTTAAACCAGGGTTCGACCGGTGCTTCCAGGGCCTGTAAAGGTTGGGTGTCATGGTTAGCCACAAGGGTTACCGCATGAAACGGATCGGCTTCCACCAGCGTACCGGTGAAGATTTGGCTCATGTCGTAATCCCGTCCCTGACGTGACGCTTCGTGGAATTTCATCTGCAGGGGGGCGTCAAACAGCATCGTTTTACCCTCGACCTGGTCAATATAGGCCTGGAGCTTATCCACTTCGTGGGACCAGTATTCCGCCACGATAAACAGTGGCTGCTCCGCGACTTCCTGTACGTGTTCAATCCACTCTTTGTAAAACCAGGCGGGAATATGTTTAACGGCGTCCAGACGAAAACCGTCGCAGCGCGTCTGTTCCATGACCCAGCGGGCCCAGTATTTGATCTCTTCGGTGACGGCGTGATTGCGAAAGTCGATATTTTCGCCCATCAGATAATCGAAATTACCCATTTCATCATCAACCTGATCGTTCCAGCCTTCGCCGGTGTAGTCGTTGACGATTTTAAAGATGCCGTCTTCAGCGGGGTTTTCAATATGGTCGACGCCGCTGAAACATTTGTAATCCCAGATAAACTGCGAATATTGCCCGGCGCGAACAGGGAAAGTGTAGCGGGTCCAGGCTTCGCACTCGATGACCTCGTCATCAATTTGCGTGCGGTCCTGTTCGTTAACGCGTTGAACGCGGACAGACTCTTTCTCATCTGCCCCCATTTTGTGATTCACCACCACATCCAGCAGCACGGCAATGTCGTTGCTTTTTAGCGCGTCAATGGCTTCCAGCAACTGAGCTTTGTTGCCGTATTTGGTGGCGATGCTGCCTTTCTGGTCAAACTCACCGAGATCGAACAAGTCGTAAGAATCATACCCAACCGAATACCCACCAGACGCGCCTTTATAAGCGGGTGGCAGCCAGATCATATTGATGCCGATTTCGTTAAGATTGGGGGCTAATGCCGTGACCTCTCGCCACAATTCACCGCCAGCAGGGTAGTACCAGTGAAAACATTGTAACAGGGTGGGGTTTTTCATCGTCCGTGCTCCGTTTTGAGAACACAGTGATTATGGGCGAAATGGGGATAAAACGCGGATGAAATCACAAAATAATATTCATCCGCAAAAGACCATATTCAGACTAGAGATCTGAGGGAAAGAGAACATTTCCTGATAAACGTCCATATGTTGAGTTCAGATTATGTTGTCTCGACGTCTGTCCAACCAGCGCTTTCAGCTCTTCCATACGCTGGTGCAGCAAGGTTTTCAACTCGACTTCATTATCGAGTATTTTTTTCAGAATAGGGCGTATTTGCGCCTGAATATGCGGCGGAATTTCGCTGGCATCCTGAAACATGGTAAGTTTTTCAACTGATGTCAGGTAGTCAACTTCGTAAGCGATAAGCTCATCCCAGCGCCCCGCCTGGGTGAGAGCAAGCATCGTGTTACTGGTTGTTAATAACTGCTGATAATGTTGGAGCAAGCCGAGATGGACGTCCATTAGTAATTGTCCCGCATGTTTTGAGAATGAGGGCCTATCTCTTTCCAGGCATCAGCAATGTTATTGAGTAACTCCACTACTTCATTAATGGCATTGATGTCGTTATGAAGATTAGCCTGTAAAAGACGCCTGGTCATATAGTCATAAAGACTATCGAGATTTGCCGCCAGGTCGCCACCAATCTCATGGTTTAGACCTGACTGCAAACCGTTACTGATGATATTGATTGCTTTACTTATGGCCTGCCCTTTACCGGGAATATCACCTTGTTCAATCAAAATGATGGCTTTCTTCATGGCGCTTAATGCGCCATCAAAAAGAAGCACAACCAGTTGATGTGGGCTGGCACTCAGAACGGCCGATTCAACGCCGACCTGAGCATATGCCTGAATTCCCGATTTTGTATACATGGTAAAACCTCAATTCATCATTTATTAACGGTTCATAGCGTTGAACTGTTGGGTCAGATAACTTCCGGTCTGATCCATTTGCGAAACAAGCTGGCTCAGACTGGTAAATTGCGTTTTATAACGCGCCATAGTGGCGGTGATCTGTGCGTTAACGCGATCGTATTCGTCCGACAGTTGTTTCAGCGTCTTGTTGATGCCCGCGGTGGCATTCTGTACGGAACCATCAGTTCCGAGCATGTCTTTCAGCAGACTGCTGGTCTGGGTGGCAAATCCGGTAGTTTTTCCATCGCCGGACAGGAACGCGACGACGTCAGCCGATTTTTCGTTCAGTGCCTTGTTAAGTTTGGTACTGTCCACCGTCAGCTTACCGGTGATATCCTGCGTAATCCCAATCTGCGATAAGGTTGCCAGAGAACCTGAACCTTGACTCGCAGAGACCATTGAGCGTAGACGTGTCTGTATATTACGTAAGGTCCCGTCGCCAAGCAGATCACCGTTGCTCGAATTCTGTGAGGTACTGCCTTGATCTACTTTGGTATATTTCGTCTGGTTTGAAATCGTTGTTTGTAGTGAGTTATAGGCATCAACGAATGCCTGAATGGCATCGGTCATTGGCTGGTTGTCTTTCACCACTGACAGCGTTTCAGGGCTACCTTTATTCGTTTTGACCAGATTTAACGTTACGCCTTCGGGTGCATCAGTGATGGTGTTGCTGCTACGGATAATTTCGATACCGTTAATGTTGACTTTGGCATCTGCGGCAGCCACTTGCTCGCTCATCACGTTGGTCGAATTGCCTGGATTGTAACTAATATACTTTGCCAGCTCAGCATCATCTGTCGTGATGGTCATCTCATTGGTTGTGCCACTATCACGTGATGTAAGCGACAGATAGTAGCTATTATCATCCGCCTTGATAATGCTGGCGCTGACGCTGCCCTGTTTGGCATTAATCGCGTCACGCACATCAGCCAAACTGGTTTTGTCGCTCGCAAGTGTCACCGTTAAAGGATTTTTCTGGCCAGGCTGAGTGATTGTAATCGTCCGAGAACTCATACTGCTATCACCAAGGTCCGTATCCTTACTGTTGACCTTTGGGCTTAATAAAGACTGAGCTGCTGCTAATTGTGTCACTTCAACAGAGTACGAGCCAGCCGTCGCGCTGCTGGCAAGTGATGCACTAAATGCCGTATTTGTGCTGGATACTTTTGACTGCGCAATCGCAGACGTGTTTTTTAATGCGTCAGAAGCCGTCTGCAGTTTTGTTAATGCTGTCTGCACCACTCCCCAGGCCGTAAGTTTCGCCTTATAAGAACTTTGTTGTGTGGTAAGCGGCGTCAGCTTCGTTTGCTCAGCTGTTTGTAAATTGTCATACAACGTATTGAGGTCCAGTGAGGTACCTGCGCCGAGTGAACTAATACTTGCCATTTTTTCATCCTTTATTGAGACAGTCACTGGATGCTCTATCGGCAGAAGCGGGAAAAAGATTAGCGTTATTTTTATTAACTAATGCGTAAATAAAGAGGGAGAAAGTCAGGCAGTTCGGGCATTTAAAAAAATGATCTTTTTTTCTAAAGGTTAGGAAAGTGGTGTCGATAATCACATTGACGGTGAGAAAACCGTAGGCAGATGCCTGAAACCGACAACTTTTTAAAGGAATACATCATGGCTGTTATCAATACTAACACCCTGTCTCTGATGACTCAGAACAATCTGAACAAATCTCAGTCTTCTCTCGGAACCGCAATCGAGCGTCTGTCTTCCGGCCTGCGTATCAACAGCGCAAAAGATGATGCTGCTGGTCAGGCAATTGCTAACCGCTTCACTTCTAATATCAACGGTCTGACCGTTGCTGCACGTAATGCCAATGATGGTATCTCTCTGGCACAGACTGCTGAAGGTGCTCTGAGCGAAATCAACAACAACCTGCAGCGTATCCGTGACCTGACTGTTCAGGCGCAAAACAGCTCTAACTCTGCTTCAGACATCGACTCGATCCAGTCTGAAGTGAATGAGCGTATGAAGGAAATCGATCGTGTTACTACTCAGACTGATTTCAACGGCAAAAAAATTCTTAATAATGCGACTGCAGCTTCCCAAAACTATGATTTCCAGGTCGGCTCTCAGGATAACGAAACTATCGGTATTTCCATCAACAGCGCATCAGGTTGGAATTTGGCTTCAGCAAATGCCGATGGCACAACTACAGCAGTTGCCGCTGGGGTTTACGCTAACACCGTAGCTGCCGCAACGCTTAAGGATGTTGACGGAACTGCAGGGAACCGTAAGGTGGATGCTGTAGGTTTCGACGTCTTAAGTGGTAAATTGACTGGTACTGCGGCATTAGGCGGCGGCAGTCCACTTAAAGATATCGACACTGCAATCAAAGCTGTCGATACCCAGCGTAGTTCTCTCGGTGCTTCGCAGAACCGTTTCGAATCGACAATTACTAACCTGAACAATACCGTGAACAACCTGTCCGCTGCTCGCAGCCGTATTCAGGATTCCGACTACGCGACCGAAGTGTCCAACATGTCCCGCGCGCAAATCCTGCAGCAGGCTGGCTCTTCTGTTCTGGCGCAGGCCAACCAGGTTCCGCAAACGATGCTGTCCCTGCTGCGTTAATTCGCAATTTACCGACAAACCCCGCTTCGGCGGGGTTTTTATTTACCGCTATTCGCATAACCCCCCAAATAACCCCTCATTTCACCCACTATTCACCCGATTAAAACCTCTGCAGAATCGGATAATCATGCCGATAACTCAACTAACGCAGGGCTGTTTATCGTGAATTCACTCTATACCGCTGAAGGTGTAATGGATAAACACTCGCTGTGGCAGCGTTATGTCCCGCTGGTGCGCCACGAAGCATTGCGCCTCCAGGTGCGCTTGCCGGCGAGCGTGGAACTGGACGATCTGCTACAGGCGGGCGGTATCGGGTTATTGAATGCAGTTGACCGATACGACGCTCTGCAAGGAACGGCATTTACGACTTACGCAGTTCAGCGTATTCGTGGTGCGATGCTGGACGAACTGCGCAGCCGCGACTGGGTGCCGCGTAGTGTTCGCCGTAACGCCCGCGAAGTGGCGCATGCGATAGGGCAGCTGGAACAGGAACTGGGACGTAACGCAACGGAAACTGAAGTGGCGGAACGTCTTGGCATTGCTGTTGAAGAGTATCGTCAGATGTTGCTCGATACTAACAATAGCCAACTCTTCTCTTATGACGAGTGGCGCGAAGAGCATGGCGATAGCATCGAGCTGGTGACGGATGAGCATCAGCAAGAAAACCCGTTACACCATTTAATGGAAGGCAATTTACGCCAGCGCGTAATGGAAGCGATTGAAGCTTTACCGGAACGTGAACAGCTGGTGTTGACCCTTTATTACCAGGAAGAGCTAAACCTCAAAGAGATTGGCGCTGTTCTGGAGGTGGGAGAATCGCGGGTGAGCCAGCTGCACAGCCAGGCCATTAAACGCTTAAGAACAAAGCTGGGTAAGTTATAGGTGATTAATTCACCTGGGAAATGCCGCACAACGTATTGACAACCAGGAGTTATCATGACGGTGCAGCAATCTAAAAGACGGCCTTTAAGCCGCTACCTGAAAGACTTTAAACACAGCCAGACGCATTGCGCCCACTGTAACAAGTTACTCGATCGTATCACGCTGGTTCGTCGTGGCGAAATCGTCAATAAGATTGCGATTTCTCGTCTCGACACGTTGATGGATGAATCAGCATGGCTCGAAGAACAGAAAGAGTGGGTGGCGCTTTGCCGTTTCTGCGGTGATCTCCACTGCAAAGAGCAAAGCGACTTCTTCGATATTATCGGCTTCAAACAATTCCTGTTTGAACAAACGGAGATGAGCCACGGGACCGTTCGTGAATATGTCGTTCGCCTGCGTCGCCTTGGGCAACATCTGACCGTAAACAACATTTCCCGCGATCTGCTGAAGACCGGTTATCTGGATGAAAATCTGGAGCCGTGGCTGCCTGCAACCAGCACCAACAATTACCGTATTGCGCTGCGCAAGTATGCACAATACAAGGTGCAAATGCCGGGTGTTATGAAGCAGAAAGCGCTCGCCGGAACAACTTCTGATATATATTAAAAAAGAATAAGATGTAGCGCAGTCGCCTTTGACGTTGCAGGCGATTTCTCTACACTACGTAAAAATTCCACTATATCGGGGTATTTATGAAATTTGCACTTCTGGGTCGTCAGGCGCTGATGGGAGTCATGGCTGTCGCGCTGGTTGCGGGAATGAGCGTAAAAACGTTCGCCGCAGAAAACCTGCTGAATAAAGTGAAAGAGCGCGGCACGCTGCTGGTTGGGCTGGAAGGAACGTATCCTCCGTTCAGCTTCCAGGGTGATGACGGTAAATTGACCGGTTTTGAAGTGGAGTTTGCAGAAGAACTGGCGAAGCACCTTGGCGTTAAAGCGTCCCTGAAACCGACCAAATGGGACGGTATGCTGGCGTCGCTGGATTCCAAACGTATTGATGTGGTGATTAACCAGGTGACCATTTCTGACGAGCGTAAGAAGAAGTATGACTTCTCCACGCCGTACACCGTGTCCGGTATTCAGGCGCTGGTGAAGAAAGGCAACGAAGGTACCATCAAAACCGCTGCTGACCTGAAAGGTAAGAAAGTCGGTGTGGGTCTGGGAACCAACTACGAAGAGTGGTTGCGCCAGAACGTTCAGGGCGTGGATATCCGCACCTATGATGATGACCCGACGAAATACCAGGACCTGCGCGTGGGCCGTATTGACGCGATTCTGGTTGACCGCCTGGCGGCGCTGGATCTGGTGAAGAAAACCAATAATACCCTGGCAGTAGCGGGTGATGCGTTCTCTCGTCAGGAGTCAGGTGTGGCCGTTCGTAAAGGCAACGAAGACCTGGTAAAAGCCATTGATACCGCGATTGCTGATATGCAGAAAGACGGAAGTCTGAAAGCACTCTCTGAGAAGTGGTTCGGGGCAGACGTCACGAAATAAGTTTCTGACGTTAAAAAAGGCGCTTTTAAAAGCGCCTTTTTTATTTCTTACGCGTCTGCGTGCATAATGAAAAATATCACATTTTGTCTGAGCTACCGGAGAACCCATGTCACTACAGAATTTAACGCGCTTTCCTCGCCTGGAGTTTATCGGCGCACCGACTCCGCTGGAGTATCTGCCGCGATTTTCTGATTATTTAGGACGCGATATTTTTATTAAGCGTGATGACGTGACGCCGATGGCAATGGGAGGCAACAAGCTACGCAAGCTGGAGTTTCTGGCGGCTGATGCGCTGCGCGAAGGAGCGGATACGCTTATCACCGCCGGTGCCATTCAGTCTAACCACGTTCGTCAGACGGCGGCTGTGGCAGCAAAACTCGGGCTTCACTGCGTGGCCTTGCTGGAGAACCCGATTGGGACGCGGGCAGAAAACTATCTGACCAACGGTAACCGTCTGCTGTTAGATCTCTTTAATGTGCAGGTTGAGATGGTGGATGCCCTGAACGACCCGACCGCACAGCTTGATGAACTGGCAACTCGTCTGGAAGCGCAGGGCTTTCGTCCTTACGTTATTCCTGTCGGTGGCTCGAATGCGCTGGGCGCGCTGGGGTATGTGGAAAGCGCGCTGGAAATTGCTCAGCAGTGCGAAGGTGCGGTTAATCTCTCTTCTGTGGTGGTGGCCTCAGGCAGTGCAGGCACGCATGCCGGGCTGGCGGTGGGGCTGGAGCAGTTGTTGCCCGATGCTGAGCTGATTGGCGTGACGGTCTCTCGTAGCGTTGCGGATCAGAAACCGAAAGTGGTCAGCTTGCAGCAGGCGGTGGCAGAGCAACTGGAGCTCAAGGCAAAGGCCGATATTGTGCTCTGGGATGACTACTTTGCGCCGGGTTACGGCACGCCCAACGAAGAGGGCATGGAAGCGGTTAAGCTGCTGGCTCGCCTTGAGGGTATTTTGCTTGATCCGGTCTATACCGGTAAAGCGATGGCCGGGCTTATTGATGGCATTGCACAGAAACGCTTTAAGGATGAAGGGCCAATTTTATTTGTCCATACAGGTGGGGCACCTGCGCTGTTTGCCTACCATCCTCATGTCTAAATATCAGGTCGAAAAATAATAATGCAAGAAAGTATTCAACTGGTTATTGATTCGCTGCCGTATCTGCTAAAAGGTGCGGTATTTACGTTACAACTCAGTATTGGCGGGATGTTCTTTGGGCTGGTGCTGGGCTTTGTGCTGGCCTTAATGCGCATGTCACCGGTTTTACCGGTGCGTTGGCTGGCGCGTTTTTATATTTCTGTGTTTCGCGGTACGCCACTTATCGCTCAGCTCTTTATGATTTACTACGGTTTACCGCAGTTTGGTATTGAACTGGATCCGATCCCGGCGGCAATGATTGGCCTGTCGCTCAATACAGCGGCGTACACCTCAGAAACGCTGCGTGCGGCCATCTCATCCATTGACAAAGGACAGTGGGAAGCGGCCGCCAGTATCGGTATGACACCCTGGCAGACACTTCGCCGGGCAATTCTGCCGCAGGCTGCCAGAGTAGCGCTTCCGCCACTCAGCAATAGTTTCATCAGTCTGGTGAAAGATACTTCTCTGGCGGCGACGATTCAGGTGCCTGAGCTGTTCCGCCAGGCGCAGCTCATTACCTCGCGTACGCTGGAAGTCTTCACGATGTATCTGGCAGCCTCGTTGATTTACTGGGTGATGGCGACGGTGCTGTCCGCCCTGCAAAACTACTTCGAAAACCAGCTTAACCGCCAGGAGCGTGATCCAAAATGAGTGCTATCGACGTCAAAAACCTGGTGAAAAAATTCCACGGTCAAACGGTGCTCCACGGGATTGATCTTGAAGTTGAACAGGGCGAAGTGGTGGCAATTATCGGTCCTAGTGGGTCGGGAAAGACGACACTGCTGCGCAGTATTAACCTGCTCGAACAGCCTGAAGGCGGAACCATCCGTGTCGGTGAGATAACCATTGATACTGGTAAATCCATCAGTCAGCAGAAAGGGTTGATTCGCCGTTTGCGCCAGCATGTTGGTTTCGTTTTCCAGAACTTCAATCTTTTCCCGCACCGCACGGTGCTGGAAAACATTATTGAAGGGCCGGTAATTGTCAAAGGGGAATCAAAAGAGGACGCAACGGTTCGTGCGCGTGAACTGCTTGCCAAAGTCGGGCTGGCGGGTAAAGAGACCAGCTACCCGCGCCGTTTGTCAGGGGGGCAACAGCAGCGCGTGGCAATCGCGCGTGCGCTGGCCATGCGTCCTGACGTGATTCTGTTTGATGAGCCCACCTCTGCACTCGACCCTGAGCTGGTGGGGGAGGTGTTGAACACAATCCGTCAGTTGGCCCAGGAAAAACGTACGATGGTGATCGTGACCCATGAAATGAGCTTTGCCCGCGATGTTGCCGACAGAGCCATCTTTATGGATCAAGGACGAATTGTGGAGCAGGGACCGGCGAAAAACCTGTTTGCTAACCCTCAGCAGCCGCGAACTCGCCAGTTCCTTGAAAAATTCCTCATGCAGTAGCATTTTTGCACTAATTTGCTCCAGGAATTTAGCCTGGAGCAAATTATTCTCCTTCATCGCCTTATCCCATGTTTTTTTATTCCATCCAGCTCGGATAAACCTTATCAATAGTAAAGTTAATTGTGCTATTGCCGATATTTTGTAGTTAGAAATAAGTTTTATGTGTTAATTTATATTCACCATAATAATGATTATCTTTTCAGAGGCTTCATTTAGTAAGTATGAAGGATTCAGACTTTTTCACCTGGCGACGGGATTGCTCCCTCCGGTTCCAGGAATTGACCTGTGCCGACGAGGTATATCAGGAACTACAGAGACAAACACAGGCGCTGGAATTTGATTATTACGCACTCTGTGTGCGCCATCCCGTGCCATTTACACGTCCGAGGATTGCTGTGCATACCACTTATCCAAAGCAGTGGATGGCACAATATCAATCTGCGAACTATTTCGCGGTTGATCCAGTGTTAAAACCCGAGAATTTCATTCATGGTCATTTACCCTGGACCGATGAATTATTTGCGGATGCTCAGGAATTATGGAGTAGCGCGCAGGACCACGGTTTACGTAAAGGAATAACGCAGTGTCTGATGCTGCCGAATCACGCACTTGGTTTTCTGTCGGTTTCTCGTACTAGTATGCTGGAAATACCCTTAGCCAGCGAAGAAATAGAATTACGCTTGCAGATGTTGGTACAAATGGCCTTAACCACGTTGACCCGTTTTGAAGATGAGATGGTCATGCCGCCTGAAATGAAATTCAGCAAGCGTGAGCGTGAAATTCTGAAATGGACAGCGGAAGGGAAGACGTCAGCGGAAATAGCGATCATTCTCTCAATTTCAGAGAATACGGTTAACTTCCATCAGAAGAATATGCAGAAGAAATTCAACGCGCCAAACAAGACACAGATTGCGTGCTATGCAGCAGCAACGGGACTGATCTGATTAGATTCTACGTTCTGCGTGACAGACGAACTAACGGCTGAATGCAGTGCATCCAGCCGTTTTTTTTACTGGCGGTAGGCTTGTTTGATTTGCTTAACGGTGTTGGCAAATACCGCTGATTCAGCCTGGTCTTCCATCTGCGCGATTTGTTTTTCCATTTTAATGATCACACGACCGGCATCAGCCTGGCCCATCGCCTGTAGCATCAATGTTAGCAGTGCTTTCAGACAGTTTACTTCCTGTGCCAGTTCCTGGTTATTCTCCGCAGTGGCAAATTCAGGTGTGCTCATTTATTTTCCTCATTATTAAACGGCGCTAAAGCGCGACGACGAAAGTCAAGGCGGCGGAGTATACCACAAGCTGAAGCAAAAAATGCAGCGGTTGTTTTTCGTACTTTTACGTTGATGTTTAATTGCGTAAACAGAGCATGCGGGTAAAGTGAGCCACTTCGAACGGCTATTAATTGTTTATGTCCGGTTCGCTTGTCGTTAATTATTGTTACAAAAATTTGAGTACTGTTTTCTGGCGGGGAATCTCTGCAATTTTTTTGTAACTTTTTGAATACAGATGCTTAAAAAAAGCCGCAAAGGCCCTAAGTGCACGGGCTCGCTTTCCACGGACTGTACAGGCTAATTTCCAGAAACGAGAGCGAAATCGAATAGCCAGTTTTTTAACGTTTTAATCTTGTGAGGAAAACCGTTAATATAAACCAAATTATCACTCAGTAGCGTTATCCCTATTCTGGAGACATTTCCTTTGATCAACGTCCTTCTTGTTGATGACCACGAACTGGTGCGCGCAGGGATACGACGCATTCTTGAAGATATTAAAGGTATTAAAGTTGCCGGCGAGGTGTGCTGTGGGGAAGATGCCGTAAAATGGTGTCGCACAAACTCGGCCGATGTGGTGCTGATGGATATGAACATGCCCGGTATCGGTGGGCTTGAAGCAACACGCAAAATCGCACGTACTTTCGTCGATACGAAAGTCATCATGCTGACCGTGCATACCGAAAATCCGCTGCCCGCGAAAGTGATGCAGGCGGGTGCTGCGGGTTACCTGAGTAAAGGCGCCGCGCCACAAGAAGTTGTTAATGCTATCCGCTCTGTGTTTGCCGGACAGCGTTACATCGCTTCCGACATTGCTCAGCAGATGGCGTTGAGTCAGATCGAACCTGAGAAAAATGAATCACCGTTCGCCAGTTTGTCTGAGCGTGAATTGCAGATTATGCTGATGATAACCAAAGGTCAGAAGGTGAATGAGATCTCGGAGCAACTGAATCTCAGCCCGAAAACGGTGAACAGCTATCGTTATCGGATGTTCAGTAAACTGAACATTCATGGTGATGTCGAACTGACTCATCTGGCCATCCGACATGGTTTGTGTAATGCGGAGACGTTGTTAAGTCAGTGAGTGATGTGTTCGATTCAAAAGCGTTTCTGAAAACCGTAACCAGCCAGCCTGGCGTCTATCGCATGTATGACGCTGGCGGTACGGTTATCTATGTTGGGAAAGCAAAAGATCTTAAAAAACGTCTCTCCAGCTATTTCCGCAGCAACCTTGCCTCTCGTAAGACCGAAGCATTGGTCTCACTCATTCAGAACATTGATGTCACCGTCACGCATACCGAAACCGAAGCGCTGCTGCTTGAACACAACTATATAAAGCTCTACCAGCCGCGCTATAACGTCCTGTTGCGTGATGATAAATCCTATCCATTTATCTTTCTGAGTGGTGATACCCATCCGCGTCTCGCTATGCACCGCGGTGCAAAACATGCGAAAGGTGAATATTTTGGGCCGTTTCCAAACGGCTATGCCGTTCGCGAGACGCTGGCGCTGCTGCAGAAAATTTTCCCGATCCGCCAGTGCGAAAATAGCGTCTACCGTAACCGATCGCGCCCGTGCCTGCAGTACCAGATTGGGCGTTGTCTGGGGCCCTGTGTTGCCGGGCTGGTGAGTGAAGAAGAGTATGCCCAGCAGGTTGATTATGTGCGCCTGTTTTTAGCTGGAAAGGACGATCAGGTATTAACGCAGCTGATCGAACGGATGGAAAAAGCCAGCGCCGCACTCGAGTTTGAAGAGGCAGCGCGGATCCGCGACCAAATCCAGGCGGTGCGCAGAGTCACTGAGAAGCAGTTTGTGTCGAACACGGGTGACGATCTTGATGTTATCGGCGTGGCCTTTGACGCCGGGATGGCCTGCGTGCATGTTCTTTTTATTCGCCAGGGCAAAGTACTTGGCAGCCGCAGCTATTTCCCAAAAGTACCTGGCGGTACCGAACTGGGTGAAGTGGTGGAAACCTTTGTCGGCCAGTTCTATCTGCAGGGGAGCCAGATGCGCACGCTGCCATCGGAGATCCTGCTTGATTTTAACCTCGGTGATAAAACGCTGCTGGCCGATTCACTTTCTGAACTCGCTGGCCGTCGGGTTAATGTACAAACCAAACCGCGTGGCGATCGCGCGCGTTATCTGAAGCTGGCGCGAACCAACGCGGCAACTGCGCTCACAACGAAACTTTCCCAGCAGTCGACAGTCAGTCAGCGTTTGACGGCCCTGGCAACGCTCCTGAAGTTGCCGCAAGTGAAACGGATGGAATGTTTTGACATCAGCCATACGATGGGTGAACAGACGGTGGCGTCCTGCGTGGTATTTGATGCAAATGGCCCACTGCGTGCCGAGTATCGCCGCTATAACATCACCGGAATAACGCCAGGTGATGATTATGCGGCCATGAACCAGGTGTTGCGCCGTCGCTATGGTAAAGCGATTGAAGAGAGCAAAATCCCGGATGTGATCCTGATTGACGGTGGGAAGGGGCAGCTAGGTCAGGCTAAAGCGGTATTTGAATCGCTTGATGTCAGTTGGGATAAAAACCATCCATTGTTGCTGGGTGTCGCAAAAGGGGCCGATCGCAAGGCTGGCCTTGAGACGCTTTTCTTCGAGCCGGAAGGTGAGGGCTTCAGCCTGCCGCCGGACTCCCCGGCGTTGCATGTCATTCAGCATATTCGCGATGAATCACACGACCATGCCATCAGCGGTCATCGCAAAAAACGGGCAAAGGTAAAAAATACCAGTACCCTGGAAACGATTGAGGGCGTGGGGCCAAAACGTCGTCAGATGCTGCTGAAATATATGGGCGGATTGCAAGGATTACTCAACGCCAGCATGGAGGAAATTGCAAAAGTGCCGGGTATTTCGCAAGGGCTGGCAGAAAAGATCTACTACTCGTTGAAACATTGAGGGCTCTGTAGCAACATAGAGCTAAATTTTACTGACAACAAACAGTTACCGTCATTATGCAATTTAATATCCCTACGTTGCTCACTATCTTTCGTGTCGTGCTTATCCCATTCTTTGTGCTGGCGTTTTACCTGCCGGTTGTCTGGGCACCTTTTGCGTGCGCTTTGATCTTCCTGATCGCGGCGGTCACCGACTGGTTTGATGGCTACCTGGCTCGTCGCTGGAATCAAAGTACCCGTTTTGGTGCCTTTCTTGATCCCGTCGCTGATAAAGTGATGGTCGCTATCGCGATGGTGCTGGTGGCCGAGCACTATCATACCTGGTGGGTGACGCTGCCTGCGGCGACGATGATCGGCCGTGAAATTATTATCTCTGCACTGCGTGAGTGGATGGCCGAACTGGGTAAACGCAGTAGCGTGGCGGTCTCCTGGATCGGTAAAGTGAAAACGACCGCGCAAATGGCGGCACTGGTCTGGATGCTCTGGCGTCCGAACGCCTGGGTTGAGTGGGCGGGGATTGGTCTGCTATGGGTTGCGGCAGTGCTGACGCTGTGGTCAATGCTGCAATATTTAAACGCTGCCCGCGGGGATTTGCTTGATCAGTGATCGTTTCGCCGTAATTTTCAGCAAACGATCCGGGGATGCAAAAAATAACGTTGACTCATAACGTCATATCAGTAGAATGCAACGCATCGAACGGCGGCACAGCAAGCCGGACGACAATGAAATCAAGTGGTTAGACATTTACTTGATGACATGCGGGAATAGCTCAGTTGGTAGAGCACGACCTTGCCAAGGTCGGGGTCGCGAGTTCGAGTCTCGTTTCCCGCTCCAGATTAAAGACATGCGCAATAGCGGGTGTCAGTTTGAAAGATTTAACGGCGCGTTAGCAAAGCGGTTATGTAGCGGATTGCAAATCCGTCTAGTCCGGTTCGACTCCGGAACGCGCCTCCACTTTCTTCCCTGGCCGGATGGTGGAATCGGTAGACACAAGGGATTTAAAATCCCTCGGCGTTCGCGCTGTGTGGGTTCAAGTCCCACTCCGGCTACCATGGGAAAAGAAGAATAAAATCAATGATAAGCAGTGTCGTGTAAACCACCGAAAGGTGGTTTTTTATTGTTTATTTTTCGCCATTCTCCATTGTTTCGCCATTCAGTTTCGCCATAAGAAGAGGGCATTACTGCCTTCCGATCATAGGCACTACAGTAATTTTCCCGTTATACCCATCCTTATTGCTTGAAATTTCCTGTTTTCCATAAAGTATTCATCCGAAGCATCTGGTTGATGTGAATATTGGTAGTTGAAAAGAAACATGGAATAACAGAAGAATATACCAATGTTGCTGTAATTAAATGGATTGAGGTCCAGGGAGTGGGAGTGACTGCAATAGTTAAAAAAATCGTCATGTTGGTTGTAGTGATGAACCTGGCTGCGGGATGCGCACCGTTACATCCCTCTGGGTGCCATAAAACAACGGCAACGGGTAACTGCAGCTCAGGGCGCTGGGATGACCAGGATGAATGGGGCGCGCAAGCTCGGGCAATCAGGGCGGCCATAAATGCCAAACTTGATGAGCCACAGAACTGGAAAGGGAAAAAATGCAGGTTGCATATTGAATTCGCTGAGGATGGCACACCTTTGAACATATCAACCAGCGACGGCAATAAGGCCTATTGTGGAGCGTTAGAATCAGCAGCCCGTAAAGCTAAATTCCCGGCTTTCAACAATAAGGAAGTCTATAGAGATTTTCAAAGATCCGGCTTTGATATGCGCGGCTAGAGCCTTTGCAGTGGTTTACTGAATTTGCTCATCTGACCTCGACCAAAGCGTAACGATCGATTCCTCTTATGGGCGGTTTTGCTGACATACAGTGTCAGCGAGCCGTCATCGTTGTACTTCAGATTTTTATTTCTCGTCCCCAGTGAGTAACGGTTAAGCTCATTTGGACTAAACAGATGCTTGCTGTTGTAAAGCGTGAGTGACCAGAAACCTTTTACAGGAGGAAGTTCGCCCTTTGCGAAGGTTACCGTGTAGTCATGGGCTCCGGGAAGTTGTACGTTTGCGGCATCATTGTCGGCGTAGAAATACTGGGTTTCGTTCGGTTTGTTATCGAACATATTCGATTTGGAGGTGCCGGTTCGGTTGAAGTAGTCCACACCGAACTCGGCGTTGTTTTTCGAGCGATTTCAACCATTGCCGGCAGGCACGCCGTTATTCTTCCATTTAAAGAATTCTGTAAGAACTGTTTTATCCGTCTCGATGGCCGCTTTATCTATCCATTTGCACACCTCAGTGGGCTTATCACCAATGGCCGGAGTTTTTGAGTATTCAAAGGATTTCATTTTCCCGCCAAACTGGTTTAACGGTTAGGTCATGATTTCTTTAATTGGCCCCTGAATCGCTATATGATCTTCCGGGGTGTCATCCACCGGCACGCGCGGAATAACGTTGGCCATTTCAGTGGACGAACGGATAATCCCTGCAATCCCCTTCGGCGTTTCGCCTTTCCCGTTCGGCCCGACTAATAAATAAAATCCGGGCTTAGGGCCGTACGGTTTACCTGCATTACCAATACCAGTTTGATACGTGCGCGCGTCATAGAGAGCGTAAACCCAGAAACGTTCACTAAATCGGGTACCTGAATAACTATTGGTTCTTTATCTAACTCGAAGAAGCTCAGACCGTATGATACATCCCAAAGAAAAACCTTCAGGTTTTTCACCTGAAGGTTTCTCACCTTTCGATCTTATAATCGTTATCGTAGAGCGTTTGGAGTTGAGTTTTTACCTGTTCGTGTTAACCGCTTTTGACGGAATATCGCAACTATCCAGATTATTAAAGTCGTGGTTAAAATCGCAGCTGTGAATAAAATCAACGTGTAGTAATCAAGAAAGTCTTCCTCCATGACATAACCATATTTTTCTACATACCATCCATAGATCTCCAAATCGGGCGTAAAGTAGCAAAACACTGAATATAATATGAAGAGGGTTGCAAGTTCTGCATACCAGATAAGTACCTGTGATAAGGGTTTCATCAATATACCTGTATTGTGCCAAACGCCCTCAGTTGGGCTGTAACCATGGCGGGTAACGAAACCTCACGGTACTGAACATCTACAGACCCTTTGATGTCTGTACCACCGTCATCTTTAAGCCAAAGGTATGCGGGAATAGCCATGCTGAAAGCTCCTTTTCAGTTAGTTTGACGTGATCGTCAGAGACTAATAAATCAGCATAACCAGACCTTCTCAAGGCATTGCGTGCTATACATATCGTGAATAACTTATTGTTATTTAAAGGAAATAATTTTGATACATACACCAATATTGAATCATACACCACCTAAATAAGCCTTCCTCACCTCCTGATTGCCCAGCAGCTCCTCGCCGCTACCGCTCAGGCGGATCTGGCCATTAACCATCACATATCCCCGGTCAGAAAGTTTCAGCGCATGGTGCGCATTCTGCTCGACCAGAAAAATAGTCATTCCGTTGCGGGCCAGTTCGCGCAGTGTCTGGAAGATCTGTTTTACCACAATAGGTGCCAGCCCAAGACTCGGTTCATCCAGCAGCAGCAATTTCGGGCGACTCATCAGCGCCCGGGCAATGGCCAGCATCTGTTGTTCGCCACCGGACATGGTCATCGCGCGCTGCTTGCGACGCTCTTTGAGGCGCGGAAACAGGTCAAACATGGTTTGCATATCTTCAGTCGCAAATTGATTGCCGATGGGGATAGTCCCCATCAGCAGGTTTTCTTCAACCGTCATATCCGGGAAGATACGTCGACCTTCTGGCGCCTGGGCAATACCACCAGATGCAACGTAATGAGTCGATTTATGGCTAATGTCCTCTCCGCAGAAAAGGATCTGTCCGTTACGGATACGAGGCTGGCCAAAGATGGACATCAGCAATGTCGATTTACCCGCACCGTTTGCGCCAATCAGCGCCACGGTTTCACCCTTATTGACTTCCAGGGAAACCTGTCTCAGTGCCTGGATGACACCGTAGAACACATCCACCTGCCGAAATTCAAGCATCGTTTCGCTCACAGGTTAACCTCGCTTTCTTCGGTTCCCAGATAGGCCGCAATCACTTTTTCATCATGCTGGATCTGCTCGGGTTTTCCTCTGGCAATAACATCGCCGTGGTCGAGTACGATAATGTCGTCCGATATCTCCATCACCATCCCCATATCATGTTCAATCAACAACACCGTGATGTCGTGATGATCGCGCAGAAAACGAATAATGCTGCTCAGCTTATGTGTTTCTACCGGGTTAAGCCCGGCTGCGGGTTCATCCAGGCAGATCATCTCCGGCCCGGTACACATTGCCCGCGCGATTTCCAGACGCCGCTGTTGCCCGTACGACATCTCTCCCGCCAGGCGATTGGCGCACTCCACCAGATCAACCACCTCCAGCCAGTAGAAGGCTCTGTCCAGGGCGTCACTCTCCGCCCGACGGTATGCCGGCGTATTTAAGATCCCGGCAAGAAGGTTGCGGTTAACGCGCATATGCTGTGCGACCAGCAGGTTTTCCACGACCGACATCTCGCGAAAAAGGCGGATATTTTGAAACGTGCGCGCCAGTCCGGCTCGGTTCACCAGGTGGGTTCCGCCAAACATTTTGTAGAAAAGACGCTGCCCAAACTGCGCGGGGTTAATCCAGTCACCTGGCTGGAATTTTTGTCCGAGGACCTGAATAACGTTGGTCGTTTTACTGCGGGTGTTAAATAAAATAGTCCCGCCTGAAGCTCTATAGAAGCCCGTCAGACAGTTAAACACAGTCGTTTTTCCTGCCCCGTTTGGGCCGATCAAGGCGGTAATGGAACCGCGATTAACCTCAAGGTTAACGTCGTTTAATGCCTTAATCCCACCGAAGTGCATCATCAGATGTTCAACGCGCAATATCATATCGTTCATGGCGCAACACCCTTACGCACGGCAAACCCGCTGCGGTTTATGCGGATCAAACCGCGTGGACGCCAGATCATCATCACCACCATCAGCATGCCAAACAGCAGGACCCGGTACTCGGCAAAACTGCGCAGCAACTCGGGCGTGACGGTGAGCACAAAGGCCGCCAGCACGACGCCAAGCGTGGAGCCCATGCCGCCCAGCACCACGATGGCGAGGATCAACGCCGATTCAAAAAACGTAAATGAGGTCGGATTCACGAAGCCCTGGTAAGTTGCAAAGAATACCCCGGCAATCCCGGCGGTCGACGCACCGAGCGTAAAGGCCGAAAGCTTGACCAGAACATGGTTCAACCCCATTGAGCGACAGGCGATTTCGTCTTCGCGCAATGCTTCCCACGCCCGGCCAATCGGCATCCGCGTCAGGCGGTGCTTGATATATAGCACCAGCATCACCACCAGAAACAGCACCGCATAGATGAATATAAATTTCATATTTGGGTTGTAGGTCAGGTGGAAAAATTCATGGAAGGGCACACCTCCTTCTTTAGCCCGTCGGCCAAACTCCAGACCGAAAAAGGTGGGGGGAGGGGCTGAAACGCCATTGGGCCCTCCGGTGAAGGTCAGCCAGTTGTTCAGGATCAGACGAATGATCTCCCCAAACCCGAGGGTCACAATGGCCAGATAGTCACCATGCATGCGCAGCACCGGGAAACCGAGCAGGGCACCTGCGGCAGCGGCCATGATTGCCGCCAGCGGTAGCATGCTCCAGAAGCCTAACCCAAGATACTGATAACCCAGTGCCAGGCCATAAGCACCGATGGCATAGAACGCGACATATCCCAGGTCCAGCAGACCGGCCAGCCCCACAACGATGTTCAGGCCCAGACCAAGAAGCACGTAGATCAGCCCGAGTATGGCGACAGTCAGCACATATTTGGTGGCGACAAACGGGAAGCAAATCGCGAGAGTAATCACCAGAGGAATAATCCAGCGCATGCGGCTTTTGTATTCCGGGGGGCGGACATACACGCCCGCGCTATCGGCTTCGAAGCGTGCCTGGAAGCGGGCACCCGCGGCGGTACCTAAAAAGGCGCTTAATAGAAAACGCCCGAGCATGACGATGCCAACCATCCAGGCCAGTCGCTGCCCGGCGAAGTTAAAGCTGTACCCGTCCAGCACCACGCCCGCAATCGGGCCAAATATAATCAGCGCAATCAGCCCGGAAAAAATGGCGTCCAGAGTGCAGCGCTTGAGAGAAAAACCGTGGCTTGTCATCGTTGCTCCCTCACACTTTGGCCACAATCGGGCGACCAAGCAGTCCCTGAGGACGGAAAATAAGGATCATCACCAGAAGCCCAAACGAGAACACATCTTTATAGTCCGAGTTCACCATGCCCGAGAACTGGGCTTCCGCCACGCCGAGAATAAGTCCGCCGAGCATTGCCCCGGGCAGGGAACCGATGCCGCCGAGTACCGCCGCGGTAAAGGCTTTGATGCCAATGACAAATCCGACGTAGAAGTCAAAGGTGCCGTAATTCATGGTGATGAGCACACCCGCCAGACCCGCCATTGCCGCGCCGATGACAAAGACCAGCGAAATAATCCGGTCGGTGTTTATCCCCAGAATGGAGGCCATTTTGCGGTCCTGTTGCACCGCGCGGCACATCCGTCCCAGGCGGGTATGGTTGATTATCCAGGTGAGTATCAGCATGCCGGCAAACGAGGCGACCAGAATAAACACTTTGGTATAGGTTATCTGAACGAACCCTTCCCCCAGATGCAGGCGAATAACGCCATCCAGCATGGTTGGAACCCCTTGCTGGCGCGGACCCTGGCTCAACTGCGCGTAGTTTTGTAGGATAAGCGACATACCGATGGCGGAGATCAGTGGCGCCAGGCGCGTGGAGTTCCGCAGCGGTTTATAGGCAATTCGTTCGATGGTCCAGCCGTAAACCCCGGTCACCACAATGGTGAAAACCAGCGTCCCGAGGATCAGCAGCGGGAAAGACTGCAGCCCGAAGAAGGAAAGCAGCGCCAGGCCAATAGCGCAGAGATAGGCGGAAATCATATACACTTCGCCGTGGGCGAAATTAATCATGCCAATAATGCCATACACCATGGTGTAGCCGATGGCGATTAAGCCGTAGACGGAGCCCAGTGTTAAGCCATTTATTAACTGTTGCAGGAAGAATGTACTCATCTTAGCGCGCTCGTTTTTATAGGCTGCGCGACTTGCGCAGCCTGATGTTTATTACGCGCCGACAGACTGGCCTGCCGGCGTTGAGCGTGATTCCGTCCCGTTACTGCACTTCCTTATATTTTCCTTTGTCGTCCCACTGGTAAACCACATAGTCAGAGACTTTCAGGTCACCCTTGCTGTCCCAGGCTTTTTTGCCCATAACCGTATCGACGGCATTGGCTTTCAGCCATTCGCTCGCTTTAGCAGAATCCTTCCCGCCAGTGGCCTTGAAGGCTGCGGCAATGGCCTGTACGGAGGCATAGGAGTAGAGGGTGTAACCTTCGGGTTCAAATTTGCCGGCTCGGAATTTCTCGATAACCGCTTTACCGTCGGGGATCAGGCGCGGATCTTTACCAAAGGTCATGTAAATGCCGTTGGTATATTGTGGGCCACCCGCTGCGGTTACCATCTCTTCGTTGACAATACAGTCGCCGGAGAAGAATTTCGCCTGTACACCCTGTTCGCGCATTTGACGAACCAGCGGGCCCGCTTCCGGATGGCAGCCCCCAAAGAACACCACGTCCGGTTTTTGCGCGCCGATCTTCGTCACCAGCGCGTTAAAGTCTTTTTCACCACGTGATAGCCCCTCATACATCACATCCTGAACGCCACGTTTCGCCAGTGCTGCTTTGGTGGCGTCAGCCAGACCCTGACCGTAGGTGTCTTTATCGTGAATGATCACCACTCGTTTAGCTTTCAGCTTGTCGATGATGAAGTCGCTGGCGACCTGGCCTTGCTGATCATCGCGCCCGCACATACGGAACATGTCGCTCATACCGCGTTCAGTGATCAGCGGGTTAGTTGAACCGGGGGTAATGGCAATGATCCCTGCATCGCTGTAAACCTCGGAGGCGGGCATGGTGGAAGAGGAGCAGAAGTGGCCGACCACGGCATTGACTTTATCCTGGTCCACCAGACGGTTAGCTACTGCCACAGCCTGTTTAGGTTCGCAGGCATCATCCCCCTGAACCAGTTTGATCTTCTCTCCGTTGATGCCACCAGCGGCGTTAATGTCTTCAGCGGCTTGCGTTGCGCCGTGCCAGTACTGATCACCATAGGTGGCATTGGGGCCTGTGAACGGTCCGGCGACACCGATCACAATATCTGCCTGGGCGGAAAATGCGGTCACCAGGCAACCGGCCAACACAAGAGAAAGAGGCGTTCTGATAAATTTCAGCGACATTATTATGTTCCTTAGCAAAGAGGTTTTTGCACCACGGCGTATACCCAAACGCCCGTCGGCGCAGCCAGTCCAAAACACGAGCAAGAACAAAATGCACTAAACGAACAAGATCCAGACTGCATCCTGCGTGATACGGCGAGGTTTCCATGCGCAACTTCGCGCGAAGAACATTAAGCAAAAACGTTGCCAGAATGGTTAACCCATTGATGGGTTTGCGACATGTTTGAGTATAGAGCCCCGTGTTATGTCGCCTTGCGGGATGAGAAGAAATTACAGCGGAGATCACATATCGTTAACAATAAAGCCCATAAGTTGTGCAGGAGTCACGATTTGCACGTTTTTGCAGCAATAAAGACCTAAACTTCAACCAGGAAAGGTGTGCGATATGTGTTAGGATCCTTTCCTTTTTATCAGGAGTGTCAGCGATGACTGAAGGCCCATTGAATGAAAGCGAAATGGAGTGGCTTGAAGAGACATTAATGTCTTACGGTCACGACGATGCGTCCGTGATTGACGTCTCCGAACTGGACGGCATGCTTACCGCAGTGCTTTCTGGCCCCGTTGTCGTCGAGCCCGATACCTGGCTGGTGGCGGTGTGGGGTGGCGAGAAATACATTCCACGCTGGAAAAACGATCGTGAGATGAACCGTTTTATCGATCTCTGCTTTAAGCATATGAACGATATCGCCGAGCGCCTGAGCGAATACCCGGAGCAGTTTGAACCGATGTTTGGTTACAACGACGTGGACGGTGAAAGCTATACCGTTGTGGAAGAGTGGTGCTACGGCTACATGCGCGGCGTGGCGCTGACGGACTGGTCTGCCTTACCGGAAGATCTAAAGGCCGATCTGGATGTGATTGCGCTGCACGGTACTGAAGAGAACAGCGACAAGCTGGATGCGCTGACAGAAGAGGAATATAAAGCCAGTATTGAAAGTATCCAGCCTGCGGCACTGCGTTTGTACAATTATTGGGTGAACAACCCGCAGCAACCGGAAGCGAAGAAGCCTATTGTGAATGGGACGAAGGTCGGGCGTAACGATCCGTGTCCTTGCGGCAGCGGGAAGAAGTTTAAGAGCTGCTGTTTGCACTGATAAAAAAGGGGCTAATGATAGCCCCTTTTTTAGTTAACCCACTTCCGGCAGCATTCCCGCTGCAATCAAAACCTGAACCAGAATAATCACCACGCCACAGCCAAACACGATACACAGCAGCGGTTTTCCCCCCGCCACGCGGTACCCTTGCTGAGGATGTTGCTGACGACTCTTCCATGCCAGCAGGGAAGGGAGCAACAGGGCAAGGATCGACAATGCCACCCCCGCGTAACCCAGCGCCATCACAAACCCGCGTGGGTAAAACAGCGCAAAGGCCAGTGGCGGCAGGAAGGTGATTGCACCCGTCTGCAACCGACCAGCCGCGGTATTGCGACGCTGGAAAAGGTCAGCCAGGTAATCAAACAGGCCCAGCGCAACACCCAGGAACGACGTGGCCAGTGCCAGGTCGGCAAACAGATGTACCGCCAGTTCAACATGTGGGGAGGTGACAACCTCGCGCAGTGCCAGTAGAAAACCATTCAGGCCGGCGTGTTGCGCCATCAGCCCAATAAAGGTCGAAGAATCAATGCTGCCCAGCGTCACCAGTTGCCAGAATATATAGGCGATCAGTGGGATTGCGCTGCCGATAACAAAGACGCGGCGCAGCTTGCGAATATCGCCGTTCATGTAGCTGACAATGCTCGGCACGCTGCCGTGGAAACCAAATGAGGTGAAAATGACCGGGATCGCGGAAAGCGCCAACCCTTTTTCCAGCGGCAGGGTCAGCAGGTTGACCTTGTGTACATGCGGTGCGAGCAGTACCAGCATCACAATCAGGAACAGAATTTTTGCGCTGAACAGAAAACGGTTAAACAGATCGACCAGCGACGTCCCCACGCAAACCACGCCACCGCCAATGAGCGCAAAGAAAATGGCGCCCGTTGCCGGGGTAATATCCGAGCCGAACCAGTCATTGACGCTGGAGGCGATGAGCTCCCCGGCACCGCTGATATAGGCGGCAGTCAGAGCGTACATCAGGAACATCATGCTAAAGCCGGTTATCCACTGACCGTAGCGTCCCAGATAGCGTGCTGCAAGAGAACCCAGACCCGTGTCGGCTGGCACATGCTGATAAACCTCAAGCAACAACAGTGCGGTGTAGCACATTAACGCCCAAAGCATGCCAAGTAGCAGCAAGGTCATCCCAAATCCCACGCCTGCGGCTGCCAGAGGCATTGCCAGCATTCCTGCTCCAATCGTCGTTCCGGCGACGATAAAAATACTTCCCAGGGTTCTGTTTTTCACGCTTTCCTCTACAACGATTCGTAATCGCGACAAAATCTGCGGCGCAGAGTAAGGGAAAAGCGGTAATTCGTCAAATCACCGTTACAAGTAGTGTAATGAATGGTTTACGGTTTGCTGGCCATCTGATCCTTTGGAGGGTTATGCCTACTTCATAAGGGCAATGTTGCGCTGCGCCATTCAGGCGTAACGTAAACAACAATTATAAATAATCAAATAAAGTGAGGGTTTTTATGGCGGGGGGAAATCCATTTACCGCGTTCTGGAGCCGGGGAGGCAACCTGCTATGCCACGGCCACTGGATCATCAGCTGGCAGAACCATCCCCTTATGCTTCCGGAGTCCCGACGCGAAAAAGACTTAGGAACCTGGGGAATCTATTCAGTTATTGATCCTGAAGATGAAACATTTGCGCAGGGGTTAAACGAAGATGAGTGGATTATTGAAAATGTAGACTGGCTGACTGACCTGTTCTTTGAAGCGAATATTGCGCTGGAAACGGCGAATTACCGCTATTTTTATCAGGCAGTAAATCCCCACGACTGGCGTTGTACCAGTTGCGCGGGGTGTATGTAAATTAACGCGGTGCCGGAAACCGGCACCGCGTTAATATTAATTCTGCGTATCGAGGGTAGAAAGTTCTTTATCAATAAAGTAAAGACCTTCACCGGTTTTACCCACCAGAGATAATTTATCCAGTACGGATTTAAACAGCTTCTCTTCTTCGTGCTGTTCAGCGACATACCATTGCAGGAAGTTAAAGGTTGGATAATCCTGGCTGGTCATGGCTGCATGAACCAGCTCGTTAATCTTTTGCGTGATCAGTTGTTCGTGCTCATAGGTCGCGCGGAACAGTTCATCGAGAGAAGTGTACTCAGCAAAAGGTGATGCCACGTTCTCAATGCGCGGCAGGCTGCCAGTATCTGTCAGATAATCAAACAGACGTTGCATATGAGTCATCTCTTCCTGAGCGTGACGACGCAGAAACGCGGCAGCGCCTTCGAAACTGTGGTAGCTGCACCATGCGCTCATCTGCTGGTAGAGCAGGGATGAAAAAAGCTCAAGGTTCATTTGTGCGTTGAGCTTGTCGATCATTTCAGTTTTTAGCATGGTGACGCTCCGGATTATTATTTCTGATTCACAATGAGCGATACTATAATTTGTTATTTAATTATTTGCAAAACGTTAATTTATTAATTTTTAGTTTAAAATACGAATGGGAATAAAACGCATTGACGGTTTTATATTTATTAATGAGAATTGTTTTTGTTCTTAGTTAAATAAACTGCCAGCAAATACTGGCAGTCTTGATTAATACCACGGATTATTTGACTTAGGATTAACGGCAAAGCCCATACATTTATACTGGATAGTTACGCTCTCGTTCAGACACAGAGAGCCGCTAATCAGCGTGCAGGTTTTGATGGGCTGGCCATAGGCAGAGGCGGTAGCATACCCCATGCTCTGACACGCTTTTGCTGCAGTGCCGTTATTCACATACTCATCAGTATACGCATTTTGTAGCGCCGCCTGGCCGTAGTCGAGGCGGACTATGCCGTTGGGCGCGTCGAGGCTGCTGACCTCAGCCTGGCGGTTAATGCTACACCCCGCGAGCAGCAGGATCGTGCCAGCTACGATGACTCTTTTCATGGTTCGCTCTGAATGGATGGAAATACGTTATCGTACCTGCAGATGTCTGCTGCAATGCCTGGAATAGCCGGACAATCTGCCCTCTCTCTTTGCAACGGGATGGAATTGAATGTAATCCGCACCCGGAGCATGTTATATCGCCGGCTTTTTTGTACCTGCACGTGACGAAGGGGAGATAAAAGGGCCTGCGTTTTGCTACTATGGCGGCCTTTATATAAGGAGAAAACCCCCATGTCTCAAAACCTGAGTGCCGATCAGGAACTGGTCTCTGACGTTGTCGCCTGTCAGCTGGTTATCAAACAAATCCTTGATGTCCTGGACGTTATTGCGCCAGTTGAAGTGCGCGAGAAGATGTCAACTCAGTTGAAAAACATTGATTTCGCCAGTCATCCGGCAGCGGCTGATCCGGTTACGCTTCGTGCCATCCAGAAAGCCATTGCGCTGATTGAGCTGCGATTCACACCGCAAAGCGAGTCTCACTGAAGAGTGGAAACGGGCGACAGTATTTGTCGCCCTTCAATGCCATCAGAAGAACGTCTGGACCAGCAGGTAGCTTGCCGCGCACGCGCAACTCACGCCAATCAACCCTGGCAGAATAAAGCTGTGGTTGATGATAAATTTGCCGATGCGGGTCGTTCCTGAACGGTCAAAACCGATACAGGCCAAATCACTTGGGTAGGTTGGCAGGACAAAATACCCGTATGACGCCGGGAAAAAGGCGATCAGCATTTTCGGCTCAATACCCAACATCAGGCCCATGGGCGCAACAGCCGTCAGCGCAGCCGCCTGGCTGTTCACCAGCTTCGACACCAGAAACAGTACAATGGCATACGTCCACGGGTGACTTTTCACTACGCCTTCCAGTGCCAGTTTTAACTCGTCGAGATGCGCCTGGAAAAAGGTATCGCTCATCCACGCCACGCCGAACACCGAGAAGATCGCCACCATTCCGGCTTTGAATACCGCACCATTAGAAATTGCAGAGGCATTGACCTTGCAGGCCATCAGCATCACGGCACCGGCAATCAACATCATCATCTGAATGACAAGGTTCATCGACAGCGCCGTCATTTTGCCTTTAAGTTCAAAAGCGGGGCGCAATTCCGGGAATGCGCCCAGCAGCACCACTACGGCAATACCGGCAAAGAAAATCCACGTGGACCAGTAGGCTTGTTTTGGAAAACGTTGATTCATTAACGTCTCTGTTCCGCCATAGATAAACTCGCGCTGCTTTGGATCTTTAAGCTTCTCCTGAAAATCCATGTCGTCGGCCAGATCTTTCCCGCGTCGCAGACTCCACAGGGCAGCGATGGCCACACCGAAAAGTGAAGCAGGAACTGACACGGCAAGTATTTCAAGTATCCCCCACGCATGGCCAATTCCATGCTGGGCGCCCAGGATGGACACCAGCGATACAACGGCAACGGAAACCGGTGATGCCGTAATCGCCATCTGTGAGGCAACGGATGCCACCGCCATTGGACGTTCCGGACGGATCCCTTTTTTCAGGGCGATATCTGCAATGATCGGGAACATGGTGTAGACCACATGTCCGGTGCCACACAGAAAAGTCAGCATCCAGGTGGTAAAGGGGGCGAGAAGTGTGATGTGCTGTGGGTGTTTACGCAGCAGACGCTCTGCAAATTGCATCATGACATTGAGACCGCCTGCGGTCTGCAGTGTTGCAGCGCAACCAATCACCGCGAGGATGGTCAACATGACGTCAACCGGGGGCTTGCCAGGTTGCAGCCCAAAAACAAAACACAAAATAAAAAGACCAATACCGCTTATTAACCCAAGTCCCATGCCGCCGAAACGTGTACCTGTCAGCAGGCAGAGGAGAATGACAACAAACTCGATGGTGATCATGATGCTCCCTCGTCAATGATTATGTAATTAAATAAATCATTACATGTTGTGTGGATAATCATTGGGAGCAAGATCTGATTTGTTAAATTTCAGCAAAAGCAGAAGGTTGGCGGTGAGAAGGAAAACCTGCCCCCGGGCGGGAGCAGGTTAAAAGAGATCAGTGATGTTGCACCGTGACAATGTCGAGCAGGTGACGGTCAGTTTGTTCCGGGCATAACCCTGCCTGTCGCGCATTGCGCAGTTCATCCGCCAGTATCTTCAGCAGCATGCCGTCCTGCTGCTGCTCTTTGTCCATATCGCGTAAGAATTTGAGGGTTGTCGTGTCCTGCTGCGCTCTGGCTTCATCGGCCAGTTTACTGAGAGTGGCGCAACGTTGTTCATACTCTTCAAGCGTTTTCTGGAACAATTCTTCCAGGGAAGAGTAGTCATCGTTAATGGTATCAAGGGCTTTAACGACTGGATTGGCGCCAACGGCCTTCATGAAGTTAAAGACGCGCATCATGTGCGTGACGTTACTTTGTGCCTGAGTACGGAAGAATGTTGCAGAACCCGTAAGACTGTTCTCAGCACACCACGCACTTAAATGAAGGTGCAGATTGAACGCATAGAACTCAAGGTTCATCTGCGCATTCAGTTTTTGCATCATCGTTGGGGTAGCCATACTCATATCCTTATTGACTGTGGGACGTGATGTCCACTGCTTAACCTGAGCGTCAGGCAATGACGAATAATTCGCAGAAATACAATTTCCGCAGTAACTAAAATCGACCGAAAATTCACTTCCTGTGTTCGATATAAATAAGCATACCCTTGTCTCTGGGGTAAGAAAACTCCTAAACACCTTATGTTTACCATACATTACAAAAATTAAAATACTACAAATTTGCAAATAGATTGCCACAAAATAAATATAATATAACTCATTGATAAATAATGTTTGTTGCGAATTCTTGCATGCTAATATCCTTCCGTGAATATTAAGTTGGAATAATGCTCTGAGAAAAAATGAAATACGGATTATTCATTGCGAATATATGATGCGCTGGAAAAATTGAGCTAAATCAATTTCTACAGAATAACAGTCCGGTGTGGTTCCTGTTCATTTGTGATGAAACGCAGTTTGATCCTTTTTTTACGTTGGTTGCCATTTTGCCCGGCGGACGGTGTCAGGGATTTCTTAGCTAATCTTATGGATAATTCTGCTTAGCTCTCTTTCATTTGTCTGACAAATCCTGCCTTTTTTATGTCATTTTTCGCTGAATTTATGTACGCAATTACTGTAATTCTGCGGTGTGATGGGGCTCTCTTATGGATGATTAATTTCCCGCTAAAACTATCACCAGCAATAACGCTTATGACGAGGTAAGCGCTAATGCCTTGTTTTAAGTCCGATTAAATAAGAAGCACGCACATATTCCCTACAGAAAAGAATGCTAAAGCTGGAGTTTACCATGCACAAATTTACTAAAGCGCTGGCGGCCATCGGTCTGGCTGCCGTTATGTCACAATCCGCTATCGCTGAGAATTTAAAACTCGGTTTTTTGGTAAAACAGCCCGAAGAGCCTTGGTTCCAGACTGAGTGGAAATTCGCAGATAAAGCCGGAAAAGATTTAGGTTTTGAAGTGATTAAAATCGCCGTGCCTGACGGTGAAAAAACCCTGAATGCCATCGACAGCCTGGCGGCCAGCGGCGCGAAAGGTTTCGTTATCTGTACACCCGATCCAAAACTGGGATCGGCAATCGCGGCGAAAGCGCGTGGTTACGATATGAAGGTCATTGCGGTTGACGATCAGTTCGTTAACGCCAAAGGCAAACCGATGGACAGCGTCCCTCTGGTGATGATGGCGGCGACCAAAATCGGTGAACGTCAGGGCCAGGAGCTCTATAAAGAGATGCAAAAGCGTGGCTGGGATGTGAAAGAAACCGCTGTGATGGCCATTACTGCGGACGAACTGGACACGGCACGTCGTCGTACTACCGGTTCCATGGACGCGCTGAAAGCAGCCGGCTTCCCGGAAAAACAGATCTATAAAGTCCCAACCAAATCCAACGATATTCCGGGCGCTTTCGACGCAGCGAACTCTATGCTGGTTCAGCATCCGGAAGTGAAACACTGGCTGGTGGTCGGGATGAACGACAACACCGTGCTGGGCGGTGTACGCGCGACGGAAGGTCAGGGCTTTAAAGCACCTGATGTGATCGGGATCGGTATCAACGGTGTTGACGCCGTCAGCGAACTGTCCAAAGCGCAGGCCACTGGCTTCTATGGCTCTCTGCTGCCAAGCCCGGACGTGCACGGCTACAAATCCAGTGAGATGCTCTACAACTGGGTAACCAAAGGGGCTGAACCGCCGAAATTTACCGAAGTGACCGACGTGGTGTTGATCACCCGTGACAACTTCAAAGAGGAACTGGCGAAAAAAGGACTGGGCGGTAAGTAATACGCTGTGATTGTGCCCCTCATTTCTGTGAGGGGCCAGATGTACACACTACTGGAATCACGGAGACGTTATGCAACAGTCTGAGCCGTATCTCTCTTTTCGCGGCATCGGTAAAACTTTCCCCGGTGTTAATGCGCTGACCGATATCAGTTTCGACTGCTATGCCGGCCAGGTTCACGCCCTGATGGGGGAGAACGGCGCGGGAAAATCCACGCTGTTGAAAATCCTCAGCGGCAACTACACACCGACGACTGGCACGCTGGCTATTCGCGGAGACGAGGTGGCGTTTGCCGATACCACGGCGGCGCTCAACGCCGGGGTAGCCATTATTTATCAGGAACTGCACCTCATCCCTGAGATGACCGTGGCAGAAAACATCTATTTAGGACAGCTTCCGCATAAAAGCGGCGTGGTGAATCGTTCGCTACTTAATTATGAAGCGGGGCTGCAGCTTAAACATCTTGGCCTGGACGTCGATCCTCAAACACCACTGAAATATCTCTCTATTGGTCAGTGGCAGATGGTTGAAATTGCTAAGGCGCTGGCGCGTAACGCCCGAATTATTGCCTTCGATGAACCTACCAGTTCGCTCTCCGCACGTGAAATCGAAAATTTGTTCCGTGTGATCCGCGAATTGCGTCAGGAAGGCCGCACCATTTTGTACGTTTCGCACCGTATGGAAGAGATATTCGCCCTGAGTGATGCCATTACTGTCTTTAAAGACGGACGCTATGTGCGCACCTTTACCGACATGCAACAGGTTAACCATGACCAGCTTGTTCAGGCGATGGTTGGCCGCGAGTTGGGTGACATTTATCACTGGCAGCCGCGCGAGTATGGCCCTGAACGTCTGCGTCTGGATAGCGTAAAAGCGCCAGGCGTGCGTACGCCAATCTCATTGTCAGTACGCAGCGGTGAAATCGTCGGACTGTTTGGTCTGGTGGGGGCGGGGCGCAGTGAGTTAATGAAAGGGTTATTCGGCGGCACCCGGATCACCGAAGGTCAGGTTTCTATTGATGGCGAGCGGGTAGATATCCAGAAACCGGCCCACGCGATCAAGGCCGGGATGATGCTCTGCCCGGAAGACCGTAAAGCGGAGGGGATTATTCCTGTTCATTCGGTGCGCGATAACATCAATATTTCCGCCCGCCGTAAGTTTATCCGCGCAGGTTGCCTGATTAACGATAGCTGGGAGTCGAGCAACGCCGACCACCATATTCGTTCGCTGAATATCAAAACGCCTGGCCCGGAACAGCTGATCATGAATCTCTCCGGCGGAAACCAGCAGAAGGCTATTTTAGGCCGCTGGCTGTCGGAAGATATGAAGGTCATTTTATTAGATGAGCCAACGCGCGGTATTGATGTGGGGGCAAAACACGAAATTTATAACGTGATCTATGAACTGGCAAAACGTGGTGTGGCGGTGCTCTTCGCCTCCAGCGATCTGCCGGAGGTGCTTGGCGTTGCCGACCGCATTGTCGTGATGCGTGAAGGTGAAATTGCCGGTGAATTACTTCATGAACAGGCGAATGAACAACAGGCGTTGAACCTCGCCATGCCTAAAGTCAGCCAGGCTGTCGCCTGAGTAAGGAGTTAATGATGTCCTCTGTTACTACATCCGGAGTGCCGAAGTCGGCTTTCAGTTTTGGACGCATCTGGGATCAGTACGGCATGCTGGTGGTCTTTGCCGCATTGTTCGTCGCCTGTGCGATCTTTGTTCCTAATTTTGCCACCTTCATTAATATGAAAGGGCTGGGGCTGGCCATTTCCATGTCAGGGATGGTGGCCTGCGGTATGCTATTCTGCCTGGCCTCCGGCGATTTTGACCTGTCGGTGGCATCCGTTATTGCCTGCGCGGGTGTGACTACCGCAGTGGTGATCAACATGACTGAAAGCCTGTGGATCGGTGTCCTGGCCGGTCTGTTACTGGGCGTCATCAGCGGTCTGGTCAACGGTTTTGTCATTGCGCGTCTGAAGATAAACGCCCTGATCACCACGCTTGCCACAATGCAAATTGTCAGAGGCCTGGCCTATATTATTTCTGACGGTAAAGCGGTGGGGATTGAAGACGAGCGCTTCTTTACGCTGGGTTACGCCAACTGGTTGGGGTTGCCTGCGCCTATCTGGCTGACGGTTGCCTGCCTGATTCTGTTCGGTTTCCTGCTCAACCGGACCACCTTTGGCCGTAATACACTGGCGATTGGTGGAAATGAAGAAGCGGCGCGTCTGGCTGGGGTACCAGTCGTGCGAACCAAGATTATTATCTTTGTGCTTTCGGGGCTGGTTTCTGCTGCCGCGGGGATTATTCTGGCATCACGCATGACTAGCGGCCAGCCCATGACCTCTATCGGTTATGAGCTGATCGTCATTTCTGCCTGCGTTTTAGGGGGCGTTTCCCTTAAAGGCGGCATCGGAAAAATCTCATATGTGGTGGCCGGTATCCTGATCTTAGGAACGGTAGAGAACGCTATGAACCTGCTGAATATTTCTCCGTTCTCTCAGTACGTGGTTCGCGGTCTGATCCTGCTGGCAGCGGTGATTTTCGACCGTTACAAGCAAAAAGCGAAGCGTACTGTGTAACCCCAGTTCTTACTTTTTCTTGCCCAACTAATAACCTTAGTTGTCCCCTTAGCCGCCCCGCCAGTTAAACCTGCGGGGCGGTTGTCAAATGGCGAGCGACGTCACACTGTCTATACTTACATGGCTATGAAAGAGGTAAAGGCGTTTACCTCTCGCAAACCGTAAGGAGGAAAAGGGTGGCTGACTTGTTAACTGCACCGCCTGTACTGTCCGGACATTATGCTTTCTTTTTTGATCTCGACGGCACGCTCGCCGGGATAAAACCGCACCCTGATCAGGTGGCTATTCCGGATGCGGTATTACAGGACTTGCATCAGCTCTCGCTTATGAATGAGAGAGCACTGGCATTGATATCAGGGCGCTCAATGGCCGAGCTGGATATGCTCGCCAGTCCTTACCACTTTCCGCTAGCCGGTGTACACGGAGCGGAGCGCCGCGACATCCATGATCAAACGCATATCGTTTCACTTCCCGATGCACTCACACAACGTCTCCAGGAGAAACTTTCTGCTGCGCTGGCAGAACTGCCAGGCACAGAACTGGAAGCTAAAGGCATGGCCTTTGCTCTGCATTATCGCCAGGCGCCACAACACGAAGAGCGTGTGGTGGCTCTTGCCAGAGAGATTGCGAATGCGCATCCGCAGCTGGCGTTACAGCCAGGTAAATGCGTGGTGGAGCTAAAACCGCAAGGGATCAATAAAGGCGCGGCCATCACTGCGTTTATGGCGACACCGCCTTTCAAAGACCGGACGCCCGTTTTCATTGGGGATGACCTGACCGACGAGGCAGGGTTCCGCGTGGTGAATCAGGCCAGAGGGATCTCCGTTAAGGTGGGGCCCGGCGACACGGTTGCCCAATGGCGGCTGGCGGATGTCGGTAGCGTCTGGCAGTGGATATCTGACATCGCTAACCAGCAACAACAACAAATAGCGCAAAACCAAGGGGGAAACTATTATGGGTCGCTTAGTCGTCGTCTCTAACCGAATCGCGCCGCCTGATGATAAAAAAGTCAGTGCTGGTGGCCTGGCGGTAGGGGTGTTAGGTGCCTTAAAAGCTGCTGGCGGGCTGTGGTTTGGCTGGAGTGGTGAAATCAGTGAATACGAAAAACCGCTCAAAAAAGTGACGCGCGGAAATATTACGTGGGCATCGTTCGCGTTAAAAGAGAAAGACTATGAGGAGTATTACTCGCAGTTCTCGAATGCCGTCCTGTGGCCTGCATTTCACTACCGTCTTGACCTGGTTAAATTCCAGCGTGAATCCTTCGAAGGCTACACGCGAGTCAATGCACTGCTGGCAGATAAACTGCTGCCTTTAATCGAAGAAGACGATATTTTATGGATCCACGATTATCACCTGCTGCCCTTCGCGCGCGAACTGCGAAAGAGGGGAGTGAATAACCGGATTGGCTTCTTCCTGCATATTCCGTTCCCGACACCGGAGATTTTTACCGCGCTGCCGCCGCATGAAGAGCTGCTGGAGGCGCTGTGTGACTACGATTTGCTGGGGTTCCAGACGGAAAATGATCGTCTTGCGTTTCTGGATTCTGTGTCAGGCAAAACGCGGCTGGTGACCAAAGGTGGGAAAACGCATACTGCCTGGGGGAAAACATTCCACACCGACGTGTATCCGATAGGGATTGAACCCGACGAGATCGCGGAGCAGGCCTCCGGCCCGTTGCCACCCAAGCTGGCCCAGCTTAAGAATGAACTCAAGCATGTAAAAAATATCTTCTCGGTAGAGCGTCTTGATTATTCCAAAGGATTACCGGAACGTTTTCTGGCGTATGAAACGCTGCTGGATAAATACCCTCAACACCACGGTAAAATCCGCTATACCCAGATAGCGCCAACGTCACGCGGTGAAGTTCAGGCCTACCAGGATATTCGGCACCAACTGGAGACAGAAGCAGGGCGCATCAATGGCCGCTATGGCCAACTGGGCTGGACACCGCTCTTTTATCTGAATCAACACTTTGACCGTAAAATCCTGATGAAAGTCTTCCGCTATGCGGATGTTGGCCTGGTCACGCCGCTGCGTGATGGGATGAACCTGGTGGCAAAAGAGTATGTGGCGGCCCAGGATCCTGCCGACCCTGGTGTACTGGTGCTCTCACAATTTGCCGGGGCGGCAAATGAACTCACCTCAGCGCTTATCGTGAATCCTTACGATCGGGATGATGTGGCTAACGCACTGAACCGCGCCCTGACTATGCCGCTAACAGAGCGTATTTCCCGGCATGCCGAGATGATGGAGACGATCCGTAAGAACGACATTAATCACTGGCAAGCTCAATTTATTCGGGATTTACGTGATATTGCCCCGAACAGCAGGGAAGGTGATCTGCAAAAAAAGATCGCGACATTCCCTAAACTCGCCTGATTTTCAACTGGGGGATTAACCTCCCCCAAGAGGCACTAACAGCACATCAACCTGGCTTGAAGCGACAATAGATTTCGCTGCACAGGCAGCGCGCGATAAAAAGCTGTGGTTATGGTTCCCACATATCACTAAATCAATATTTTGTTTACGACACATGTCGAGAATATGTGCATTAAGTTCCCCCGTCGCAATAACGGTTTGGTAAACAGGATATTGTGCCTTTTCAGTCAGCTCCCGCAGAAATTGCTGTGTTTCTTCTTGAAGTACCTCTCGAATATCTTCAAGCATAGGGGCAGCCAGTTGGTTATACATTTCAGGTTCGGCCGCGAGGGTGATGAGACTGATGCGGGCATTATGTGGTCTGGCAATGGAAACTGCCCGGGCGACAAGTTGATGACTCTCGGGTGAAACTGCAACAGAAACAAGAAGATGGGAGTAACTCATGGTGCACTCCTTAGATGTCTGACAGACTGCGTCTACTCACCATTACCGCGAATTACCGGGTTCTGCAAGAGCTGAATACGACATTAGTGTGAAGCTTATCATAATTATTCATTAATTATTCTTATAAGAAGAATAACTGAAAAATGCGTCTAAATGAAAAAAATTAACAACTTAACGTAAATCACACAAATGGCCGCTTTCGTTGTTAAACCGTTTTGCCACGTTACAAAACTATTTCTAATGATTGCGGGCTGAAACAGTTTTTTTGTGCTACCTGCATAACTATATGTTTTTTCACGGTAAGAAAAATGTTTCTCAGAGATGAGATTGATGTGAATGTTTCCGCGCGCCGCTTACGGCAGGAAAAGCACGTTGTATGCCAGTATGGATCACCCTTCTGCATGAGTATTCGTCAATTAAGAATACAAAACAGTACTGATTGTTCAATAGTTGAGCAAATTACAAGTCATACTGATGGATTTATGGGTGATATTCACTTAAATTATGTGACGTAGATCACATTTTTTTTAAATTTGAGGAAGGCTGCATTGTATGTATCAAAACTGACGAGTAGAGTTTGCGTCGAATTAGGAAAAATCTTAGTTATTTGTAAGAAATGATAAAACATGTAAGAGACGCAACGGCGTTTCTGCTCTTGCGTGTTTCAAATGAATACAAACCTAAATTCAACTATGCATTTGGCCTTTTCTTTTTATACCGGGTGATTTCCCGGCGACATCACGGGGTGCGGTCTTTCCGCATAAAAATAATAGTTGGTTATTCGGGATGGGAACAATGCATACATCCGAGTTGCTAAAACATATCTATGACATCAATTTGTCGTATTTACTGCTCGCGCAGCGTTTGATTAGTCAGGACAAGGCGTCCGCGATGTTTCGTCTGGGTATTAACGAAGAAATGGCAACCATGCTGGGGGGCTTAACCCTCCCGCAGATGGTTAAACTGGCTGAAACGAATCAACTGGTTTGCCAGTTCCGTTTCGATGATTCGCAGACAATAACGCGTCTGACGCAGGAATCCCGTGTTGACGATCTTCAACAGATCCATACCGGTATTCTTCTCTCCACTCGCTTGCTTAACGAAATCAGCCAGCCTGATGACGCAGCCCGTAAGAAAAGGGCCTAGCAATGAGCGAAAAAAGCATTGTTCAGGAAGCGCGTGACATACAGTTGGCCATGGAGCTGATTACACTGGGTGCTCGTTTACAAATGCTGGAAAGCGAGACTCAGTTGAGCCGTGGTCGTCTTATCAAACTGTACAAAGAGTTACGTGGTAGTCCCCCGCCGAAAGGCATGCTGCCGTTTTCTACCGACTGGTTTATGACGTGGGAGCAGAATATTCACGCTTCCATGTTCTGTAATGCCTGGCAGTATCTTCTCAAAACCGGTTTGTGTAGCGGCGTTGACGCTGTGATCAAAGCGTACAAACTTTACCTTGAACAATGCCCACAGCAGGAAGATGGTCCACTGCTGGCGTTGACCCGCGCATGGACGCTGGTGCGTTTTGTTGAAAGCGGAATGCTTGAGCTGTCGCGCTGCAATTGCTGCGATGGCAATTTTATTACCCATGCTCATCAGCCTGCAGGCAGCTTCGCCTGTAGTTTATGTCAGCCTCCATCCCGTGCAGTAAAAAGACGTAAACTTTCCCGGGATGCTGCCGATATTATTCCACAACTGCTGGATGAACAGATCGAACAAGCTGTTTAACCCGAACGTGTGGGCAAGATTCCAGCAGCGGTAAGCAATTACCGCTGCTTTTTTTTACCCCGCAAACGGTAAACGCTGCGAACTGAACGTCCTTGCCATAGTCACTAGCGGAAGGATGATGTCGTGCTTATCTTATTAGGTTACCTGGTAGTTCTCGGTACAGTTTTCGGCGGTTACATGATGACCGGCGGGCACCTTGGAGCACTCTATCAACCGGCTGAACTTATTATCATCGGCGGCGCAGGGGTAGGGGCTTTTATCGTTGGTAACAACGGTAAATCGATCAAGGGCACGCTGAAAGCGATTCCATTGCTGTTCCGTCGCTCAAAATACACCAAAAGCATGTATATGGATCTGCTGGCGCTGCTCTATCGCCTGATGGCGAAGTCACGTCAACAGGGCATGTTCTCTCTTGAGCGGGATATTGAAAACCCGAAAGAGAGTGAAATTTTTGCCAACTATCCGCGCATTCTTGCCGACGCCATGATGCTGGATTTCATCGTCGACTACCTGCGACTCATCATCAGCGGCAATATGAACACCTTCGAAATTGAAGCGCTGATGGACGAAGAGATCGAAACCCACGAGAGTGAATCCGAAGTGCCGGCCAACAGCCTGGCGCTGGTGGGCGACTCTCTTCCGGCGTTTGGTATTGTCGCGGCGGTCATGGGTGTTGTTCACGCCCTGGCCTCGGCGGATCGTCCTGCCGCTGAGCTGGGTGCACTGATCGCCCATGCGATGGTGGGTACCTTCCTCGGTATTTTGCTGGCGTATGGCTTCATCTCTCCGCTGGCAAGCGTCCTGCGTCAGAAGAGCGCGGAAACCACTAAAATGATGCAGTGCGTGAAGATCACGCTGCTCTCTAACCTCAATGGTTATGCGCCACCGATCGCGGTTGAATTTGGCCGTAAAACGCTTTACTCCAGCGAGCGTCCGTCGTTTATCGAGCTTGAAGAACACGTGCGTGCGGTGAAAAACCCAAACCAACAGACGACAACTGAGGACGCATGAAAAACCAGTCCCATCCGATCGTCATCGTAAAAAAACGCAAGCATAAGGGCGGCGGGCATGGCGCACACGGCTCGTGGAAAATTGCGTACGCCGACTTTATGACTGCAATGATGGCGTTCTTTCTGGTGATGTGGCTGATCTCCATCTCCAGCCCGAAAGAACTGATCCAGATTGCTGAATACTTCCGAACGCCGCTGGCGACGGCGGTGGCCGGTGGGCCGCGCATCTCTAACAGCGACAGCCCAATCCCGGGCGGTGGCGATGATTACACCCAGCAGAAGGGTGAGGTGAAAAAAGAGCCGAACATCGACGAGCTGAAAAGAAAGATGGAGCAGGCGCGTCTGAAGAAACTGCGTGGCGATCTCGATCAACTGATTGAAGCGGATCCCAAACTGCGCGCGCTGCGTCCGCATCTGAAAATCGATCTGGTACAGGAAGGGTTGCGTATCCAGATTATTGATAGCCAGAACCGCCCAATGTTTAAAACCGGGAGTGCGGAAGTCGAACCGTACATGCGCGATATTTTGCGTGCCATTGCGCCGGTGCTAAATGGCATTCCTAACCGAATCAGCCTGTCAGGACACACGGATGATTTCCCGTATGCCAGTGGAGAGAAGGGATACAGCAACTGGGAGCTTTCTGCCGATCGTGCCAACGCCTCGCGTCGCGAGCTGGTGGCCGGTGGGCTTGATGATGGCAAGGTACTGCGTGTGGTCGGTATGGCAGCAACCATGCGTGTCTCTGACCGCGGGCCGGATGACGCCATCAACCGTCGTATCAGTCTTTTAGTGCTGAACCAGCAGGCGGAGCAGGCCATCCTGCATGAAAACGCCGAAAGTCAGAATGAGTCACTGGACGATTTAAAACAGCCTGGGGCCGTTCCTTCGGCTGCCGTTCCAACATCGCCACCAGCCAATCCGAGGTGATAGCGTGAGCATGGATATTAGCGATTTTTACCAGACATTCTTTGATGAAGCCGACGAGTTGTTGGCCGATATGGAGCAACACTTGCTCGATTTGGTGCCTGAAGCACCGGACTCTGAGCAGCTCAATGCCATCTTCCGTGCGGCGCACTCCATTAAAGGCGGAGCCGGAACGTTTGGATTTACCATCCTGCAGGAAACGACCCATTTGATGGAAAACCTGCTTGATGAAGCACGACGCGGTGAGATGCAGCTCAATACCGATATTATCAACCTGTTTTTGGAAACCAAAGATATTATGCAGGAACAGCTCGACGCCTATAAAAGCTCGGCAGAGCCTGATGCCGCCAGCTTTGAATACATCTGCAATGCGTTGCGCCAGCTCGCGCTGGAAGCAAAAGGTGAGGTTGCCGCAGCCGTTGTTCCGGCCGCAAAACTGAGCGTTGTCGATGCTGCTGAAGAGGCCGCGCCAGCCGCTGCACAAGCGGGCAAACTGCGCGTTGTGCTGTCACGCCTCAAAGAAAATGAAGTTAACCTGCTGGAAGAAGAGCTGGGTAACCTGGCGAAGTTAAGCAACGTAGTAAAAGGCAAAGACAGCCTTGCTGCGACACTTGATGACGGTATTGGCCAGGACGATATCGTGGCGGTGTTGTGCTTCGTCATTGAAGCCGATCAGATTGCCTTCGAAACCGAAACTGCCGTTGTCGAAACCCCAGCAGAAGCAGAAGAGGTCGCTGTTGTTGCTCAGGCTGCAGCTCCGGCTGTTGTGCCTGCGGCTCCGGCGCTGAAAGCCGTGCCAAAAGAGGCTGCGGCACCAGGCCGTGGTGAAAAACCGGCCGCGCGTTCCAGCGAGTCCACCAGCATCCGTGTGGCTGTTGAGAAGGTTGATCAGTTGATTAACCTGGTGGGTGAACTGGTTATCACTCAGTCAATGCTGGCACAACGTTCGAACGAACTGGACCCGGTGACACACGGCGATCTGATCACCAGCATGGGGCAATTACAGCGTAATGCCCGCGATCTGCAGGAATCGGTCATGTCCATCCGTATGATGCCGATGGAATACGTCTTCAGCCGCTTCCCGCGTCTGGTTCGCGACCTGGCCAGCAAACTGAATAAACAGATTGAACTGACCCTGATGGGCAGCTCAACAGAACTCGATAAGAGTCTGATCGAGCGCATCATTGACCCGTTAACGCACCTGGTGCGTAACAGTCTCGACCATGGTATTGAGCTGCCTGAAAACCGTATTGCCGCCGGGAAATCTCCTGTCGGAAACCTGATCCTCTCTGCAGAGCATCAGGGTGGGAACATCTGCATCGAAGTGACCGATGACGGTGCGGGCCTTAACCGTGAGCGCATCCTGGCAAAAGCGATTTCGCAGGGGATGGCGGTCAATGAAAACATGACCGACGAAGAAGTGGGCATGTTGATCTTTGCGCCAGGCTTCTCGACTGCGGAACAAGTGACCGATGTTTCCGGGCGCGGTGTGGGCATGGACGTGGTGAAACGTAACATCCAGGAGATGGGCGGCCACGTTGAGATCCAGTCTAAGCAGGGCTCTGGCACCACCATTCGCATCCTGCTGCCACTGACGCTGGCAATTCTGGACGGTATGTCAGTCAAAGTGGCAGACGAAGTGTTTATTCTGCCGCTGAACGCCGTGATGGAATCGCTGCAGCCGCGTGAGGAAGATTTGCATCCGCTGGCGGGTGGCGAGCGTGTTCTCGAAGTGCGCGGTGAGTATCTGCCGTTGGTGGAACTGTGGAAAGTGTTTGAAGTGGACGGTGCGAAGACAGAGGCCACGCAGGGTATCGTTGTGATCCTGCAAAGTGCAGGCCGCCGCTACGCGCTGCTGGTTGATCAACTGATTGGTCAGCACCAGGTGGTGGTGAAAAACCTCGAAAGCAACTACCGCAAGGTGCCGGGTATTTCTGCCGCGACCATTCTGGGTGATGGTAGTGTGGCACTGATCGTCGATGTGTCGGCGCTTCAGGGATTAAATCGTGAACAACGTGTGGCGTACACAGCCGCCTGATTAAGTAGAAGGTAATAACATGACCGGTATGAGTAATGTAACGAAACTGGCGGGCGAGCCATCAGGGCAGGAATTCCTGGTTTTCACTTTAGGTGACGAAGAGTACGGTATCGACATTCTGAAAGTGCAGGAAATCCGTGGTTACGACCAGGTTACCCGCATAGCTAACACGCCTGCTTTTATTAAAGGTGTCACCAACCTGCGTGGTGTGATTGTGCCAATCGTTGACCTGCGCGTGAAGTTCAGCCAGGGCGACGTTGACTACAACGACAACACCGTGGTGATTGTTCTGAACCTGGGGCAGCGCGTAGTGGGCATTGTGGTGGATGGTGTGTCTGATGTGCTTTCCCTGACCTCTGACCAAATCCGTCCTGCTCCGGAGTTTGCGGTCACGCTGTCTACGGAATACCTGACCGGTCTGGGCGCGCTCGGCGAGCGAATGCTGATTCTGGTGAACATTGAGAAGCTGCTGAACAGCGAGGAGATGGCTCTGCTGGATATCGCCGCGAGTCACGTAGCGTAAAACAAAGCCGGGTGGCGCTGACGCTTACCCGGCTTTTTCATACCCTTATGCTTCCTGTTTTACCAGCTCAGCTTCGGCTTCCGCTTCCGCTTCCCGCGCCCCTTCATTCTGCGACAGCATCGCGGTCGCGATACCATTCCCCAGAACGTTAATCGCAGAACGACCCATATCCAGGAAGTGATCAATCCCCATCAGCAGCAGAATACCGGCCACCGGAATATTGAAGCTTGGAATGGTTGCCGCCAGAACGACCAGCGATGAACGCGGTACGCCTGCAATGCCTTTTGAGGCGAGCATCAGGGTCAGCATCAGAACCGTTACTTCAGAGAAGCTCAGGTGAATGTTGTACGCCTGGGCGATAAACATTGAGGCGAAAGAGCAGTACACCATCGAACCCACCAGGTTGAAGGAGTAGCCAATCGGCAGCACGAAAGAGGCGATGTCGCGCGAGCAACCAAAACGCTCCAGCTGTTCCAGCGTTTTTGGATAGGCCGCTTCAGAGCTGCTGGTGGTAAACGCCACCAGTACCGGGTCTTTCAGCATACTGACCAGGCGAAACACCTCTTTTTTCAACACCATGTAACCTACGGCCAGCAGCACCATACAGGTGAGAAGGATCGCCACATAGTATCCGCCAATAAAGGACGCATAGTTCAGCAGAATACCCAGACCCTGAGTGGCAATAACGGATGAAATCGCCGCGAAAATGGCCAGTGGCGCAACGTACATCACGTAACCCGTCACCTTCAGCATGATATGGGAAACCACATCCAGCGCAGCTACCAGAGGTGCGTTGAATTTCTGTCCCAGCGATGCGCCGCCAATGCCAAAGAACATTGAGAACACCACAATCTGCAGGATCTCATTGTTCGACATCGCCCCAGCGATACTGGTTGGAATGGTGTGCGAGAGGAAGGCTTTCAATGTCATGCCCCCAACAGCCAGACCGGTATCGACCGCCTCGGTTGGGATCGTCAGGTTTAAACCGCTTCCCGGATGCTCAAGTGTGACGATAAACAGCCCCACCAGAATGGACAGCACGGATGAGCTGATAAACCACACCATCGCTTTGCCGCCAACGCGACCAATGGTGGAGGTTTCACCCAGTTTCATAATACCGACGGTTAACGTGCTGAAGACCAAAGGTGCAATCACCATTTTGATCAGGCGAAGGAAGATATCGGTCAGAAGGGTAATATTATCCGACCAGGCTTTGATAGCATCCGCAGATGCGTACTCATGAATTGCTGCCCCTGAAAGAATACCCGCCAGCATGAAAATCACGATGAAGAGTGTGAGTTTGTTTGCACTTGCCACGAAAAAAGACCCTCTATGCGCTTTGATGTAGCCCGCGTCGATATATATAAATTTTTTAATACGACGCCGGAAATTATTCGGCACATAAATTGACGCAAAGCGGGGGGGGATACAACACATTTTTAAGTTTTATTAATTTTGTTGTTAACTCGCTGACGATATATCGTGATCGAGATCACATTATGACGGATATATTCTCTCCGGAAAAAATAAAATCTCTGATGGTTTGTATTTAACTAATTGTTATGTAGGAAAAAGTTTCGTCAATAAGACATCTGGCTTATGCGTCGTGGAGCAGGTGGTAGAAGCGATAACCATAAACTAAATTCTCAGTAACCCCCCAGAGGAACACTAAGCGGGGCTAACATCTTGAACAACAAAATAAAATGTTGCGAGGGAACGAAGACGTCTTCTGGAGGGTGGTAAATGAACAGAAAACTCCTTTTGATCTGCACAGGCACTTTACTGGTTGCGACAACAACCCATCAGGCACTGGCCGTCACCAGCAGTGGTACCGTCGGTGCAACGCTGACGCTGACAAACGGTTGTCTGATAAATGGCTCACCCACGCAAAATGGCATTAATTTCGGGACACTGGATTTCGGTACCCATCCCGCCACGTTTTCCACTCTGACCACGCAGTTGACCGGCGCCAGCGGCGGCAACACCTTCACTATTCAATGCACGACGGCCAGCTATACGGTGGCGATTACCGGTAATACTAACTCCACTGCACCGGGTACCGTTGTAGGTACGCCGGGGACGCCTGCTCGCTATCTGATTAATACCTCCAACACGGCGCAGGGTGTTGCTTACAGCCTCTACACTGACAGCGGATTCAACACCGAGATTACCAATAACACCGCGTTGCCGATCACGTCCACAGCAGGAGGGGTAGACAGTTACACCCTCTACGGGCGCATTACCGGCGGCGGTAACAGCGTGACGGTCGTTCCGGGAACCTACACCGATACGATAAACGTCAGCGTTACCTATTAGTACCTGCATTGCCATGAGAGCATCCTTTATAAGTCTGCGCAGATGCGCAGAGGGATATGTGCAACTTTTTATCGCGCTCACCTTCGGGTTGCTGATGGTACCCATAGCGGGTGCGGTGACATCGCAATCATTTAAGGTCAGCGCGACCATTGTACCCGGATGCGCGGTGGCTACGGGGAGTGGAGGGCTTCTCGGCACGCTGGATTTTGGCACCCATACCGGTGTGGAAAGCGCGCAGGTCAGCACCAGTTTTGTACCCAACGGTGCCTTGTCAATTGCCTGCACACCCGGTGTCGCGCTGAGCATGAGCATTAATGGTGGACAGAATTACTCATCTGTTCGCCGTATGAAACGCTCAGGCGGAACGGAAATGGTGGGATACCGGCTATACAGCAGCAGTTCACTGGCAGCAAACAGTGAAATTGGGGTCAACCAGGCCATACCGGTGACGTATACCAACAGCAATAACATCGCGCTGCCGCTATTTGGCGTGGCGCTACTGAGCGGGGTTAGCCCGGCAGGAACGTATTCCGATCAGCTCACCGTGACCTTGTCATGGTAATAAAGGGAGAGTGTTGATGAAGCCATTTTTCAGACCGGTATGTCTGGCGGGCGTGTTGGGTATGGCTGCGGTAACCGGCCAGGCGCAGGCGGCAGCCACCATTCTGCTATGGCCCATTGATCCATGGCTTTCAGCGGATGCCAAAGCCACCGAATTGTGGATCCAGAACCAGGGGAACAGTGCAACAACGATGCAGGTACGGATTATGCGCTGGAAGCAGGAGGGGGGGTACGAGCGCTATTCCGCGCAGCAGGACGTGGTCGCCAGCCCGCCAATTGTCACCATTGAAAAAGGTAACAAACAGCTCATTCGTCTTATTAAGCAGGGCACCGTGCCAGCTGGTATTGAACAAGCCTACCGCATTATTGTGGATGAAATTCCCCAGCCTGATGCCAACGCTGAGCCTGCTATCGGCCTCAAATTACAGATGCGCTATTCCATCCCTTTGTTTGTCTATGGGCAGGGGATCCCGACAATAAAAGAGGGGGCGCATCATGCGCTGGCAGAGACCCGAAACCTGAGTTGGCGCGTGACGCAGGAAGCCGGGCATCCTGCCCTGGAAGTCCGTAATCAGGGTGATGTCCATGTCAGGCTCAGCCAGGTGACGCTGGATCAGGGAGGACAAAAACGCACCGTGGCGGAGGGATTACTGGGTTACGTTCTCCCCGGCAGCACCCGCAGTTGGCCAATACCCGCCGGGGTTCGTCAGCCTGACCGGATGAGTGCGCAAATTAATGCCAGGGACGCACAATGGCAGTCAACGCCCGTCAACTGAAACCGGCGATGATGATACTGCTTTGCGTCAGCACCACCTCCTGGGCTGAACCCGGCGACGACAGTTTACCGCCGCCTCCTCAGGCACAGGTGATCAATGATGAGGCCGTCTTCCAGCTTGACCTCGTGCTGAACCACTACGATACCGGTCTGGTGGTGCCTGTAACGCAACGTAAAGGCGCTTTCTTTATCTCCAGCGCTGATTTGCTACGCGCAGGACTTCCTCCTGAGCATGTGCCAACCGGAGAGGTTAATCTCTCCTCGCTTTCTCAGGTTCGGGTAGAGTATGACAGCGCTGCGCAACGGCTGTTACTGACCGTTCCCCGCGACTGGGTCACGACCCGTGTGACGCCGTTCAGCACACAAACGGCGCAGAGCAAACCGCACTTCGGGCGCGGGGCACTGCTTAATTATGATCTCTACACCAACCACACGGAGCACTTTGGTGGTCAGGCGTCGCTCTGGCATGAATTCCGCTACTTTAACGAGAACGGCTCGTTTTCTTCTACCGGTTACGCCCGGGAAAATTTCGCCGGGAATAATGAGCAGCAGGAAGGGTATGTCCGCTATGACACCACTCTGCTGTTCACGAATGAGGATGAGGCAATTTCCTGGAGTGTCGGGGATGTGATCAGCGACGCTCTGAGCTGGAGTACCAGCGTGCGCATGGGCGGGATAAGTTACGGAAGGGATTTCTCCTTGCGTCCGGATCTGGTGACATGGCCATTGCCAGAATTTTCGGGAGAAGCCGCAGTACCCACCTCGGTTGATCTCTTTATCAATGGCTATCGCTCCGGCTCCACTCAGCTCCAGCCGGGGCCATTTACGCTGACTAATCTGCCCTATATCAACGGTGCAGGGGATGCGGTGCTGGTCACCACTGATGCACTGGGGCGTCAGGTGAGTACCACGCTACCGTTTTATGTCACCAGTGATTTGTTAAAACAAGGCCTGAGCGACGGGGCTGTGACGCTGGGCAGCCTGCGGCGTAATTATGGCATCAGGAATTTTGACTACGGTCCTGCCGCAGGCAGTGGTTCATATCGCTATGGTTTGACCGACTGGCTCACGCTGGAGGGGCATGCGGAAGGGGCGCAAGAGCTGGCGCTGGGCGGAGCAGGGACGGTGATAAAACTCGGCCAGTTTGGCGTGGTGAATACCTCTTACTCGCACAGCCGCATGCGCGGTGACACGGGCGGGCAAATCAACTGGGGTTACCAGTACAGCACCAGTGAGTTTAGTGTGGCGACCCAGCATACGCGGCGCGATCGCGGCTTTAGTAATCTGGCCCTTTATGATCAGCCGACGGTCTACGACGAAAATGACAAACCCATCGCCAGTTTTAGTCGTAATACGGATCAGTATTCTCTGACCTTTAACCTGGGGCAGTACGGCAATATTGGCGCAGCCTGGATCGGTGTAGAGAGTTTCGACAGTCAAAAAACCGAACTGCTCAATCTCTCCTGGAGCCGCAACCTGTGGGGCGCGAGCAGTATTTATCTGGCAGCAAGTCGGGACCAGCAACGAGGAGACTGGACGGTGGCGCTGTCGCTGCAGGTGCCGCTGGGGGCGCGTGACAGTGCCGCCGTCACTTTCGAAAACACCCCGGACGCAGGCAGCACGCAGCGCATCAACTATAACCACGCCATGCCTTCCGACGGCGGGTTTAGCTGGAACATGGCATGGGCTAACCAGTCGAAAGCCAGTGACTATCAGCAAGGAACGCTGGGCTGGCGCAATAACAACATTGAGCTGCAGGGAGGCGGTTATGGTGAAAAGGACACCATGACATGGTGGGGGGAGGCGATGGGGGCGATTGTTCTGATGGACGGAGAGTTGTTTGCGGCCAACAAAATCAACGATGCGTTTGTGGTCATCAGTACCGATGGTCACCCGGATGTCCCCGTCAGTTATGAGAACCAGCCCGTCGGCAAAACCAATAACAACGGTTACCTGCTGGTGAGCGGCGTGTCGGCGTATTACCCGGCAAGCTATCGGATTGATACACTGAATTTACCTGCTGATACCCGGCTGAAAGAGACAGAACGCCGGGTTGCGATCCGTCGCCATAGCGGCTATCTGGTTGATTTCCCAATGGAGCAGGAGCGGGTGGCCAGCGTTATTCTGCATGATGCCCAGGGAGAGGCGATTCCGGTGGGAAGCCAGGTTCGACGCGCCTCGCGTAGCAATGCGGTGGTGGGATATGACGGGATCGCCTGGCTGGAAAATCTCAGTGATGTGAACCTGCTCGACGTTATCACACCTGACGGAAAGCACTGCTCGGTCACGCTGACGGTGGGTGCCAATCCGCAACACAAACTGCAAACCTACGGTCCTCTGGTTTGTCGGGAGGGACAGTGAGGCGCCTGCTATTCCTGCTTCTGCTGCTGGCGACCAGCGGCAGTTGGGCTGACTGTCGGGTCAGCACGGTCAATGCCGTGTTTGGGAGTGTGACCTCATTCGCGCTGAGTGGTTCTGGCGAAGTGGCAACCACCGGTACGCTGGTCGTAGACTGCGATGCGCTGGTGAACTTGCTGACCGGGGACACCATCACGCTAAATTTTGTCTCAGCGACTGTTTCGGCAAATGGTCGTGCGACCATGAAGCGTACCGACAACGCGGCCATTACGGATGTGATCCCGACGCGCCTGTGCGGGCAGTCGGGCTGCGCTAACAACAGCGAAGTGCAAACCAGTAAAACCTATACCTGGGACAGCAGTACCTTGTTAAATCTGATCGGCGGCAAACAATACAATATCCCTCTCTATTTCCGGACGGTCCCGGGGCAAAATGTGACCGCTGGTCCTTATCAGGTGACGCTAAACTTCGATATCACCTATAGAGTCTGCTCGGTGGGCGTGCTCAACGCGTGTTTATCGGGACTGCAAACCGGAACGAAAGGAACCAGCATCACGTTGGATATGACCGTCACCAATGACTGCAGCGCCATGACCACGCCGGACGTCAACTTTAACAGCGCGCCGCTGGTACAAAGTTTCCCCACTGTATTGCAGGCGATTGCCGTCACCTGCACCAAAGGAAGTACGTATACCATCGGCATTAATAACGGTGCTAACGCGCTGAACAATGTGCGGCGCATGGTGAATGGCAGCAACTTTATGAGCTACGACATCTATAAAGAAGCCACCAGTAACCGTTGGGGAGGAAGCGGCAGCGAGCGCTGGTCCAGCGCGGTATCGTCCCAGGTCAGTACCGATGGTTTACTGCGCACCTACAACTACACCGCGAAAGTCCTGACAAATCAGGCCACGCCCCCCGCCGGAACCTACACCGATACGCTGATTGTCGACGTGGCGTTTTAACCCCACGCTTTTCCCTTTCTCAAATGTAAAGTTCCTGTGGGCAGTGCCGATAACACCGTTAATAAATCTATGAGAAGGTGTTGTATGTTGAACCGTATCCGCGTTGTCACAATGCTTATGATGGTGCTGGTCATTTTCGCACTTCTTCAGCTCATCTCCGGCGGGCTTTTTTTCTCGTCATTAAAACAGAACCAGGACAGTTTCGCGGCCTCGAACGATCTCCGCCTGCAGCAGAGTGAACTCACGTCGACGTGGGATCTGATGCTGCAAACGCGTATCAACCTGAGCCGCTCGTCCGCGCGCATGATGATGGATCCGAATAATCAGCAGAGCAGCGCGAAAACCGATCTGTTGAAAAATGCCCGTGCTACTCTCGCTGACGCCGCAAAACATTACGACGCCTTCAAAAAGATCACCCCGCAACCTGCCATGGAGCAGGTGAGCCAGAACGTCGACGAAAAATACAACGCCTACAATGCCGGTCTGACGGAACTGATTCAGTTCCTGGAAAGCGGCAACATGGACGCCTATTTCGCACAGCCAACGCAAGGGATGCAAAACGCACTCGGTGCGGCGCTGGGGGAATATGCGAAGGTCAGTAGCGATCTGTATCACTCGGCCTTTACTGAAAGTCAGAATGATTACCGCTTTGCGAAATGGCAGATGGCCGTAATGGCACTGGCACTGGTCATTGTGTTGGTGGCGGTATGGTATGGCATTCGCCATATCCTGCTTAATCCTCTTGGTCGTGTCATTGGTCATATCCGTGAAATTGCCGGTGGTGACCTGACCAAAACGCTGACCGTAACCGGGCGCAATGAGATAACCGAACTGGCCAACAGCGTCGACCATATGCAGCGTTCGTTGATCGAGACTGTCGCCAACGTACGTAATGGATCAGAAGCCATCTATACCGGCACCAGCGAAATTGCGCTGGGTAATAACGATCTCTCTTCCCGTACTGAAGAGCAGGCATCTGCTCTGGAAGAGACGGCCGCCAGCATGGAACAACTTACTGCGACCGTGAAGCAGAACGCCGATAACGCCCGTCAGGCCTCTCAACTGGCTGAAAGTGCCTCTGAGACGGCGCAACGTGGTGGTCGAGTGGTGGATGGCGTGGTGAAAACCATGCACGAAATTGCCGACAGCTCGAAGAAAATCGCCGACATCATTAGCGTCATTGATGGCATTGCTTTCCAGACTAACATCCTTGCGCTGAACGCCGCCGTGGAAGCGGCACGTGCGGGCGAGCAGGGACGTGGGTTTGCCGTGGTCGCGGGTGAAGTACGTAACCTCGCCAGTCGCAGTGCCAACGCGGCGAAAGAGATCAAAGCGTTGATTGAAGATTCCGTTTCCCGCGTGGATACCGGCTCCGTGCTGGTAGAAAGTGCCGGGGAAACCATGAATGACATCGTGAATGCTGTTACTCGCGTAACGGACATCATGGGTGAAATCGCCTCTGCATCTGATGAGCAGAGTCGTGGTATCGACCAGGTTGCTCTGGCGGTATCGGAAATGGATCGCGTGACACAACAAAACGCCGCGCTGGTGCAGGAGTCCGCTGCGGCGGCCGCTGCTCTGGAAGACCAGGCGAGCCGTCTGAAGATGGCCGTCTCGGCGTTTCGTCTCGCTTCACTCGCTGGAAACACGGTCACCCCGCAAGCCACCTATCGTGTGCCCGCTGCAGAATCAGCGGCAACCCGTACCCGTGCTGCGACGACCGGACAAGATGAAAACTGGGAAACATTTTGACTGACAATTAAACCGCGGCTGCTTGCCGCTTGATGGGAGCGTGGATGTTAAATCGTATTCGTATCTCGACCACACTGTTTTTGATTCTGATCCTTTGCGGTGTGTTGCAGGTTGGCAGTAACGGGTTGTCTTTTTGGGCGTTTCGCGATGGCTATCAGAATTTGCAGGAAGTTGAGGCGAGTAATCAGCAGCGCTCCGCACTGGCACAAACGCGTGCCGTGCTGTTGCAGGCAAGCACTGCGCTGAACAAAGCGGGAACCTTAACCGCGCTGAGTTATCCGCCGGATGACATCAAAGCGCTGATGGCGACCGCGCGTGAGAGTCTGAAACAGGCAGACGGGCAGTTTAAAGCCTTTACGGCGCAGGAAGCCGTTAGCGAGAAAGAGAAAACGCTAAAGGCTGCCATGAAAAAGAACTTTGAACAGTGGTACAGCGATCTGGACCACCAGGCAACCTGGCTTGAGAACAACCAGCTGTCAGATTTTATGACCGCACCGGTTCAGGCGTCTCAGGCGGCGTTTGATGGCAGCTTCAACGCGTGGCAGCAGGATATTAACCAGTTTGTCCAACGCGCAGGGGAAGACAGCCGAATGAGCTACCACATGTCCGGCGTGATTTTTGCCGTGGTGGTGATTCTGGCGGCGCTGCTGACCGGCGGGGCACTGCTCTGGTCGCGCAGGATGATTGTGCAGCCGCTGGCGATCATTAGCAGCCACTTCGACAGTATTGCGAAGGGGAATCTGGCGCGTCCGGTGGCGGTTTATGGCAAGAACGAAATTTCGGCGATCTTTGCCAGCCTGAAGGCAATGCAGGGATCGTTGCGGGAAACGGTATCCGATGTGCGTCAGGGCAGTTATGCCATGCACACCGGGATTTCAGAGATAGCGGCAGGCAATAACGATCTCTCGTCCCGTACCGAGCAACAGGCGGCCTCGTTGGCGCAAACGGCAGCGAGTATGGAACAACTGACTGCGACAGTAAGTCAGAACGCCGATAACGCGCGTCAGGCATCTGACCTGTCGAAACAGGCGGCAATGACGGCGAAAAAGGGTGGGGATCAGGCGTCTCATGTTGCGAGCACCATGCAGGAGATTGCCACCAGTTCGCAGAAAATTGGTGACATCATCAGTGTGATTGACGGTATCGCGTTCCAGACCAACATTCTGGCGCTCAATGCCGCTGTCGAAGCGGCGCGCGCCGGTGAACAGGGGCGTGGTTTTGCGGTAGTGGCGGGTGAAGTGCGTAACCTGGCGAGCCGCAGTGCCAACGCGGCGAAAGAGATTAAGGTGCTGATTGAAGAGTCGGTTTCACGCGTCCAGCAGGGCTCGACGCTGGTCGATACGGCGGCACAAACCATGCACGAGATCGTCACTTCTGTCACGCGGGTGAACGACATCATGGGCGAAATTGCCTCTGCGTCGGACGAACAGCGTCGCGGGATTGAGCAGGTCGCTCAGGCAGTCAGTCAGATGGATCAAGTCACGCAACAGAACGCCTCGTTAGTTGAGGAAGCGGCAGCAGCAACCGATCAACTGGCCAGCCAGGCGGATCATCTCACCGGGTTGGTCGCGGTATTTAATGTGAAAGAGCACGTTGAAGCAGTAACAGAAGTCGGGCGGTCGCAGGCCGTGCCAGTTGTATCCTGAATGTAATTAAGAAGGCGCTATGACATCACCAATGCCCTCCGGGCAAACGTCATTATTGTTGCAGATGACACAGCGCCTCGCGCTGTCCGACGCGCATTTTCGTCGGATATGTCAGTTAATCTACCAGCGTGCAGGGATCGTGCTTGCGGATCATAAGCGAGACATGGTCTACAACCGTCTGGTGCGGCGCTTGCGTACGCTGGGGCTGGATGACTTTGGTCGCTATCTGAGCATGCTCGAAGCGAACCAGAACAGCGCCGAGTGGCAGGCTTTTATTAACTCATTAACCACGAACCTGACGGCGTTTTTCCGTGAAGCGCACCACTTCCCGGTCCTGGCAGAGCACGCGCGTCGCCGCACCGGGGAGTATCGAGTCTGGAGTGCGGCCGCCTCGACGGGGGAAGAGCCGTACTCGCTGGCGATCACTCTTGCCGATACTCTGGGCATGGCGCCCGGACGCTGGAAAGTCTACGCCAGCGATATCGACACCGAGGTACTGGAGAAGGCGCGTAACGGTGTTTATCGCCAGGATGAACTGAAAACGCTGTCGCCGCAGCAGCTGCAGCGTTATTTCATGCGTGGAACGGGTCCACATGAAGGCCTGGTACGCGTACGCCAGGAGCTGGCGAACTGCGTCGAATTTGCGCCCGTTAACCTGCTGGATAAGCAGTACAACGTACCGGGACCTTTTGACGCAATTTTTTGCCGTAACGTCATGATCTATTTTGATAAAACGACGCAACAGGACATTCTGCGTCGGTTTGTTCCGTTGCTCAAGCCTGACGGTTTACTGTTTGCCGGGCACTCGGAAAACTTCAGCAACCTCGTGCGTGAGTTTAGCCTGCGTGGGCAAACGGTATATGCGCTGAGTAAGGAAAAAGCATGAGTAAAATCAGGGTATTGTCTGTCGATGATTCGGCGCTGATGCGCCAGATCATGACTGAAATCATCAATAGCCACAGCGACATGGAGATGGTGGCAACAGCGCCGGATCCGCTGGTAGCGCGGGATTTAATTAAAAAATATAACCCCGACGTGCTAACGCTGGATGTCGAGATGCCGCGCATGGATGGCATAGATTTCCTGGAAAAGTTAATGCGACTGCGTCCGATGCCAGTGGTTATGGTCTCCTCCCTGACGGGAAAAGGATCGGAAATCACACTGCGCGCGCTGGAGTTGGGGGCGGTGGATTTTGTCACCAAACCGCAGCTCGGCATTCGTGAAGGAATGCTGGCTTACAGCGAGATGATCGCGGAGAAGATCCGTACGGCGTCGCGCGCGAAACTCGCCGCTCACAAACCGATGGCTGCACCGGCAACGTTGAAGGCGGGCCCATTACTCAGCTCGGAAAAACTGCTGGTGATTGGGGCGTCAACCGGGGGAACAGAGGCAATTCGTCATGTACTCCAGCCATTGCCGCTTTCAAGTCCGGGTATTCTGATCACTCAACATATGCCGCCTGGCTTTACCCGCTCATTCGCTGAACGTCTGAACAAGCTGTGTCAGATCAGCGTGAAAGAAGCGGAAGACGGCGAACGCGTACTCCCGGGGCATGCGTATATTGCGCCGGGTGACAAGCATATGGAGCTGGCGCGCAGTGGCGCCAACTATCAAATCAAAATTCATGACGGGCCGCCGGTCAACCGGCACCGTCCGTCGGTGGATGTGCTGTTTCATTCGGTGGCGAAACATGCGGGGCGCAACGCCGTTGGGGTGATCCTGACGGGGATGGGCAACGATGGTGCCGCCGGAATGCTTGCAATGCACCAGGCTGGCGCCTGGACGATTGCGCAGAATGAAGCAAGTTGTGTGGTGTTCGGCATGCCGCGCGAGGCCATCAATATGGGTGGCGTGAGCGAAGTGGTCGATCTTAGCCAGGTAAGCCAGCAGATGTTGGCGAAAATCAGTGCCGGACAGGCAATACGTATTTGACTCAGGAGTAGAATTAGATGGCGGATAAAGAGCTTAAGTTTTTGGTTGTGGATGACTTTTCCACCATGCGTCGCATTGTACGCAACCTGCTGAAGGAGCTGGGCTTCAACAACGTTGAAGAAGCAGAAGATGGTGTTGATGCGCTGAACAAACTGCAGGCGGGTGGGTTTGGTTTTGTTATCTCCGACTGGAACATGCCAAACATGGATGGTCTGGAACTGCTGAAAACCATTCGTGCAGATGCGGGCATGGCGTCTATGCCGGTTCTGATGGTTACTGCAGAAGCGAAAAAAGAGAACATCATTGCCGCTGCACAGGCGGGCGCAAGCGGCTACGTGGTGAAACCATTCACCGCAGCGACCCTGGAAGAGAAGCTCGGTAAGATCTTCGAGAAACTCGGCATGTGAGGTGTTGGTCATGATGCAACCTGCTATGAAACCCGTTGAAGAACACTCGCCGAGCGATATCATCGTTCGCATCGGTAGCCTGACACGCATGCTGCGTGACAGCCTGCGTGAACTGGGGCTGGATCAGGCGATTGCCGAAGCGGCGGAAGCCATTCCTGATGCGCGTGATCGCCTGGACTATGTCGTGCAGATGACTGCTCAGGCGGCTGAACGTGCGCTGAACAGCGTTGAAGCGTCACAACCGCACCAGGATGCGATGGAAAAGGGCGCGAAAGCGCTGACAAAACGCTGGGATGAGTGGTTTGAGAATCCAATCGAGCTGGCGGACGCCCGTGAGCTGGTTACCGATACCCGTCAGTTCCTGGGGGATGTTCCCGGCCATACCAGCTTCACCAACGCACAACTGCTGGACATCATGATGGCGCAGGATTTCCAGGACCTGACCGGTCAGGTTATCAAGCGCATGATGGATGTTATCCAGGAGATTGAACGTCAGTTGCTGATGGTGCTGCTGGAGAACATTCCAGAACCTGCAGCCCGCCCAAAACGCGAGAACGAAAGCCTGCTCAATGGTCCACAGCTCGACGCCAGCAAAGCGGGCGTGGTAGCAAGCCAGGACCAGGTGGACGATCTGCTCGACAGCCTCGGCTTCTGATTGTCCATTCCGCCTCAGAGGGCTAACACCGTCTGAGGCGGTTTACGACAAAATCACTGAAAAGAGCCCGAATAAACGGGCTTTTCCCGCCATTGGATTTTCGCTGCACTGGCATGATACCCGTGACTTAACAGGTTGGGCATGCACTGTGGCAGAAGAGAACGACGACAAAACGGAAGCCCCCACACCCCACCGACTAGAAAAGGCGCGTGAGGAAGGGCAGATCCCCCGATCCCGAGAACTGACTTCCCTGCTGATCCTTATCGTAGGGGTGTGCATTATCTGGTGGGGTGGGGAGTCGCTCGCCCGTAAGCTGGCGGGAATGTTATCTACTGGCTTACGTTTTGACCACAGCATGGTCAATGACCCGAATCTGATCCTCAGCCAGATTATCCAGCTAATAAAAGGGGCGATGGTTGCACTGCTGCCGCTGATTACAGGGGTTGTGCTGGTCGCGCTGGTTTCTCCGGTGATGCTGGGTGGTCTGGTATTTAGTGCCAAATCGCTGCAGCCGAAATTTTCCAAACTGAACCCGCTGCCGGGCATTGCGAAAATGTTCTCTGCGCAGACCGGGGCGGAGTTGCTCAAAGCCATTCTCAAATCAGTACTGATGGGGAGTTCAGCGGGTTTTTACCTCTGGTACCACTGGCCGGAAATGATGCGTCTTATCAGCGAATCCCCCCTCACCGCAATGAGCAATGCGCTGAACCTGGTCGGGCTCTGTGCGCTGCTGGTGGTGCTCAGCATTATCCCGATGGTGGGTTTCGACGTGATTTTCCAGCTTTATACCCACTTCAAGAAACTGCGCATGTCACGCCAGGATATCCGTGACGAATACAAACAAATGGAAGGTGACCCGCATGTCAAAGGGCGTATCCGCCAGATGCAGCGTGCCGCTGCCCGTCGACGCATGATGGAAGACGTGCCAAAAGCCGATGTGATCGTCACCAACCCGACACACTATTCCGTTGCGCTGCGCTATGACGAAAACAAAATGAGCGCACCGAAAGTGGTGGCGAAAGGGGCGGGTCTGATAGCACTTCGCATCCGTGAGGTAGGTACTGAACACCGCGTACCTATCCTGGAAGCCCCTCCGCTGGCGCGTGCCTTATACCGCCATGCGGAAATTGGACAACAGATCCCCGGACAACTCTACGCCGCCGTGGCGGAAGTGTTGGCCTGGGTATGGCAGTTGAAGCGCTGGCGTCTGGCTGGCGGACAACGACCTGTGAAACCTGAGAACCTTCCGGTGCCTGAAGCGCTGGATTTTTTGAACGAGAAGGACACTGATGGCTAATCTGGTGGCAATGTTGCGCCTGCCCGGCAACCTGAAATCGACCCAATGGCAGATCCTTGCCGGGCCGATTCTCATCCTGCTAATTCTGTCGATGATGGTACTGCCGCTCCCGGCATTCATCCTCGATTTGCTTTTCACATTCAACATTGCGTTGTCCATCATGGTGCTGCTGGTGGCGATGTTCACCCAGCGTACCCTTGAGTTCGCGGCGTTCCCGACCATTCTGCTGTTTACCACCTTACTGCGACTGGCGCTGAACGTGGCCTCCACGCGCATCATTCTGATGGAAGGTCATACGGGTGCGGCTGCGGCGGGTAAAGTCGTTGAGGCCTTCGGCCACTTCCTGGTCGGCGGTAATTTCGCCATCGGTATCGTGGTGTTCGTGATCCTCGTTATCATCAACTTTATGGTTATCACCAAAGGTGCCGGACGTATCGCCGAAGTGGGCGCGCGTTTTGTGCTGGACGGGATGCCAGGTAAGCAGATGGCGATTGATGCCGACCTGAACGCCGGACTTATCGCGGAAGATGAAGCGAAAAAACGCCGTGCGGAAGTGACGCAGGAAGCGGACTTCTACGGCTCCATGGACGGTGCGAGTAAGTTTGTGCGCGGTGATGCCATCGCGGGCATTCTGATCATGGTGATTAACGTGGTCGGCGGCCTGCTGGTCGGTGTTTTGCAACATGGTATGGACATGGGCCACGCGGCGGAAAGCTATACACTGCTGACCATTGGTGACGGCCTGGTCGCACAGATCCCGGCGCTGGTTATCTCCACAGCGGCGGGCGTGATTGTGACCCGCGTGAGTACCGATCAGGACGTTGGCGAGCAGATGGTTGGCCAGCTCTTCAGTAACCCGCGCGTTATGCTGCTGGCCGCGGCGGTTCTCGGGTTGCTCGGTCTGGTGCCGGGGATGCCAAACCTCGTGTTCCTGCTGTTCACTGCGGCACTGCTGGGCCTTGCCTGGTGGATGCGTGGTCGTGAAACCAAACCGGCAGCGGAACCTATTCCGGTCAAAATGCCGGAGAACACTCAGGCTGTCGAAGCGACCTGGAACGATGTTCAACTGGAAGATTCGCTGGGAATGGAAGTCGGATATCGCCTGATCCCGATGGTCGATTTCCAGCAGGATGGCGAACTGCTCGGCCGCATCCGCAGTATCCGTAAAAAATTCGCCCAGGATATGGGCTTCCTGCCGCCGGTTGTTCACATCCGGGATAACATGGATCTCCCACCCGCGCGCTATCGTATTCTGATGAAAGGCGTGGAAATTGGCAGTGGTGATGCCTATCCAGGCCGTTGGCTGGCGATTAACCCAGGTACTGCCGCAGGCACATTGCCAGGCGAGCAAACCATCGATCCGGCCTTTGGTCTGGCCGCGATCTGGATTGAAAGCGCGCTGAAAGAGCAGGCGCAAATTCAGGGGTATACGGTAGTCGAAGCCAGTACCGTGGTGGCAACGCATCTTAATCACCTGATTGGCCAATTCTCGGCAGAGCTGTTTGGCCGTCAGGAAGCGCAGCAACTGCTGGACCGTGTCACGCAGGAGATGCCGAAGTTGACGGAAGATCTGGTGCCGGGCGTGCTGACCTTAACCACGCTGCATAAGGTGCTGCAAAACCTGCTCGACGAGAAAGTACCGATCCGCGATATGCGTACCATTCTGGAAACCCTTGCCGAGCATGCGCCGTTACAAAATGATCCGCATGAGCTGACGGCGGTGGTGCGCGTGGCGCTAGGACGCGCAATCACCCAGCAGTGGTTCCCTGGAACCGGAGAAGTGCAGGTTATTGGTCTCGATACGCCGCTTGAACGTCTGCTGCTGCAGGCCTTGCAGGGTGGAGGTGGGCTGGAACCGGGTCTGGCGGACCGCCTGCTGGCGCAAACGCAGGAGGCGCTGGCGCGTCAGGAGATGCTGGGGGCGCCGCCGGTGCTGCTGGTTAACCATGCGCTGCGTCCGCTGCTGTCACGCTTCCTGCGTCGTAGCCTGAGCCAGCTGGTCGTGCTGTCGAATATGGAGCTGTCGGATAACCGCCATATCCGTATGACGGCGACGATTGGAGGAAAATAATGCGTAAGTGGTTATGGATCTTCTTCTTCCCGCTGGTGGCGCAGGCTGCCGGGGAAGGGACCTGGCAGGCGAGCAGCATGGGTGTGACCCTCAGCAATCGTGGGGTCGCCATGTCATCAAACCCGTTGTCGCCCTCTGAGCCGGTTTCCGGCCTGATGGGACTTGTGGTGTGGAACTACAGATTGATTGGCCCAACACCAGCAGGGTTGCAGGTACGCCTCTGCTCTCAGACTCGCTGTACGGAAATCGACGGAGAGAATGGCACCACACAGGCATTTAATGGCGTGCCGGCCATCGAACCTTTGCGTTTTATCTGGGAAGTGCCGGGTGGAGGGCGTTTGATCCCGGCGCTGAAAGTTCAGAGTAATGCTGTCATCGTTAACTACCGTTAACGGCGCTTAAAAAAGAAACCCGGCAATTGCCGGGTTTCTTTTTACATACGTTCTACGGTTTCGATACCCAGGGTATCCAGACCCAGCTTCAGGGTCTTCGCCGTGAGTTGCGCCAGCTTCAGGCGGCTGTTACGTACCGCGTCGCTTTCCGCAGACAGGATAGGGCAGTGCTCGTAGAAGCCGGAGAACAGGCCTGCCAGATCGTACAGGTAAGCACACATCACGTGCGGTGTCCCGTCACGCGCCACAACCGTCAATGTCTCTTCAAACTGCAGCAGACGCGCTGCCAGCTGCGCTTCGCGATCTTCAGTGATGGTCACGGCAGCATTCGCCAGCACGCTTTCGTCGATATTGGCTTTACGGAACACAGAGAGCACACGGGTGTAGGCATACTGCATGTACGGCGCCGTGTTGCCTTCAAACGCCAGCATGTTATCCCAGTCGAAGATATAGTCGGTGGTACGGTTCTTGGAAAGATCCGCGTATTTTACCGCACCGATACCCACGGCATTCGCCAGTTTTTCCAGCTCATCGGCAGGCATATCCGGGTTCTTCTCCGCTACCAGGCGACGGGCGCGTTCCAGCGCTTCGTCCAGCAGATCGGACAGCTTCACGGTACCACCCGCACGGGTTTTGAACGGTTTGCCGTCTTTACCGAGCATCATGCCGAACATATGGTGTTCCAGCGGAACGCAATCTGGCACGTAACCAGCTTTACGCACGATGGTCCACGCCTGCATCAGGTGCTGGTGCTGACGAGAGTCGATGTAGTACAGCACGCGGTCGGCATGCAGCGTTTCGTAACGGTATTTCGCACAGGCAATATCGGTAGTGGTGTAGAGATAGCCGCCATCCTTTTTCTGGATGATCACGCCCATCGGTTCACCTTCCTTGTTCTTGTACTCATCAAGGAACACGACCGTTGCGCCTTCGCTCTCAACTGCCAGATTTTTGGCCTTCAGGTCAGCCACAATGCCCGGCAGCATTGGGTTATAGAGACTTTCACCCATCACATCGTCACGGGTGAGGGTGACGTTCAGACGGTTATAGGTGAGTTGGTTCTGAGACATAGTAATGTCAACCAGCTTGCGCCACATCTCAAGGAAGTACTGGTCGCCGCCCTGCAGTTTTACCACGTAGCTGCGCGCGCGCTCGGCAAAGGCCTCGTCTTCATCGTAGTGTTTTTTGGCTTCGCGGTAGAACCCTTCGAGATCTGCCAGCGCCATTTCACCCGCGTTTTCCTGCTGCTGTTTTTCCAGGTAAGCAATCAGCATACCGAACTGAGTACCCCAGTCGCCCACGTGGTTCGCGCGGATCACCTTGTGACCGAGGAATTCGAGGGTACGCACGGCAGCATCACCAATGATGGTGGAGCGCAGGTGACCAACGTGCATCTCTTTTGCCACGTTCGGGGCAGAGTAGTCGATCACAACGGTCTGTGCTTCCGGCTGGGAGACACCCAGACGGTCAGATTTCAGCGCCGCGTCAACGTGGCTTGCCAGGAAAGCAGGTTCCAGGAAGATATTGATAAAGCCCGGACCCGCGATTTCGGTTTTGCTGGCAATACCGGTGAGATCCAGATGTGTCAGTACCTGCTCAGCGAGTTGTCGCGGCGGCATGCCCAGTTTTTTAGCCACTGCCATCACGCCATTAGCCTGATAGTCGCCAAACTGTACTTTTGCTGACTGACGAACCTGCGGTTCGCAATCCGCAGGCGCACCTGCGGCAATCAGTGCCTGACTGACTTTTTCGGAGAGAAGAGCCTGAATATTCACCTGGATACCTTACTTTTTTGATGCGGGCTCACAACCACCCGCGCCAGTTATAGAATTTAGGGCGGGAGTATACTGCAAATGCCTTCTGGCGTCAGCATTGCGCGGGCCGAAGATTGTTCAGAATCCAGGCTAAGACGGCGTGCATAATCATGCAGTCATAAAAAGCCTGATTCTGCGGTTGGTCAAAACAGGGCAACAGAGTAAATTAGCGGCTTTGCGACACGAAAAGAGACTGAGTTATGGCGAACTGGCAATCCATTGACGAACTGCATGATATTTCCGCAGATTTACCGCGCTTCACCCAGGCGTTCACAGAACTTGCCACCCGCCTTGGTCTGGATATCGCACCGCTTGAGGCGGATCACATCTCTTTGCGCTGCCATCAAAATGCGACCGCCGAGCGCTGGCGTCGCGGTTTTGAACAGTGTGGTGAGCTGCTCTCTGAGAACATCATTAATGGCCGCCCCATTTGCCTGTTTAAACTGCATGAACCCGTGAAGGTAGCGCACTGGGAATTCACCGTTATCGAACTGCCGTGGCCGGGTGAAAAACGTTATCCACACGAAGGCTGGGAGCATATCGAAATTGTCCTGCCGGGGGAGCCAGAAACACTGAACGCGCGCGCACTGGCTCTGTTATCTGATGAGGGCTTAAGCAAACCGGGGATTTTTGTAAAAACGAGTTCACCCAAAGGCGAACGTGAGCGTTTACCTAACCCGACGCTGGCCGTCACGGACGGACAGGTCACAGTAAAATTTCATCCGTGGACCATTGAGCAGATTGTTGCCAGTGAAGCGTGAGAGTTGTGAGTTAACGCCGGGACTAAAAATTAGCGGCGTGTCATGATGATTCGTTTAGTGGGATTTCAGGAGGATTAAATGGCGCTGCTGGAGATTTGTTGTTACAGCGTGGAGTGTGCCGTGACTGCGCAAAAACACGGTGCTGACCGCATCGAACTGTGTGCGGCACCCAAAGAGGGCGGGCTGACGCCATCCTACGGCATGTTGAAGTCTGCCCGTCAGGCCGTCACTATTCCCGTTCACCCGATTATTCGTCCTCGCGGCGGCGATTTTTGTTACACGTCGGGCGAGTTCAGTGCCATGCTTGAAGATATCACTCTGGTTCGCGAACTGGGATTCCCCGGGCTGGTTATCGGGTTGCTTGATGAAGACGGTCAGGTCGATATGCCACGTATGCGCCAGGTCATGGATGCTGCAAAAGGGATGGCAGTGACTTTTCATCGTGCATTTGATATGTGCAAAGACCCCCTGCAAGCATTTGATACGCTTGCCGAACTGGGTGTGGCGCGCATTCTGACATCGGGGCAGCAGTCCTCTGCGGAAAAAGGTCTGCAATTAATTACGGAACTAAAAGCCCATTCTGGTGTTCCAATAATAATGGCGGGTGCGGGTGTCCGTGCCAGCAATCTGGAACGGTTTTTAAACGCCGGGGTAGAGGAGCTTCACAGCTCGGCAGGCAAGTGGATGCCGTCTCCCATGCGTTATCGCAATACAGGGTTGTCAATGTCGACAGATGCTGAAGCGGATGAGTATTCACGCTACGGTGTAGAGGGAGAGTCGGTTGCGGAAATGAAGTCGCTGATTGAGCGTCATCACGTGTAGCAACGTACCGATTTTTACCGCGCATCATGTCGCCCAATATGATGCTTGCTTGTACCAGGCCCCTGCAATTTCAACAGGGGCCTTTTTTTCTCCTGCGCCAGGTCCTGCAAAGCAGGAGTAGACCGGCTAAGGCTACGGCTTTGTGGCAATCAACACCGCACGCATCGGCGCAGGATAGCCTTCAACGGTTTTGCTGTGATCAGCCGGGTCGAGGAATTGCTCCAGCGATTCGGTAATCATCCAGTCGGTGCGGCGCTGTTCTTCGATAGACGTCACGCAGACATCTGCAATGCGTACATCCACAAACCCGCACTTCTCCAGCCAGTTTTTCAGTGCCAGTGCGGAAGGGATGAAGTAGACATTACGCATTTGCGCGTAACGGTCACCCGGCACCAGAACCGCATTCTCATCGCCTTCGATAACCAGCGTTTCCAGCACCAGTTCGCCGCCGCTGACCAGTTGATCTTTAAGCTGCCATAGGTGCTCCAGTGGGGAACGGCGGTGGTACAGCACGCCCATGGAAAACACGGTATCAAAGGCTTTCAGGGCCGGCAGTTGCTCAATGCCCAACGGCAACAGGTGTGCACGCTGGTCGTTACCCAGCAATTTACGCACTGCTTCAAACTGGCACAGGAACAGCTGCATCGGGTCAATACCCACTGCCAGATGTGCCCCTGCGCCAATCATGCGCCACATGTGGTAACCACTGCCGCAGCCCACATCCAGAATTGTACGCCCGGTCAGATCGGACAGATGCGGCAGAACGCGATCCCATTTCCAGTCTGAACGCCATTCGGTATTGATGTTCACACCGTATAGTGAAAACGGTCCTTTGCGCCATGGCATCAGGTTTCGCATCAACGTTTCGATGCGGTTAGTCTGCCCGGCAGAAAGAGGCTCTTCGCTTTCTGCCGTCACGCTATGCAGCAGATCCAGACGGTGAGGTGTCAGTTCAGGCAGAAACTCCACTGCATTTGACCACTGCTTTAACAGGCCGTGCTGTTGATCGCGCTGCCAGGTGGCAATCTGAGCCGGCAGGGTTTCCAGCCAGTGGGAAAGGTGGTTTTTCGCAATCAACTGATAGAAGTTGCCGAACTCGATCATGCAGGAACCCCCGCTTTCAGTGCCACCAGGGAACCAAAGTTGAAACACTGGAACCACAGTTCACTATGTTCAAATCCTGCCTGACGCAGACGCGCTTTATGGGTCTCTACAGAGTCCGTCAGCATGACATTTTCGAGCATGCTGCGCTTCTGACTGATCTCCAGCTCACTGTAACCGTTCGCACGTTTGAAATCGTGGTGCATGTTGAACAGCAACTCACCAACCTCGGCGTCTTCAAAGCTGAATTTTTCGGAAAGAACCAGCGCGCCGCCAGGGTTCAGACCCTGATAAATTTTGTCCAGCAGTAGCTGACGGTCTTCGGGCACCAGGAACTGCAGGGTAAAATTCAGTACCACCATCGACGCGTTATTGATCTCAATCTCACGGATGTCACCCTCCACGACGTCCACCGGGGTAGGGGCTTTGTAAGCATCAATATGGCGACGGCAGCGTTCAACCATGGCCGGGGAATTATCCACGGCAATGATCCGGCAGCCTTCGTGGTGAACGTTACGACGTACCGACAGCGTTGCCGCGCCAAGCGAACAGCCCAGGTCATAGACCTTCGTGCCGGGTTGAACGAAGCGCTCAGCCAGCATGCCGATCATAGAGACAATATTGGAATAACCGGGAACAGAGCGCTGGATCATATCCGGGAAGACTTCGGCTACCCGTTCATCGAAGGTCCAGTCGCCCAGGCTGGCGATAGGCGCGGAAAAAAGCGTGTCGCGATCTGACATAACGTAAAAAGTCCGGGAAAAATAAAGTGGCGTATTGTGCGCTAATGGAAGGAGAAAACCAACTCCCACGGCATATACCAAAGGTTAGCCAGCACCATCAGCAAAAGTGAACACCACGTCGCACTCATGCCGGAACGACGCCAGCGAAACAGACGGTGGTGAAAACCGTAATAATGCATTAGCCGGCCGGCAAGCAGAAGCAGGCCACAGATGTGCACCATCCAGGTTTCTGCGCCATTCATCTCCATAAACAGCAGCAAAATTAACGCCACCGGGATGTATTCGACCGCATTGCCGTGAATGCGGATAGCGCTTTGTAGCTCGGAAAAACCGCCGTCACCGTAAGAGACGCGGTACTGCATTCTGAGGCGCACAACATCAAATGAAAACTTAATCAGTAGCAATGCACCTAACACCGCATACAGCGCGCTGACCATACAAACTCCCTGTTTTTTGGCAGATGGCACTTTACTATGATAGGGGGTGATATCAGAAAAGAGAAGATTGTTGTGGGATGACGGGGGCGCTGCCCACGGACGGTACCGCAGCCTGCAAGGTCTGCCAGAGAGCATCGACCAGTTCAGGTGCCTGTGCGATATCCGGGGTGTGCAGGAAAAGATATGGCGTGGTGGTTTGTTCCCATGTCGCTAATTTTTGCAGCCAGACGGCGAACATCTCCTGATTTTGCTGCATGTTATCGCTGCCGATAAACCTGACCATAGGGTGATGAGCCGTCACGATGGCATGAACAGGCACTTTGGGCTTTTTGCGCTGCGCATCAATGATGGCTTCGCTATGTGGAATGGCGCTGTGTACCGGACGGCTGTCGAGGATCACACGGTTGACTGAGCGCTCAAGCAGACCGCGATTGAGCGCTTTCTCTTCTTCACCTTTGGCAAAAAATGCAGGATGCCTGACTTCTACGCCATAGGTAAATTCCCTGGGTAGTGTATCCAGAAACTGCCAGAGCGCGGGCAGATCGCGTGGGCCAAAGACGGCGGGAAGCTGCAGCCAGTACTGACCTATGCGGTTTGCCAGCGGCGACATTCTGCTCAAGAACTCGGTGGTCAAATCATCGCAGTGACGCAGGGCCGCGTTATGGGAGATGGTTGCCGGAAACTTAAAGCAGAAGCGGAAATCATCGGTTGTTTGCTCACGCCAGCGTTCAACAATCTCTGCTTTGGGTAGTGCATACAGCGTGGTGTTACCCTCGACGCAATTGAAGTGTCGGGCATACTCCTCAAGGCTGGTGATGCCAAGGCGCACCCATTTCGGGTGCGACCATTGGGGCAGACCCACATACATCATAACGCGTTTAAAATCTCGTCAGTGCTGCGCACACGGCCGATGCGCGGGAAGATGTGAGTCATACTACCCTGGTGCTGTTCCGCGGAGGCCGCGCTGCAGGCATCTTCGGCAATCACAAGGTTAAAGCCCAGTTCCCACGCGTTGCGGGCGGTAGATTCCACGCCGATGTTGGTGGAAATGCCACAAAGAATGATGGTGTCGATTCCGCGACGGCGCAGCTGCAGCTCCAGATCGGTACCGTAAAACGCGCCCCACTGGCGTTTAGTCACTTCGATATCACTGTCACGTTTGCCGAGTGAGACCGGATACGTCCACCAGTTTTCCGGTAGCGAATGCGCCGCAATCTGCGCATCGACGGGCTGTTTTAAGGCTTCGGCAAAATCGGCGGACCAGCCGACGCGCACCATGACAACAGGCGCTCCGCTTGTGCGGCATTTTTCCGCCAGGCGAGCGGCGCGGCTGACCACATCATTTGCGGTGTGGGGGCCTCCGGCAAAGGGCAGGATACCTTCCTGTAAATCAATGACGACAAGCGCGGTTTTGCTGGTATCGAGTGTTAACATAGTCACTCCAGTTAAATTAATCACTTCCGCTACACCATACGACGTGATGGCCTGTTACCGGTCGGATAATTTTGTTAATTTTTGTGAGAATGCGCAATAAGAGAGCAGCAAACGACCGTCAGGCCGTGGTTCGCTCTTATCGTCCGGCGGAATTTCCAGTATAATAGCCGCCTTTTTTCATCCAGTTGTGACATACAGAAAGCTGCGACATAGTAGCCTGCATACCAGGCGACATTTAGCCTGCGGCTAATTAAGGGATATCTCATGCGTACAGAATATTGCGGGCAGCTGCGTCAGTCCCACGTTGGACAGCAGGTAACCCTGTGTGGTTGGGTCAACCGCCGTCGTGATCTTGGTAGCCTTATCTTCATTGATATGCGTGACCGCGAAGGTATCGTTCAGGTGTTCTTCGATCCGGATCGCGCAGATGCGTTGAAACTGGCTTCTGAGCTGCGTAATGAGTTCTGCATTCAGGTCACCGGCACTGTTCGTGCGCGTGACGAGAAAAACGTCAACGCAGACATGGCGACCGGCGCAATTGAAGTGCTGGCGTCCGATCTGGTGATCATTAACCGTGCTGAAGCGCTGCCGCTGGACTCTAACCACGTCAACACTGAAGAAGCGCGTCTGAAGTACCGCTATCTGGATCTGCGTCGCCCGGAAATGGCACAGCGCCTGAAAACCCGCGCGAAAATCACCAGTCTGGTGCGTCGCTTTATGGATGACCACGGTTTCCTGGATATCGAAACCCCGATGCTGACCAAAGCCACGCCGGAAGGCGCGCGCGATTACCTGGTCCCATCCCGCGTGCATAAAGGTAAATTCTACGCACTGCCACAGTCTCCACAGCTGTTCAAACAGTTGCTGATGATGTCCGGCTTCGATCGCTACTATCAGATCGTAAAATGCTTCCGTGACGAAGACCTGCGTGCTGACCGCCAGCCAGAATTTACTCAGATCGATGTGGAAACCTCCTTCATGACCGCTGAGCAGGTGCGTGAAGTGATGGAAGCTCTGGTGCGTAGCCTGTGGAACGACGTGAAAGGCGTTGAACTGGGCGATTTCCCAATTATGACCTTCGCTGAAGCCGAGCGTCGCTACGGTTCTGACAAACCTGACCTGCGTAACCCGATGGAGCTGGTGGACGTTGCTGATCTGGTTAAATCCGTTGAGTTCGCGGTATTTGCTGGCCCGGCTAACGATGTCAAAGGTCGCGTAGCTGCGCTGCGTGTACCTGGCGGTGCGGCACTGAGCCGTAAGCAGATTGACGACTACGGTAACTTCATCAAGATCTACGGCGCGAAAGGTCTGGCCTATATTAAAGTCACCGAGCGTGCAAAAGGTCTGGAAGGTATCACCAGCCCGGTCGCGAAGTTCCTGAACGCGGACATCGTGGAAGCGATCCTTGAGCGCACTGGCGCACAGGACGGCGATATGATCTTCTTCGGCGCGGACAACAAGAAAGTGGTTGCCGATGCGATGGGCGCACTGCGTCTGAAACTTGGTAAAGACCTGAACCTGACCGACGAGAACAAATGGGCACCGCTGTGGGTTATCGACTTCCCAATGTTTGAAGACGACGGTGAAGGCGGCCTGACTGCAATGCACCACCCGTTCACCTCGCCGAAAGACATGATGGCCGCAGAGTTGAAAGCCGCACCGGAAGACGCGGTGGCGAACGCTTACGATATGGTCATCAACGGCTACGAAGTGGGCGGTGGTTCAGTGCGTATTCATAGCGGTGACATGCAGCAGACCGTGTTCGGTATTCTGGGCATCAATGAGCAGGAGCAGCGCGAGAAATTCGGCTTCCTGCTGGACGCCCTGAAATACGGTACACCTCCGCACGCGGGTCTGGCCTTCGGTCTTGACCGTCTGACCATGCTGCTGACCGGTACCGATAACATTCGTGATGTTATTGCCTTCCCGAAAACCACTGCCGCGGCGTGTCTGATGACCGAAGCACCAAGTTTTGCTAACCCGGCCTCTCTGGCCGAGCTGGGCATTGAAGTGGTGAAGAAGGAAGAGAAAAACTGATATGACATATAAGCTGCCCGTTTCGGTCCTGGTGGTCATCTATGCAGAAGACACGAAGCGGGTGCTGATGTTGCAGCGGCGCGATGACCCTGATTTCTGGCAGTCGGTAACTGGCAGTCTGGAAGAGGGGGAGACCGCGCTGCAGGCCGCCGCGCGTGAAGTAAAGGAAGAGGTCACCATTGATGTTGCCAACGAGCAACTGACCCTGAAGGACTGTCAGCGCACGGTGGAGTTTGAAATTTTTAGCCATTTACGTCATCGCTATGCGCCGGGTACCGAGCGGAATACGGAATCGTGGTTCTGTCTCGCACTTCCCCACGAACGTGAGGTTGTGTTTACCGAACACCTGACCTACCGCTGGGTGAATGCGGCGGATGCCGCCGCTCTGACCAAGTCGTGGAGCAACCGGCAGGCGATTGAAGAATTTGTAATTAACGCAGCCTGAAAAGGCGCGCTCTTTGAGGATATTTTTATGGCAGGTCATAGTAAGTGGGCCAACACCAAACACCGTAAAGCGGCGCAGGATGCCAAACGCGGTAAAATCTTTACCAAAATCATTCGTGAGCTGGTAACAGCGGCACGTCTGGGCGGTGGCGATCCGGCTTCTAACCCGCGTCTGCGCGCGGCGGTTGATAAAGCGCTGTCTAATAACATGACGCGTGACACCCTGAACCGTGCAATCGCACGTGGCGTGGGCGGTGATGAAGACGCGAACATGGAAACCATCATTTATGAAGGTTACGGCCCTGGCGGTACTGCGGTCATGGTTGAGTGTCTGTCCGACAACCGTAACCGTACCGTAGCCGAAGTGCGTCACGCGTTCACCAAAACCGGTGGTAACCTGGGCACTGACGGTTCCGTTTCTTATCTGTTCAGCAAGAAAGGCGTGATCTCCTTCGAGAAAGGCGACGAAGATGTGATCATGGAAGCGGCACTGGAAGCTGGTGCAGAAGACGTTGTGACCTTCGATGATGGCGCAATTGACGTCTACACCGCGTGGGAAGAGATGGGTGCGGTACGTGACGCGCTGGAAGCGGCAGGTCTGAAAGCAGACAACGCTGAAGTGTCTATGATCCCGTCAACCAAAGCGGACATGGATGCAGAAACTGCACCGAAACTGCTGCGTCTGATCGATATGCTCGAAGACTGCGACGACGTGCAGGAAGTGTATCACAACGGTGAAATCTCTGATGAGGTTGCAGCGACTCTCTGATGAGAGCGTGTAAACCGTTAACGGGAGACGCGTGATGTCGATTATCCTTGGGATTGACCCCGGCTCACGCGTCACCGGCTATGGCGTTATCCGTCAGGTGGGACGCCAGCTAACCTATCTCGGCAGCGGGTGTATTCGCACCAAAGTGGATGATCTGCCGTCACGCCTGAAACTGATCTACGCAGGTGTGACTGAAATTATCACCCAGTTCCAGCCAGACTATTTCGCCATCGAACAGGTCTTTATGGCCAAAAACGCTGATTCGGCATTAAAACTCGGCCAGGCGCGCGGTGTGGCCATTGTTGCTGCCGTAAACCAGAATTTGCCAGTGTTCGAATACGCGGCAAGGCAGGTCAAGCAGACGGTGGTGGGGATTGGCAGCGCAGAGAAAAGCCAGGTGCAACATATGGTGCGCACCTTGTTGAAGCTCCCCGCGGACCCGCAGGCTGACGCCGCGGATGCGCTGGCTATCGCGATTACTCACTGTCATGTCAGCCAGAACGCGATGCAAATGAGCGAGTCGCGGCTCAATCTGGCGCGAGGCAGGTTACGATAATGAAAAATCAGGCTGGATGTTTATCCAGCCTTTTTTTATTATGTCGGCAGTTAATTTTTCCAGAACGCAGGAGCGTCACGTGATAGGCAGACTCAGAGGCATCATCATTGAAAAACAACCCCCGTTAGTGCTGCTGGAAGTGGGTGGCGTGGGCTATGAAGTCCATATGCCGATGACCTGCTTCTACGAGCTGCCGGACGCGGGTAAAGAGGCGATTGTCTTTACTCAGTTTGTGGTGCGTGAAGATGCTCAGCTGCTGTACGGCTTCAACAACAAACAGGAACGTACACTGTTCCGCGAGCTGATTAAAACCAACGGCGTCGGGCCGAAGCTGGCGCTGGCAATTCTCTCCGGTATGTCAGCCCAGCAGTTCGTAAATGCCGTTGAGCGCGAAGATCCCGCAGCGTTGATTAAGCTTCCGGGTATTGGTAAGAAAACCGCCGAGCGCCTGATTGTAGAAATGAAAGACCGCTTTAAAGGGCTGCATGGTGATCTCTTTACCCCGGCGGCTGACCTCGTGCTGACCTCGCCAGGTGCGCCAGCGACAGATGATGACGCCGAGCAGGAAGCAGTTGCTGCACTGGTGGCACTGGGCTATAAACCTCAGGAGGCCAGCCGTATGGTGAGTAAAATCGCCAAACCGGACGCCAGCAGTGAAACCCTGATTCGTGAAGCGCTGCGCGCTGCATTGTGAGGTAAAGGATGATTGAAGCAGATCGCCTGGTATCGGCAGGCTCCCTTCAGGCTGAAGACGTGGTGGATCGTGCGATCCGCCCGAAACTGCTTGATGAGTACATCGGCCAGCCGCAGGTACGTTCTCAGATGGAGATTTTCATCCAGGCGGCAAAACTGCGTGGCGATGCGCTCGATCACCTGCTGATTTTTGGTCCTCCGGGACTGGGGAAAACCACACTGGCGAATATCGTCGCCAATGAAATGGGCGTCAACCTGCGTACTACCTCCGGCCCGGTGCTGGAGAAAGCCGGCGATCTGGCAGCGATGCTAACCAACCTTGAACCACATGATGTGCTGTTTATTGATGAGATTCACCGCCTGTCGCCGGTGGTGGAAGAGGTGCTCTATCCGGCGATGGAAGATTACCAACTGGATATCATGATCGGTGAAGGCCCGGCAGCGCGCTCTATCAAGATCGATCTGCCACCGTTTACCCTGATTGGCGCAACAACCCGTGCCGGATCGTTGACCTCTCCACTGCGAGACCGTTTCGGGATTGTGCAGCGCCTGGAGTTTTACCAGGTGGCGGACCTTCAGCACATCGTTGGGCGTAGCGCCCGCTTTATGGGGCTGGAGATGAGCGAAGAGGGTGCGTTTGAAGTGGCGAAGCGCTCGCGCGGGACACCGCGTATCGCTAACCGCCTGCTGCGCCGCGTGCGTGACTTTGCCGAAGTGAAGCATGATGGTTCCATTTCCGCCGAGATTGCTGCTCAGGCGCTGGATATGCTGAATGTCGATGCTGAAGGTTTTGACTACATGGATCGCAAGCTGCTACTGGCGGTGCTGGACAAATTCTTTGGCGGGCCAGTGGGGCTGGATAACCTGGCGGCGGCAATCGGGGAAGAGCGCGAGACAATTGAAGATGTGCTCGAACCGTATTTGATCCAGCAGGGCTTCCTGCAACGTACCCCGCGTGGACGCATGGCCACGGTGCGGGCGTGGAATCACTTCGGGATTACCCCACCGGCAATGCCATAATGTTTAATTCCCTCTCCCACAGGGAGAGGGCCAGGGTGAGGGCATAAGCGCCCTCGATGTCAACTTGCCGTCTTCTTCATCATACTGAAAATAAATAACACCGCTGCACACAGCACCACAGACGGCCCTGCAGGCGTGTCATAAAACGCCGAGAAGGTTAACCCACCCGTTACCGCAACCATCCCAATGAGAACGGCCACGCCGGCCATCTGTTCTGGCGTGCGGGCAAAGCGGCGCGCTGTTGCTGCCGGAATGATCAGAAGGGAGGTAATAATCAGCGCTCCGACAAACTTCATCGCCACACCAATGGTCAACGCTGTCACCAGCATCAGCAGTAACTTCACGCGCTGCAATTTCACGCCATCAACAAACGCCAGATCCGGACTTACGGTCATCGCCAGCAAATTACGCCACTGCCAGAGCAGAATGCCGAGCACCACGACGACACCAATGGCGATAGAGATCAGATCTTCTGGCGTCACGGCCAGCAGGTCGCCGAACAGGTAGGCCATCAGGTCGACGCGAATGTTCGACATCAGGCTCACGACCACCAGACCCAGCGACAGGGCGCTGTGCGCCATGATGCCAAGCAGCGTATCAATGGCGAGGTGTGGGCGTTTTTCCAGCCAGACCAGACCTGCGGCAAGGAGCAGCGTGACCACAATCACCGCATAGAAAGGATTGACGTTCAGTAACAGACCAAAAGCGACGCCCAGCAGAGAGGCATGCGCCAGCGTATCACCGAAATAGGACATTCTGCGCCACACGACAAACGAGCCCAACGGGCCCGCCGCACAGGCAAGCATAATCCCGGCTAACCAGCCGGGCAGTAACAGTTCAATCATGAGTGTCCATTTCCCCGGCGCAGGACAATTCGTCCCTGTAAATCATGGCGATGATTATGATGATGGCGATAAATGCCCAGTTGCTCAGCACCGCGCGGGCCAAACATGGAGATAAACTCCGGATGCATTGACACCACTTCAGGCGTGCCGGAGCAGCAAATATGGTGGTTGAGACACAGCACTTCGTCAGTTTTTGCCATGACCAGATGCAGGTCATGGGACACCATCAGTACTGCACAATTCAGTTCCCGACGCAGTTGGTCAATTAAATCATAAAGTGCGACCTGACCATTAACGTCGACCCCCTGGGTAGGTTCATCCAGTACCAGTAACTGGGGACTACTCAGCAACGCACGGGCAAGTAAAACACGCTGGGTTTCCCCCCCGGAAAGTTTCTGCAACGGCGCGTCGATGAGATGACCCGCCTGCACGCGTTTCAGTGCCGGGAGAATATCGTTTTTTCGTGTTCCGGGACGCAGACGCAGAAAGCGGCTGACCGTCAGCGGTAATGTGGCGTCGAGGTGGAGTTTTTGCGGCACATAGCCAATACGCAATTTTTCCTCGCGCTTAATCACGCCTTCATCGGGTGTGACCAGACCCAGCACCACGCGCACCAGGGTGGATTTGCCGGCACCATTGGGGCCGAGCAACGTCAGAATTTTGCCGGGCTTCAGATCCAGCGACACGTCAGAAAGGACGCGGCGCTGCCCGAATGAGACCGAAATATTTTCAAGAGAAACCAATGTCGTCATGTCAATTTAAGCTTGAAGAAGTCAACGAATGTTATAATATCACATTCCACGCATTCACTACGATGATTAGTCGCATTATGTTACATAAAAATACGCTTCTTTTCGCAGCATTATCCGCTGCCCTTTGGGGTACAACCGCACAAGATGTTAACGCTGCGGTTGTCGCTTCGCTTAAACCGCTTGGATTCATCGCATCTGCCATTGCAGACGGGGTAACGGAAACCCAGGTTCTGCTCCCTGATGGTGCATCCGAGCATGACTATTCCCTGCGCCCGTCAGATGTAAAGCGCTTACAAAACGCGGACTTAGTCGTCTGGATTGGCCCGGAAATGGAAGCGTTTATGCAGAAGTCAGCGAAACAGGTTGCTGACGAAAAACAGGTCGCGATTGCCGAACTCCCCGGCGTGAAACCGTTGCTCATGAAAGGGGCGGATGACGACGGCGACGAACATGACCATCATGCTGCAGACGGCGAAAAAGGTGATGGAGATCACCATCACGGCGAGTACAACATGCATCTTTGGTTATCCCCAGAGATAGCGCGGCTTTCAGCGGTTGCAATCCATGACAAATTAGTGGAACTTATGCCGCAAAGTCGAGCCAAACTAGACGCCAACCTGAAGGATTTTGAGGCACAATTAGCCGCAACCGATAAGCAGGTAGGTACTGAGCTCGCACCGTTGAAAGGAAAAGGGTATTTCGTTTTTCATGACGCCTATGGCTATTACGAAAAACACTACGGTTTGACCCCGCTGGGGCACTTCACCGTCAACCCTGAAATTCAGCCTGGTGCGCAGCGTTTACATGAAATCAGAACACAGTTGGTTGAGCAAAAAGCGACATGCGTTTTTGCTGAGCCACAGTTCAGGCCAGCGGTCGTAGAAGCCGTGGCCAGGGGGACATCCGTGCGCATGGGGACCCTTGACCCGCTAGGAACGAATATCCAGTTGAGCAAAGCGAGCTATTCGCAGTTCCTCAGCCAACTGGCGAACCAGTATGCGAGCTGCCTGAAAGGAGATTAACGAGGAAGTGAATACGTGCAACAGATAGCCCGCTCTGTCGCCCTGGCATTTAACAATCTGCCTCGACCCCATCGCGTTATGCTGGGGTCGCTTACAGTTCTCACTTTAGCGGTCGCCGTCTGGCGGCCCTATGTTTACCACCCGAGTTCTGCCCCTATCATCAAAACCATCGAGCTTGAAAAGAGCGAAATCCGTTCTTTGCTGCCTGAAGCCAGTGAGCCTATCGACCAGGCGGCTCAGGAAGATGAAGCTATCCCGCAGGATGAACTGGACGATAAAACCGAGAGCGAAGCAGGGACGCACGAATACGTTGTTTCTACCGGGGATACGCTGAGTAGCGTACTGAACCAGTACGGCATCGACATGGGTAATATCAGCCAGCTGGCGGCGGCCGATAAAGATCTCCGTAATCTGAAAATAGGGCAACAGCTCTCATGGACATTAACGGCGGATGGCGATCTACAGAGTCTGACCTGGGAAATGTCTCGCCGCGAAACCCGCACCTACGAACGTACTGCAAACGGTTTCAAAATGACCAGCGAAATGCAGAAGGGCGACTGGGTCAACAGCGTTATGAAAGGGACTGTGGGCGCAAGCTTTGTTTCAAGTGCCCGAGATGCAGGGTTGACCAGCGCTGAAATCAGTTCTGTCATCAAAGCCATGCAGTGGCAGATGGATTTCCGCAAACTGAAGAAAGGTGATGAGTTTTCCGTCCTGATGTCCCGCGAAATGCTGGAAGGTAAGCGCGAGCAGAGCCAACTGCTGGGTGTACGTTTGCGCTCAGAGGGCAAAGATTATTACGCGATTCGTGCTGAAGACGGCAAGTTCTATGACCGCAGCGGCACAGGTCTTGCGAAAGGCTTCATGCGCTTCCCGACGGCGAAACAGTTCCGCGTTTCTTCTAACTTCAATCCGCGCCGTCTGAACCCGGTCACCGGACGTGTTGCACCGCATCGTGGCGTTGATTTCGCGATGCCGCAGGGTACACCGGTACTGGCTGTGGGTGATGGTGAAGTGGTCATGGCTAAACGCAGCGGAGCAGCAGGCTACTATGTTGCGGTGCGCCATGGTCGTACTTACACGACTCGCTATATGCACTTGCGCAAGTTGTTGGTCAAACCGGGTCAAAAAGTGAAACGTGGTGACCGTATCGCGCTTTCAGGCAATACCGGACGTTCTACCGGCCCGCACCTGCACTATGAAGTATGGATCAACCAACAAGCTGTTAACCCGCTGACGGCGAAACTGCCGCGCACCGAAGGCCTGACAGGTAAAGATCGTTCTGATTACCTGGCGCAGGTGAAAGAGGTGATACCGCAGTTGAGCTTAAACTAAGCCCTTTGTGTTGTTAAAAAAGCCGGTGTCAGTGTGCGCCGGCTTTTTCTTTTGTGCGTGGACGACTGCCTCGCTACACTATCTGAATAAAATTTTGCGTCATCAGACCCTGGATCCAGCATGGAAACCCAAAAAAACAATATTGAGTACATTCCTGAGTTTGAAAAATCTTTCCGTCACCCGCGTAACTGGGGTGCCTGGCTTGGCGTTTATGCATTTGCGGGTATTGCGATGTTACCGGCCTCTGTACGCGATCCTGTGCTGGGTAAAATAGGTCGCCTGGCAGGACGCTTAGGTAAAAGTGCCCGTCGCCGTGCGCAAATTAATCTTTACTACTGTTTCCCGGAAAAGAGCGACGCAGAGCGGGAAGCCATTATTGATGCCATGTATACCACTGCGCCACAGGCGATGGCGATGATGGCTGAACTGGCGCTGAAAGGGCCGGAAAAAGTCATGGATCGTGTTGACTGGAAAGGTCTGGAAATCATCGATGAGATGCGTCGCAACAACGAGAAGGTCATTTTTCTCGTTCCACACGGCTGGGGTGTTGATATTCCAGCTATGCTGATGGCGTCGCAGGGACAAAAAATGGCGGCAATGTTCCATAATCAGGGCAACAAGATCTTTGATTACGTCTGGAATACAGTACGTCGCCGTTTTGGTGGTCGCCTTCATGCGCGTAATGATGGTATCAAGCCGTTTATTCAGTCCGTCCGTCAGGGCTACTGGGGCTACTATCTGCCGGATCAGGATCACGGCCCGGAACACAGTGAGTTTGTGGATTTCTTCGCGACCTACAAAGCGACACTGCCTGCGATTGGCCGTCTGATGAAGGTGTGCCGTGCCCGTGTTATTCCGCTTTTCCCGGTTTACGATGGCAACACCCACCGTCTGAGTATTGAGGTTCGCCCGCCGATGGATGATCTGCTCACCGCAGACGATAACACCATTGCGCGTCGAATGAACGAAGAGGTGGAAATACTGGTGGGACCGCATGCGGAGCAGTATACGTGGATACTGAAACTGCTTAAAACGCGTAAGCCAGGCGAAAAAGAGCCGTATAAACGCAAAGAGCTTTTTCCAACAAAATAAAAAAAGCCCTCTCTGAAAGGAGAGGGCTTTTTAACAGAGACTGACTTACTCGACGGTCATGACGCGAGTGGTATTGGTTGAGCCGATGGTGCTCATCACATCACCCTGAGTCACGATGACAATATCACCGGATACCAGATAGCCTTTGTCGCGCAGCAGGTTTACGGCGTCATGTGCCGCAGCCACGCCGTCATTGCTGCTATCGAAGTGAACCGGGGTAACACCGCGATACAGCGCCGTCAGGTTCAGCGTACGCTCGTGTCGGGACATGGCGAAGATAGGCAAGCCGGAACTGATACGGGAGGTCATCAGCGCGGTACGGCCAGATTCGGTCATGGTGATGATCGCGGTAACGCCCTTCAGGTGGTTGGCAGCGTACATGGCGGACATCGCAATCGCTTCTTCCACGTTGTCGAACTGAACGTCCAGACGGTGTTTAGAGACGTTAATGCTTGGGATCTTCTCAGCACCCAGACAAACGCGCGCCATGGCGGCCACGGTTTCTGCAGGATACTGGCCTGCCGCGGTTTCCGCTGAAAGCATAACCGCATCGGTACCGTCCAGCACGGCGTTGGCCACGTCCATGACTTCCGCACGAGTTGGCATTGGGTTGGTGATCATGGATTCCATCATCTGAGTGGCGGTGATCACCGCACGGTTCAGCTGACGTGCGCGACGAATCAGCGCTTTCTGGATACCCACCAGCTCAGGGTCGCCGATTTCCACACCCAGGTCGCCACGGGCAACCATCACTACGTCGGAGGCGAGAATCACATCGTCCATGGCGTCCTGATCGCAAACGGCTTCCGCGCGTTCAACTTTAGCGACGATTTTGGCATCGCAACCTGCATCACGTGCCAGTCGGCGCGCATAGTTCAGGTCTTCACCACAGCGTGGGAAGGAGACGGCCAGGTAGTCAACGCCGATCAGCGCTGCGGTAACGATATCCGCTTTGTCTTTATCGGTAAGCGCTTCCGCAGAGAGGCCGCCGCCAAGTTTGTTAATGCCTTTGTTATTGGAGAGCGGGCCACCTACAGTGACTTCGGTGAACACTTTCATGCCCTGAACTTCCAGCACTTTCAGCTGTACGCGACCGTCGTCGAGCAGCAGGATATCGCCAGGCACCACGTCAGCTGGCAGGCCTTTATAGTCGATCCCGACTTTCTCTTTATCGCCTTCACCTTTGCCGAGGTTAGCATCAAGCAGGAATTTATCGCCGATATTGAGGAAGACTTTGCCTTCTTTAAAGGTCGATACACGAATTTTAGGACCTTGCAAATCGCCGAGGATGGCAACATGGCGGCCCAGTTTTGCTGCGATTTCACGCACTTTATCGGCACGTAATTTATGGTCTTCTGGCGTACCGTGAGAGAAGTTCATACGCACCACGTTGGCACCTGCGGCGATAATTTTCTCGAGGTTATTATCGCGATCGGTGGCCGGGCCTAAGGTGGTTACGATCTTGGTTCTGCGAAGCCTTCTGGACATGTAATACTCCGTTGACTGAAACAACTTTGGTGTTGCGTGAACATTGAATCGACCTTCATCTGCCGCAAGGCAGCAGAGAGCGGACCGAATGCCGTAAATCGTTACATCGTAATTATTCGTTACGTCTCGTTATCAACTATCAGGGAACATCGCTCTTTATAAGCAATTCTTTATCAAAACGCGATTCCTTAAGCGCTTCCTTGACACGCTTCAAGTTATCTCTGAATTTTGCGCCCCTTCGTAAGGTAAAACCGGTCGCCAGCACGTCAATCACCGTGAGCTGCGCCAGACGGGAGACCATCGGCATATAGATATCGGTGTCTTCCGGTACGTCGAGGGTAATAGCAAGTGTCGCCTCACGGGCCAGCGGTGTCCCTGCCGTCGTGAGAGCGATCACCATGGCATCGTTTTCACGCGCCAGCTGGGCCAGTTCCACCTGGCTCTTGGTACGTCCGGTGTGCGAAATCAGTACCACGACATCATCTTCACTGCAATTCATACAGCTCATGCGTTGCAACACAATGTCATCGGAATAAATAACCGGCACGTTAAAGCGGAAGAATTTGTTCATGGCATCGTGCGCCACAGCTGCCGACGACCCAAGACCAAAGAATGCAATCCGCTTGGCCTGGGTGAGTAAATCCACCGCACGATTCACCGAACTCATATCCAGACACTGACGGACGTGGTCAAGTGTGGCCATGGCTGACTCAAATATTTTCGCTGTGTAGGCATCAACGCTGTCGTCTTCATCCACATTACGATTAACATAAGGTGTGCCGTTAGCCAGACTTTGTGCCAGATGCAGTTTAAAATCAGGAAAGCCGCGCGTTTCCAGGCTACGGCAGAAGCGATTTACCGTTGGCTCGCTGACACTCGCTTCCTGCGCCAGAGCGGCGATGCTTGAATGAATCGCCTGAGCGGGAGACGCGAGAATAACTTCGGCCACTTTTCGCTCGGATTTGCTAAGGTGTTCCAGTTGAAACTGGATTTTTTCCAGCATGTTCATTGTTAACATGACGCTCATGGGTGTAAACGATTTCATAAATGGGTGAAATCGTGATTCGATTTAGCCGATATTACCCCTGTGGCTTCCATAAAGGGTAACAGTCGACAAGATAATGTTGTTGTTTTTTTTCATTACTTGATCGGCGTCGGGTTTTGCCGGGCCCTTGTTGCGCAAAGAATCGGCGGTTGTTGCGTCATTGCACCTCCGAAATCACCGGAATGCCGAAAAATCGCGGTAAAGCACGTGGCGATAAGCGCTAATGGTTTCGGGAATGACGTAAAAGCAGTACAGTGCATTGTAATAAAATTACAACGATACCTGGCAGAAGTACCAGGTGATCCAACTGAGGAGAATGACATGGCGGTAACGCAAACAGCCCAGGCATGTGACCTGGTCATTTTCGGCGCGAAAGGCGATCTTGCACGCCGGAAATTGCTGCCTTCCCTGTATCAACTGGAAAAAGCAGGCCAACTTCATCCGGATACCCGTATCCTGGGTGTAGGGCGTGCCGAATGGGACAAAGACGCTTATACCAAAGTCGTGCGTGAAGCGCTCGAAACGTTCATGAAAGAGAAAATCGATGAAAGTTTGTGGGATACGCTGAGCGGACGCCTTGATTTCTGCAACCTGGATGTGAACGACATCAATGCGTTTTCCCGCCTGGGCGACATGCTGGATCAGAAAAATCGTGTCACCATTAACTATTTCGCCATGCCGCCAAGCACCTTTGGTGCCATCTGCAAAGGTCTGGGCGAAGCCAAACTGAACGCCAAGCCGGCGCGCGTGGTGATGGAGAAGCCGCTGGGTACGTCGCTGGCAACCTCCCGCGAAATTAACGATCAGGTAGGCGAGTTCTTTGAAGAGTGCCAGGTTTACCGTATTGACCACTATCTTGGTAAAGAGACAGTCCTGAACCTGCTGGCGCTGCGTTTTGCTAACTCCCTGTTTGTAAACAACTGGGACAACCGCACTATCGACCACGTGGAAATCACCGTGGCGGAAGAGGTGGGGATTGAAGGGCGCTGGGGTTACTTTGACCAGGCTGGTCAGATGCGCGACATGATCCAGAACCACCTGCTGCAAATTCTGTGCATGATTGCTATGTCTCCACCGTCTGACCTGACGGCTGACAGCATCCGCGACGCAAAAGTGAAAGTGCTGAAGTCACTGCGCCGTATCGACCGCTCCAACGTGCGTGAGAAGACTGTTCGCGGTCAGTACACCGCCGGGTTTGCGCAGGGCAAAAAAGTGCCAGGCTATCTGGAAGAAGAGGGCGCAAACAAGTCCAGCAACACCGAGACGTTTGTAGCGATCCGCGTGGACATCGACGACTGGCGCTGGGCGGGGGTTCCGTTCTACCTGCGCACCGGTAAACGTCTGCCAGCCAAATGCTCCGAAGTGGTTGTTTACTTTAAAAACCCGGAACTGAACCTGTTCAAAGAGTCCTGGCAGGAACTGCCTCAGAACAAACTGACCATTCGCCTGCAGCCGGACGAAGGGGTTGATATTCAGATCCTGAACAAAGTGCCTGGCCTTGACCACAAACACAACCTGCAGACCACCAAACTGGATCTGAGCTACTCCGAAACCTTCAACCAGACGCATCTTGCGGACGCGTATGAGCGCCTGCTGCTGGAAACCATGCGCGGTATCCAGGCGCTGTTTGTGCGCCGCGACGAAGTGGAAGAGGCCTGGAAATGGGTTGACTCTATTACTGAAGCCTGGGCTGCCGATCAGGATGCACCTAAACCGTATCAGGCAGGCACCTGGGGGCCAGTTGCATCTGTGGCGATGATCACCCGCGATGGCCGCTCCTGGAACGAGTTTGAGTAAGGTCATCCTCTGGCTCGAAAGTGTTATTTTACCGGTAACATGATCTAACACAGCTAGTGGCACAATTTTTAAACTTTTAAGCTCCGTGTGGATTCACCCGCGGAGCTTTTTTTATTACACTGCCGGAAGTGATTTTGCCCCTGAGCTCCGGACAGCAAGCGTTTCAGCGTTGTTAACAACTGCCAGCGACTTTGTAAACTCCTGAGCACGGACAGATAAATTAGAGGAGCATTTATGAATCCGACATTGTTACGCGTAACACAACGCATTATTGAACGCTCGAAAGAGACTCGTTCGGCCTACCTCGCCCGGATTGAACAAGCTAAAAGTAACACCGTCCACCGCTCTCAGCTGGCATGCGGTAACCTGGCACACGGTTTCGCCGCCTGCCAACCCGATGATAAAGCCTCGCTGAAAAGCATGTTGCGTAACAACATCGCTATCATTACCTCCTACAACGATATGCTTTCTGCGCACCAGCCGTATGAGGTCTATCCCAATATCATCCGTAAAGCGCTGCACAGCGTGAATGCCGTGGGCCAGGTGGCGGGCGGTGTGCCGGCGATGTGCGACGGCGTGACGCAGGGTCAGGACGGGATGGAGCTTTCCCTGCTGAGCCGCGAAGTGATTGCGATGTCTGCGGCGGTTGGCTTGTCACACAACATGTTCGATGGCGCGTTGTATCTCGGTGTGTGCGACAAGATTGTCCCTGGCCTGGTGATGGCAGCTCTGTCATTTGGTCATCTGCCTGCGATCTTCGTGCCATCCGGACCGATGGCAAGCGGCCTGCCAAACAAAGAGAAAGTGCGTATCCGTCAGCTGTATGCAGAAGGAAAAGCAGACCGTCAGGCGCTGCTGGAGGCAGAAGCCGCATCCTACCATGCGCCGGGAACCTGTACTTTCTACGGCACGGCTAACACGAACCAGATGGTCGTCGAGTTCATGGGGATGCAGCTTCCGGGCTCGTCCTTTATCCAGCCGGATGCGCCACTGCGCCAGGCGTTGACTGAAGCGGCTGCCCGTCAGGTGACGCGTTTGACCGGTAATGGCAACGAATGGATGCCGATGGGCAAAATGGTTGACGAGAAAGTCATCGTTAACGGCATTGTCGCGTTGCTGGCAACGGGGGGGTCAACCAACCACACCATGCACCTGGTGGCCATGGCTCGTGCGGCGGGCATTCTGATTAACTGGGATGATTTCTCCGAGATCTCTTCTGTGGTGCCGCTGATGGCGCGTCTGTACCCGAACGGCCCGGCTGACATTAACCACTTCCAGGCCGCTGGCGGTGTACCGCTGCTGATGCGTGAGCTGCTGAAAGGTGGTCTGCTGCATGAAGATGTGAATACCGTGGCGGGCTTTGGTCTGCAACGTTACACCCAGGAGCCGTGGCTGAATAACGGCGAGCTGGACTGGCGCGAAGGGGCGAATGCTTCTCTTGATGCACAGGTTATCGCCACCATCGACAAACCGTTCTCTCCTCATGGTGGCACCAAAGTGCTGAGCGGCAACCTCGGACGCGCGGTGATGAAGACCTCTGCCGTACCGGAAGAGAATCAGATTATCGAAGCACCAGCGGTAGTGTTCGAAAGCCAGCACGACGTATTACCTGCCTTCGATGCCGGTCTTCTGGATAAAGACTGCGTGGTGGTCGTTCGCCATCAGGGGCCAAAAGCCAACGGGATGCCAGAATTACATAAACTTATGCCACCACTTGGTGTATTATTGGACCGCCGTTTCAAAATTGCACTGGTAACTGATGGACGCCTCTCTGGCGCATCCGGTAAAGTGCCTTCAGCCATCCACGTGACACCTGAAGCTTACGACGGTGGTTTGCTGGCGAAAGTGCGTGACGGTGACATGATCCGCGTTAACGGGCAGACAGGTGAGTTAACCCTGCTGGTGGATGACGCAGAGCTGGCGGCACGTAAGCCACATATTCCTGACCTGAGCGCATCGCGCGTGGGGACAGGGCGCGAAATGTTTGGTGCGCTGCGTGAGAAACTCTCTGGTGCTGAGCAGGGCGCAACCTGTATTACGTTTTAAGACGACTTGATTTTAACGATCTGGCGAGAGAAGACACTGATGAAAAACTGGAAAACAAGTGCAGAAGCAATCATGACCACTGGCCCTGTCGTGCCAGTTATCGTGGTAAATAAACTGGAGCATGCGGTACCGATGGCGAAAGCGCTGGTTGCCGGTGGCGTTCGTGTTCTGGAAGTCACCCTGCGCACCGCCTGCGCGATGGATGCCATTCGCGCAATCGCTAAAGAAGTGCCGGACGCCATTGTCGGTGCGGGTACCGTTCTGAATGCACAGCAGCTGGCGGAAGTGACTGAAGCGGGCGCACAGTTCGCCATTAGCCCGGGCCTGACTGAGCCTCTGCTGAAAGCGGCAACCGAAGGCACTATTCCTCTGATCCCAGGTATCAGCACCGTATCTGAACTGATGCTGGGCATGGACTACGGCCTGAAAGAGTTCAAATTCTTCCCGGCAGAAGCGAACGGCGGCACCAAAGCGCTGCAGGCGATTGCGGGTCCATTCGCGCAGGTTCGTTTCTGCCCGACGGGTGGTATCTCTCCTGCTAACTACCGTGACTACCTGGCACTGAAAAGCGTGCTGTGCATCGGTGGTTCATGGCTGGTTCCGGCGGATGCGCTGGAAGCGGGCGACTGGGATCGCATTACTAAACTGGCTCGTGAAGCGGTTGAAGGTGCGAAGCAGTAAGTTATTCGCAGCATGAAAAACGGGCCTTTCGGCCCGTTTTTTTATCCTGTTACGCTAACTGCAGCGGCGGCTGTTTTGGCTCTCGCCACAGCGTCTTCTACGTTATCTCCGGTGGCTAATGCTACGCCAAGCCGACGCGTGCCGTCGATCTCCGGTTTACCGAACAAACGCACCTGCAACCCGGCACCTACTGCTCCGTCGACGTTATCAAACGTGACATTCTGGCTGGTTAATTGCGGCAGGATCACTGCGGAAGCGGCCGGGCCGTACTGACGGATACCACCAACAGGCAGGCCGAGGAAAGCGCGTACATGCAGGGCGAACTCAGAGAGATCCTGCGAAATCAGTGTCACCATGCCGGTGTCATGCGGGCGAGGTGAGACTTCGCTGAAAATAACCTCATCTCCGCAGACGAAAAGCTCTACACCAAACAGGCCATAGCCGCCCAGCGCGAGTACGGTTTTACGGGCGATCGCCTGCGCACGTTCCAGTGCCAGGGCACTCATCTGCTGCGGTTGCCAGGATTCACGGTAATCGCCATCTTCCTGACGGTGGCCAATTGGGTCACAGAAATGGACGCCATCAATGGCGCTGACGGTCAACAGGGTGATCTCGAAATCAAATTTCACGACACCTTCGACAATCACGCGGCCAGCTCCGGCACGACCACCTTGCTGGGCATAATCCCATGCGTTATCCAGCGTGCTGCTGTCGCGAATAAAGCTCTGTCCTTTACCGGAGGAGCTCATCACGGGTTTAACGATGCACGGGTAGCCAATCTCCTCGACAGCCTGCAGGAATGCGGATTTATCGCCAGCAAACCGATAGCTCGACGTGGGAAGCCCCAGTTCTTCCGCCGCCAGACGACGAATACCTTCCCGGTTCATGGTCAGTTTTGCCGCTTTGGCACAGGGCACCACGCGCTGACCTTCCTGTTCAAGGGCGATCAGCGTATCGGTGGCGATGGCTTCAATTTCCGGGACCACGAAATCGGGTTTCTCCTGCGTAATCAGTGCCCGCAGGGCTTCGCCATCCAGCATGTTAATCACATAAGAACGATGGGCGACGTGCATGGCGGGGGCATCGGCGTAACGGTCTACGGCAATCACTTCCACACCTAAACGCTGACATTCAATGGCGACCTCTTTCCCCAGTTCGCCCGATCCCAACAGCATCACACGCGTCGCTGCAGGTCGCAGCGCAGTTCCTAAACGAGTCATAACATTCCCCCTGAAAAAGATGCGCGCAGTATAAACGAAAACGTTTGCGTGTGTCTTGTGCAGGGCTAAAGGAGGGGGAAGAAATTTGCGCATCTTTAGCCAGGCTGGACATTTCCTGACGCCTGCTCGCTTACGCTGTGAAATATGTTCACCGTTAAGTGAGGGAAACCATGTCAGGTTGGTTAAATCAGTTGCAATCGTTGTTAGGGCAGAAAACATCATCGTCTGGCGAGCAAGGGCTCAGTAAACTGCTGGTTCCCGGTGCACTCGGCGGATTGGCTGGCCTTTTGGTCGCGAATAAATCCTCACGTAAGTTGCTGGCAAAATATGGTACTGGCGCGTTGCTGGCCGGTGGCGGGGCCATCGCAGGCACTGTACTGTGGAATAAATACAAGGACAGGATACGAACTACTCACAGCGATGAACCGCATTACGGTGAACATACCTCGCCTCTGGATCTACGTACCGAACGATTGATCCTTGCGCTGGTCTTTGCCGCGAAAAGTGACGGGCATATCGATGATAAAGAGCGAGCGGCGATTGAGCAGCAGCTTCATGAAGCCGGTGTCGAAGAGAAGGGCAGAGTCCTGGTGGCGCAGGCGATCGATCAACCACTCGATCCACAGCGCCTTGCGCAGAGTGTGAAAAATGAGGAAGAAGCCCTTGAACTCTATTTCCTCAGCTGTGCCGCCATTGATATCGATCATTTTATGGAGCGGAGCTATCTCAATGCTCTGGGGGATGCGCTGAAGATCCCTCAGGATGTCCGGGAGGGCATTGAGCAGGATATCCGGGAACAAAAGCGGACGTTAACTGACTGACTATCACTTCTGTGGTCATGTTTCGCTTGCATCATGCGTGGGTTTTGCCACCCTTATAGAGTGTAGAACTTACAAGAATGATCACATGCCACCGAAAGCCCGACGTACTCCTTATGCGATCACCACGCATGGCGATACGCGCATAGACAATTATTACTGGCTACGGGACGATTCGCGCTCCCGGCCAGAGGTGCTCGACTACCTGCACGAGGAAAACGACTATGGCCGTAAGGTCATGTCCAGCCAGCAGGCACTTCAGGATCAACTGCTGAATGAAATGGTACAGCGCATTCCTCAGCATGATATCTCCGCGCCCTGGACCAAAAATGGATATCGCTATCGTCATATCTACGAGCCCGGCAACGAGTATCCCATCTACCAACGACAACCCGTGTTAAGTGCCGAATGGGATGAGTGGGAGATTTTGCTGGATGCCAACCAGCGTGCCGCCCACAGCGAATTTTATACGCTGGGCGGCATGTCCATTTCACCTGACAACACGATTATGGCGCTGGCTGAAGACTACCTCTCCCGCCGTCAGTATGGCCTGCGTTTTCGCAATCTGGACACCGGCAACTGGTATCCTGAAATGCTGGAAAACGTCTCCCCGGATTTTGTCTGGGCGAATGATTCCGAGACTGTCTACTACGTCAAAAAGCATGCGTCCACGCTACTGCCTTATCAGGTGTGGCGACATACCGTAGGGACGGGTTCTGCCGATGACGAACTGGTCTATGAAGAGAAAGACGAAACGTTTTATGTCAGCCTGCATAAAACCTCCTCACGCCACTATGTGATTATTTTCCTCGCCAGCGCGACGACGTCTGAGGTTTTGCTTCTGGACGCCGAACTACCTGATGCCCAGCCGCTCTGTTTTCTGCCGCGTCGCAAGGATCATGAGTACAGTCTGGATCACTTCCAGCACAGTTTTTATTTGCGCTCTAATCGCGAGGGCAAAAACTTTGGTCTCTATAAAACCAAAGTGCGCGATGAACGTAAGTGGGAGGTGCTTATTCCTGCGCGGGAGCAAGTGATGCTGGAAGGCTTCACTCTGTTTACCGACTGGCTGGTGGTGGAAGAGCGTCAGCGCGGGCTGACCAGTATCCGGCAAATCAACCGTAAAACACGGGAAGTGGTGGGGATTGCGTTCGACGACCCCGCGTATGTGACGTGGATTGGTTTCAACCCAGAACCCGAATCGTCGCGGTTGCGCTACGGCTACTCATCCATGACCACACCAGATACGCTGTTTGAGCTGGATATGGATACCGGGCAGCGTCAGGTGATTAAGCAGACTGAGGTCAAAGGGTTTGAATCTGAAAACTACCGCAGCGAGCACCTGTGGGTCACTGTCCGCGATGGCGTGGAGGTCCCGGTCTCTCTTGTTTACCACCAGGCGCATTTCCAGAAAGGTAAAAACCCACTGCTGGTTTACGGCTACGGCTCCTATGGCTCAAGCATGGATGCCGATTTCAGCAGCAGTAGGTTAAGTCTGCTCGATCGCGGCTTTGTTTTCGCTATCGCCCATGTTCGCGGTGGCGGTGAACTGGGGCAGCACTGGTATGAAGATGGGAAATTCCTGAAAAAGAAAAACACTTTCAATGACTATCTCGATGTCTGTGATGAGCTGATTGAGCAAGGCTATGGCGATCCGCATCTCTGCTTTGGTATGGGGGGCAGCGCGGGAGGTATGTTGATGGGGGCGGTGATCAACCAGCGTCCCGATCGCTTCAAAGGGATTGTTGCGCAGGTTCCGTTTGTCGATGTGGTCACGACCATGCTTGATGAATCCATTCCCCTGACGACGGGGGAATTCGAAGAGTGGGGGAATCCTCAGGATGCGATCTACTATCGCTATATGAAAGAGTACAGCCCGTACGATAACGTGGAGGCAAAAGCCTATCCGCACATGCTGGTCACCACCGGATTGCATGATTCGCAAGTGCAATACTGGGAGCCCGCAAAATGGGTGGCAAAACTGCGGGAATTAAAAACCGATGACCATCTGCTGTTGCTCTGTACTGATATGGACTCCGGGCATGGAGGAAAATCGGGACGATTCAAAACCTATGAAGGCGTCGCCCTGGAATATGCCTTCCTGATAGGCCTGGCACAAGGAACGCTGCCAGGCGGTGCAGAGCCTTAGGCTTCGCCCAGATAGTGTTTCAGCGTTAAGCGCAGTTCCGGGCTCATTTTGTCGAGGTTGTTGTATAGCCAGCGCAGATAGCCCGGATCTTTATCCGCAATATCAGACACCGCTCTACCGCGATATTTGCCAAAGGTAAAAGTAGTGAGAAGCGCAGGACGGCCAGTAATCGTCGCCATATCATCCGGCGTCCAGCCAGAAATATTCATGATATCAATGAGTAACGCTGCGGTAATATAGCAGTCGTACAACGCGCGGTGATGGTGAAGCCCCTCAGGTGTACGGACGCTAAGCTTACGGGATTTATACAGTGCCATGTTACTGTATTTGATGCCCGGCCAGAGGCGACGCGCCAGCTTCATGGTACAAATCCATTCGCCTGGCATTTCGGGCAACACCCGGCGGTCAAAGCTGGCGTTATGCGCGACGTACCACGGGCTACCATAATAGTGTGGAATAATTTCTTCTATCCACGGCTTATCCGCCACCATTGATTCGGTAATGCGATGGATTGCCATTGCCTGCGGGCTGATAGGGCGATCCGGGCGCACCAGATGACTCATTGGGTTGACGATTTTACTATCAACCACATCGACAGAGGCCACTTCCACAATTCCGCCCTGAAGATCGCAAGTTTCGGTATCGATAACGCGCAGCATTGAAAACTCCTGAGCTCAAAACGCTTAGCCTAAAGGAATGATATCGCCTTGCCAACCCTGTCTGCTGAGCGTGCCAGTCAACAGGAGCTCACCTTTATCCGCGCGGACAATCAACTGACCTCTTTCATCCCATAATGCGCTGCCGCCACAAGCATTAGCCATTAACACGGCAATGGCATATTTATGTGCGAAGCGCTGCAGGGTGCTGATGGATTGCCGCCAGCGATAATCCACGACCGACTGGCAACTGGTGAACAGAGCCGCCTGCGAATCAAGATTGGGTGAATCGGTATGCGCATCAATGATGCTAAGTTGCTTATCCCCCGGAACCAGACTTGCACCGCCACCCTGAGGGTAGCGCAGGATACTCTGGCGAGAAGGTGTAAACAGCGCGAGTCCTTTCTGGCGCTGACCATTCTGTTCAAGAGAGAGCCCGGCAATGAGGGTTATCTGGTAAAAATGTGCGGCATTAAGCAGGGGTTCAAGCTGCGCATCACTGGGGGGAGGAGGTAACACCGTTGTGCCTGAGCCCGTCAATGAAAGTTCAGGAAAAACCAGCAAATCGCATTGCTGTCGTGCTGCTTCGGCGATGAAGCAGAGATGGCGTGAAACATGATCATCTACATTGTGATGCTGCCCGGTATACTGGGCTGCGGCAATATTCCATTGTGACATCGTGACTTCCTTATACACTGAGTCGCAGGGATTTTAAGAATAGACCTAAATAAACCAGGGTTTTCTTATCCTGGCATATTCCGCGTAAGGAAGTGTAACGACTTATTAAGCTTATTTAACTTTAGGCTCGTAAGGCAAACGAGAGAGGTTGACCGACGCGAGACGGTGGGCAATTAATCTTTCGCGAAACCAGTCACGCAGATGAGCCGGTTGTTCACGTTCAACGACCTCTGCCACGATGGGCATGTTGTAACGCTCTTTAAATGCGACGCCTGCAGCCGCAAGATCGACATTCACTTTATCCATCTCGTCCTGAGGAAGGGTGGCCAGATTAATCTTCATTTCCTTCTCCTTATTATGCGGCGGCAACGTTACCGCGATTGCACGATGATGACAAGCGGAGGCGGGATGATCCTCGACTCGTTTATTATACAGCGTTATTCTTTAGCATACAGACATAACAAAAAGGAATGATTGCGATGGGATTAACCACTTCCCGCGCGGTATGCGCGCTTGCCTTTCTGGCATCAATGATCATGACGCCTTCTGTGCTGGCGCATGCTCATCTTAAACAGCAAACCCCGGCGGCAGACAGCCAGGTGACACCACCCCAGGTCCTTACACTGATTTTTTCGGAAGGTATCGAACCTGGTTTTAGCGGAGTCGTGGTCACGGATGCACAAAAGCAGGTTATGAAAACAGGTACGGTTAAACGAGACGAAAAGAACAACACTCAGCTGACGGTTCCACTGGAACAAACGCTGACGCCCGGGACCTATCAGGTCGACTGGCATGTGGTCTCCGTAGACGGCCATAAAACCAAAGGCAGCTACCACTTTAGCGTGAAATAGCATGCTGACCCTGTTTTATGTCGGGTTGCGATTTATTCATTTCGGGGCGCTGATGCTCATTTTTGGCAATGCGCTTTACAGCGTCTGGTTTGCTCCTTCCTCACTCCACCGCCTGATGTCCCGACGTTTCCAGTTACAGCAGAAAGTGGCGTCTTTAATCAGCCTGGGTGCTGCACTCCTGATGTTTGTGTTTCAGGGGGGATTGATGGGTAGTGGCTGGGGGGATGTCTTTTCCCCGGAGATCTGGCGTAGTGTGCTGGCGACGCAGTTTGGCAGCGTCTGGCTGTGGCAAATTATTCTTGCTGTCATTACTGTCGGAGCTGCATGGCTCGCTCCCCTGAAAGGTTCACGGCTGTTACTGCTCGCAATGGGGCAGCTTATCCTGCTGGCAGGGGTAGGGCACGCGGCGATGAGCGACGGTCCGACAGGAGCTTTGCAGCGTCTTAATCATGCTTTTCACCTGCTGTGTGCCGCAACCTGGCTTGGCGGATTACTTCCGCTGCTGTTCTGCATGCGTCTGGCGAAAGGGCGCTGGCAAAATGCTGCTATCTACACCATGATGCGTTTCTCGCGAGTCGGTCATTATGCCGTCGCAGGAGTGCTGCTCACAGGTATTATCAATACGCTGTTTATCACTGGCATCCAGATCCCATGGCAGACTGACTACGTGCGGTTTTTGTTGTTCAAATGTGCGCTGGTGGCGTTGATGGTAGCAATTGCGCTGGCAAATCGGTATTTTCTGGTGCCACGGTTTCGTCCGGAGACCGGACAAGCGCAACAGATTTTTATCAGGATGACACAGGCAGAGGTGGTGCTGGGAACGCTGGTGCTGGCAACGGTCAGTCTGTTCGCTACCTGGGAACCCTTCTGATAAGGTTAAATAGCATATGAAAAAGACAGTACTTTCTCTCTTATTACTGGCCTGTACGGGGAGTGCCCTGGCTGCACCGCAGGTGATTACCGTCAGCCGTTTTGAAGTGGGCAAGGATAAATGGGCTTTCAATCGAGAAGAGGTGATGCTGACTTGCCGTCCGGGTCATGCATTGTATGCGATCAACCCAAGTACGCTGGTGCAATACCCGTTAAATGAGACCGCAGAGCAGCAGGTGGCCAGCGGTAAGAGCAGTGGCCAACCGATCAGCATTATTCAGATTGATGACCCGGCTCATCCAGGACAGAAGATGAGTCTGGCACCGTTTATCGAGCGCGCCGACAAGCTCTGCTAATGTTCAGGTTTCCAATAAAAAACCGCAGATGCTTGCGAAAGCACTGCGGTTTTTCACTTTTTATGATGCTCTTACGCTTTTTTTCAGGCCGCTTTAGCTGTGGACTGGAAAACCTGGCGTCGTCATCTATTCTTAAAAGGCAAGGCGACTTAGCCTGCATTAATGCCAACTTTTAGCGCACGGCTCTCTCCCAAGAGCCATTTCCCTGGACCGAATACAGGAATCGTATTCGGTCTCTTTTTATCTGTATGAAAGTAAACGAGTAATTTCAGCGCTTTCTTTCTCATACAGCGTTCACACTATGTGTGACTTGCTAAAACATAACACAACACAGCATGCGGAAGTCCAGCCCTTTTTGCCTGTTTTGTTAAATTTTTGTGCGCAATCAGCGAAAGCCCGTGCTGTGCTTAGAAGCGGGATTTTACCGACGCCTCAATTTCATCAAGGAGTTCAAAGCGACGGCGATATTCGGCACGTTTTTTACTGGCAATCTCCTCAAGAGATTTGCGCTCCATCTGCAAGGGCAGTTGCCAGCGGAATGTAGAGCGCTTTTGACCGTCGATGGAGGCCCAAAATTCATCATAGCTGGCGTGGAAATGACGGCCTTTACTCAGGCGATAACGCAGAGCACGGAAGATATGTCCTTCATCGCTGACCGCATAAATCGCTTTGATACCCGAGAGAGTTGCTAGCTGGAAAAGCACTTCCATTAATACTCGCTTAGGGAAAAGGCCGTGGCAGGCACGGGTTGCCTGTTTGATCACATCACGGGATACGCTGCGACGAGGCCCCTGAAGACCACCAATTACCAGTACTGGCACGCCATTTTCGCGAGCGACGCAAAATGTCACGCTTGCAAGCAGAGTATTTTCATTATCACACAGCCACAGCGTACACTCGCCTTCACGCTCCGCTTTACTGGCATTCATAGCATTGACGTTATAGCTAACGCCATCTTTGGCATGAAACTCAACAATAGATTGCTCCTGAGGGCCAGTCAAAGCGTTGACCAGCTCAGCATCTTTCAAAGAGTCAATCCACTGATAATGACTAATGATAGCGTCGGCACGCGCGTTGGCATTCATGCCACGCATCAGATACTGACGATGGGTTTTGCTTGGTAGCGTGATTTGCGAGGCCAGAAGTTGGTCAAAATCGTCGCGGCGGGCCAGCGCATCGAGCATTCGGTGCGTTGAAGACCAAAAAAGAAGCGAACGTAACAGAAATTTAAGTCGATACTCGCGTTTTTGCCAGATAGGGCCTGGAACGAGTTTACCTTTCACCAGTTCGGAAATGATATGGTTACGATGCGAGTGTGCTGCATCGTCTTGCAGGCGCGTATTGGACACGGGAAAACCTCAAATTTTATGCATTGCATATTTTAGGGGGCATGCGAAAGTGGATTAATACTGGTGAAATATTTATTTATCCTTAGTTTACTGTTTGTTTAGCTTTGTGAAAAGCACTGCGAGATTGCGTCTCTCCAGATAAGCCTGGTGCAACTATACTTGCTACAGGAGGCCTTATGTATCAGCGAATAGAAGGTGGGAGGTGGCGTCACGTCTGGGTTGTCAGCGATATCCATGGCTGTTACCAGTGGCTGATGGATGAACTGAAACGTCGTCATTTTAATCCTTATGAGGATTTACTTATCTCCGTCGGGGATTTGATTGATCGTGGTCCTGATAGCGTTAAATGCCTGGCGCTAATCAATGAAAAATGGTTTCGCGCGGTGCGCGGCAACCATGAGCAAATGGCAATCGACAGCCTGGATAATAATGATTTTGCGCTCTGGACGATGAATGGCGGAATGTGGTTTACGCGTCTTGAACGCGACCAGCAACAGCTGGCGCTATCGTTACTCAATGCCTGTCGCAGTTTGCCGCATATTATCGAGATCACCTGTGCAAATGGTCTGAATGTGATCGCTCATGCTGATTATCCCGCGGCGGAATACCGCTGGCAAAAACCGGTAAGCGCCCAGCGCGTATTATGGGATCGCGATCGGTTAATGGGGTTTATGGTGGGAAAAGGGCAGGGAATTAGCGGGGCGGATCATTTCTGGTTTGGACATACACCTGTCGACCGAAGGTATGATTTTAATAATTTGCACTATATCGACACGGGGGCCGTCTTCGATGGTTACTTTACGCTGGCACAATTGCAGTAATAAATAACCCGCCTTCGGGCGGGTTCTCTTTAGGTCAGGCAAGGCGCATGACCCAGGCATCGGTTTTGCTATCGTAATGCTCACGGTAAAGGACAGAGTGTTCGCCATCAAGAATTGCCGGGACGCTGATGTCCGCATCCCAGGCATCGAGTTGCATACACAAATCCGGATCGGATTTGCAGGGAATACTTAACGTTCGATCGCCTTGTATTTCGCCGCGCAGTTCTGCGTCGTCAATCTCAAAAGCACCAATACGCACGCTGGTTTTCGTCATATTGCTCTCCGGGTCGGTTGTCAAAATCTGGTATGACCAGTGCGGTCATCCATTTTTGATAGTAGACAAGGAGAGCAAAATCGCCAGTAAAAAAATGCGCTTTTTTTCAGGCGGTGCGATCGTTACCGGTAAACAGCCGACCATCTCGCACCAGTTCACGTGGATAGCTGTTTTTCAGTCGTGAGCCCACCTTTTTGGCCAGCCCCAACGGGTATCCCTGATACGTAACCACGACTTCATCATTAGATGGCGTACTGGCAGGGTAAACATCACGACCACGGTACCACTCTTCGGCTTCCTGATGCGTCAGCGCGAACGTATTCTCGTGTCCGGCGAGGGCGATAACGGCCTCATGCTGCCAGCGATAACCTTTATTATGAACTTCCGCCAGACGGATACCGATACGGGAAAAACGCACCTTGCCAATAAGCGGCTCAATATTAGCCGGGAAAAGCCAAATCTCTTTCTCACGTAACCAGAGATGGTATGTTTCATCCCAGGCAAGCCCGACTTTTCTGGCGGCGAGGGTGACCTGCTCGGCCTCTCGACCTTTCAGCGGTGTGAACGGGAAATTGCCGACCTTAAACGTTGGAGCGGGCAGCGGGTCAACGGCGACAGTTTTGCGCAGTCGGGCAACAAAAAAACCTTCACAGTCATAGATCTGCGGGAAAACATGCAGGAAGCCTTCAGGCGTGATGGCCTCTTTTGCCGTGGGGAACAGATCATTGAGCGGCAGAAACTCGACGGCATCGGGATATTGCGCTTTCAACCACAGACAGACGTCTTCGTTTTCATCCCGGTTCAGTGTGCAGGTGGAGTAAATCAACGTGCCACCTGGACGAAGCGCATGAAATGCGCTGTCGATCAACTCACGCTGCGTGGCAGCGATCTCAAGATTGCTTTCAACTGACCAGTTTTTTAACGCATCAGGATCTTTACGCACCACACCTTCCCCGGAGCAGGGAGCATCCAGCAGAATAGCATCAAAGGCTTCCGGCAAGGCAGCGCCGAATACGCGCCCGTCGAAGTGTGTCAGGGCAACATTATGAATGCCGCAGCGGCTAATGTTGGCATGCAACACTTTGACGCGGCTGGCGGAATACTCATTGGCGAGAATTGCGCCGTGGTTACCCATCCGGGCGGCAATCTGCGTGGTTTTCGACCCGGGTGCCGCGGCCACATCCATCACCCGCTCAGGCGCGTTGTCATCGGCGAACAACGCGGCAACTGGCAGCATAGAACTGGCTTCCTGAATATAAAACAGCCCGCTCAGATGCTCGGCGGTACTTCCCAACGGCACAGCATCTTCGTCATCGCGCTCGATCCAGAACCCTTCAGCACACCACGGTACGGGCGTCAGTTGCCAGTTGTACGGGGCGACCAGCGCCAGAAAATCATCGACGCTGATTTTCAGCGTATTGACGCGAATACTTCGGCGCAACGGACGCTGACAGGCGGCGATAAAATCGTCTAACGACAGGTGAGAAGGAAGTGCCTCGCGCATCTGCGCGAGGAATTGTTCAGGAAGAAATACGGAGTTTTGAGCCACGGGTACACCACAGGGAAAAGTTCAGGTGCGCAGTGTAGCATAAAGGCTCCGGCGCGTTGACACCGGAGCCCTGAGATTAACGCGGCAGGGCAGTTCCCCATTCACGCCACTCTTTCGGTTCACTTTCGAGCAGCAGGAAGTGTTTACCCGGTTGCGCTTTCGGTGCCAGCGGTGTGCCCGGTGGTGTGGCAAACGCAATCCCACCGCGAATGAACTGGTTGAAGGTACCGGTTTTCACGACACCCCCCGTCAGGCCAAAGTCCAGCGAATAGCCGGAAGCCAGCCAGAATACCGAGTTATTTCGCACCAGATGTTGGTAACGTTCGCTGATCCGTAACGCCACCATTACGCGGTCGGAGAGCGTCCCGAGCGTCAGACCGGTCACCGTGCCCACTTCAATACCGCGGAACAGTACTGGCGTGCCGATGCTAAGCGAACCGGCTTCTGGTACCTCCACCACAATGCTCAGACCATCAAGATAGCGCGAATCAGTGATTGTGGCTTCCTGCAGCTCAAAATCACGACGGGCATTGCCCTGGCCAGGCTCGACATTAATATACGGTTGCAGGATGGTGTCGAGGTGCTCAACGCCTGCCGCCGAGATCTGCGGTGTCACCACCGAGAATCGAGAACCCGTGCGGGCGAAAGTCTGCACATATTCCGGGTAAAGCACGGCAGTGGCCTGCACCTCGTTACGCGAGGTGATCAGCGTCAGCTTCTGGATCTGCCCGATATCAATACCCAGATAACGGATTGGCATCCCTTCAGCCAGTTTCCCCGCATCAAAAGCGTGCAGGGTAATTTGCCCGCCAACGGCACGTGCTGCGGTTTCGGACGGGAAGAGAATACGCTTATCACCTTTACGCAGGTTAGCGCCGGCACCGCTGAGGTTATCGAAGCTAATTGCCCCACGCAGCGCGCGTGAAAGCGGGGAGGCCTGCACCGTCAGCCCGTTACCGTTGAGCTGAACTTTTGCACCGCCTTCAGCCCAGAATACGCTGTTTGGCGTCAACAGCTTACGATACTCCGGCTTGATATGCAGTTCGATATCAAATGCGTCCGCGCGAGGGCGAACGGTGATCACTTCCCCGACCTCAAATTTGCGATAAAGCACCACGGATCCTGCCTGAACGTCCGGCAATGTTTCGGCGCTTAATGTCAGCGTAGTGGTAGGAAGATCGCTCAGGCTGTTTTCAATCGCTTTATCCAGGTTGGCATACAGCGGATAGCTGTCACGCACAGGGCCTTTATCGCCCGGAAGAATGCGGATCCCTCCGTTGACCCATTCGCTGGCGCTGGCCCCAAGGAACTCCACCCCATCCAGACCCACTTTCACGTCGACACGACTGTTAACCACAAACTTACTGTCGCCATGGACCAGGTTGCTGTATTGCGGGTCAATGGCGACCGAGAAGCTCACGCCGTTCTCGTTAAGCGTACGTTCCAGAACTTGCCCTACCTGGACACCGTGTAAAATCAACGGCTGGCCGGCTTCGATACCGTAGCTTTCTGGCGCATTCAGCGTAACCGTCACGACACCTGGTTTTTGCAACAAGGCTTTATCGGCCGGGGCAATCACAAAGCTATTGCTGGGCTGACCTTCACCGGGGATCAGTTCAAACGTATTGCCCGTCAACAGGCTACTGATACTGGCATCGCTGAGAGAGAGTTTCGGACTGCGCATTTCAATGCGCGTTTTCTCGCGTAGAAGATCGACCACGCTCGGATCAACAGTCATTTCGCCTGTGACTGAACCGCTCGGGTTGAGCGTCATTTTGGTGAGCTGACCGACCTGCAACCCTTGATACATCAGCGGCGTTGAACCGGCTTTTAGTCCCTTTGCGTCAGGCAGGACGAGTTTAACGATCACCCCACGCTGGCTGTGCGCCAGGTCAGCGTATAATCCGAACGAATCATCAGCGGTGGCAGGGCTTGAGTTTTCCGGGGAATCAAAGGCAATGGCGCCATTCACCAGCGCAGCCAGACTCTCCAGTTTCACCTTTGCACCGCTCAGACTGAGATCGGCATCCACGCCGGATACGTTCCAGAAGCGGCTGCCCTTTTTAACCAGATTGGTAAAGCGGCGCTCGATCAGCACATCAATGGTGACACCTTGTTTATTCGGGTTGATGGCGTAATCGTAGACGCGACCCACCGGTATTTTACGGAAATAAACCAGTGAGCCACTGTTTAGGGAACCGAGATCCGGCGCCTGCAGATGGATCATCAAATCGCCGTTGTTAAGGCGATACTTGGGCTGAGTATCCAGGGCAACAAAGTGATCCTGTGGCTCACCTTTACCTGGCATCATACCGATATAGTTACCGCCCACCAGCGCATCCAGACCGGAAACACCCGCCAGAGAGGCCTTTGGCGTAACCAGCCAGAACTGCGTTTCGCTGCGCAAGGCATCCTGCATGTCTGATTTAATACTGACCCGCACCTGAATCTTGTTCAGCCCTTTTCCAAGGGAGATGTCCTGAACCGTACCCACTTCAACCCCCTGGAAGCGAACAGGTGTTCGCCCGGCGACGATACCGTCGGCGGTCTGGAAATCAATGGTGACGGTACTCCCGCGATCTTGATAGCTCGTCCAGATAAGCCAGCCTGCAATCATCAGGGCGATGACAGGCAGCAACCAGAATGGCGAAATGCGGCGTTTTGTTTTAATTCTCGCTTCAGTCGGCGAAGCGGGGGTTTCCTGACTCATGTGCATCCCAAAGTAAGCGGCTATCCAGCCATTCCACAGCAAGAATAGTCAATATCACCGCTGAGCCGAAATAAAAAGCCGCGGGTCCCATTGTAAAAGCAAGTAACTGGTCACGATTAATCAGCGACATCATCAACGAAATCACGAACAGATCCAACATCGACCAGCGACCAATCCAGGTGACGAATCGCAGAAGCAGGATACGGGTTCGTAACCCCTGCTCACATTTAAAGTGAATGCTGATAAGTAGGGTAAACATCACCACTACTTTGGTAAACGGCACCAGGATACTGGCGATAAACACAATTGCCGCCACCCCCACATTGCTGTGTGCAAGGGAGATAATACCAGAGAGGATGGTATCCTCCTGACGTACACCATTCACATAAATAATGGAAATCGGCAGCATATTGGCTGGGATCAGAAACACAATAGAGGCAATCAGTGCGGCCCAGCATTTTTGCAGACTGTTGTTGCGCCGTACCCTCAAAGGAATATGGCAGCGTGGGCAGCGGCCACGCGCGTCAGGCAGCCCGGTGTAGTGGCATCCCAGACAGACCCGAAGGTTCTCATTCGGGCGTGTGGCAGGGCGCTGAGGGTAAAAACGCTCCCAGAGTTGTTCGACGTTCAGGTGTATCAGCGTCAGGATACTGAGCAATACCAGACAGATAAAAGCAAAGAGTCCGACGCCTGGCTGCAGGAATGCGTAGTCCTGTACTTTGATCGACGCCACGCCAACACCCACAAGGTAGATATCCAGCATGACCCACTCTTTAAGTTTATCCAGCATCAGCAACACGGGTCGCAGGTTCATACCCAGGATATTGCCGAGCCACAGATACGCAATCGCCGCGACCAGTACCAGCGGCGCACCAACGGTGCAAAAAAGCACCATGGCTGCAGTCACCGGATCTCCCTGGCGCGTCATCTGCCAGATCCCTTGCAGCACGTTGGCGTCAATGCGCACACCTAGCAGATAGAGTTTCAGCAGCGGCTCGCTCCACGCGAAAGGCATCAGGAGCAGCATGGTGACGGCCATAGCGGCGAGGCGGGTCAATGACCAGTCCCGCCCGTCACGAATTTTGGCATCACAGCGGGGACAAAAGGCACTTTGATGCGATTTCATCTTCGGCAACATAAAAAGCGTATCGCACTGGGGGCAACGCTGATAATGTGCACGAGGCAAAGCTTCGCTTACCGTATGGACAGTTATCTTTTTTGTCGGCGTGATTTTGGTTGTTTTTAAGGCCATCGGCTGCGCACAAATAAGTATTGTTGAACGTTATATTAACTCATGAACGGATTCATCTTGAGCATGAGCGCATTTAATGCTTATTTTAATAGGCTCTGCGGTAATTTTGTAAGACAACTAAGTGATTGAAGAATGAACAAAACAGAATTCTACGCGGATCTAAACCGCGATTTTAAGGCATTGATGGCGGGTGAGACCAGCTTCTTAGCCACTCTGGCAAATACAAGTGCATTACTCTTTGAACGTCTGTCCGAGGTGAACTGGGCCGGTTTTTACCTTCTTGAAGGCGAAACGCTGGTGCTGGGGCCATTCCAGGGGAAAATCGCTTGCGTGCGTATCCCTGTGGGGCGCGGCGTGTGCGGAACCGCTGTCGCCAAAAATGAAGTACAGCGTATAGAGGACGTCCACGCGTTTGACGGGCACATTGCCTGCGATGCCGCTAGCAATTCTGAAATCGTTCTGCCACTGGTGGTAAAAAATCAGATTATTGGCGTTCTGGATATCGACAGTACGGTCTTCAGTCGCTTTACAACCGAGGACGAACAGGGACTGCGCGAGCTGGTAGCAAACCTGGAAAACGTTCTCGCAGCAACCGATTATCAAAAATTCTTTGCGAGCGTCGCAGGATAATCAACGGATAACGTAGCATTTACTGATAGCGTCATTATAATGACGCCTGTTCATGCCTGCGCTTGTTGGCAACGTCCGTTGTAATCAGGAAATTTCATGGAAAATCAACCTAAGTTGAATAGCAGTAAAGAAGTTATCGCATTTCTGGCCGAGCGTTTCCCACAGTGCTTCAGTGCTGAAGGTGAAGCTCGTCCCCTGAAAGTCGGTATTTTTCAGGATCTGGTGGCACGTGTTGAAGGGGAAATGAACCTCAGCAAAACTCAACTGCGTTCCGCCTTACGTCTTTATACTTCGAGCTGGCGTTACCTGTACGGTATCAAACCGGGCGCGACTCGCGTGGATCTCGATGGCAACCCTTGTGGTGAGCTGGATGAGCAGCACGTTGAACACGCGCGTAAACAGCTGGAAGAAGCCAAAGCACGCGTTCAGGCACAACGTGCAGAACAGCAAGCGAAAAAACGCGAAGCCGCAGCGGCAAACGGCCAGGAAGAAGCGCCTCGTCGTGAGCGTAAACCACGCCCTGCACCGCGTCGTCACGAAAATAACGATCGCAAACCGCGTGCTGACAAACCTGCAGCGAAAGCCCCGCGCGCTCCTCGTGAAGAGCCGCGCCATACTCCGGTTTCAGACATTAACGCCCTGAGCGTTGGTCAGGCACTGAAAGTAAAAGCGGGTAACAATGCTATGGACGCCACTGTACTGGAAATCACCAAAGATGGCGTTCGTGTACAGCTGACTTCTGGTATGTCAATGATTGTACGCGCAGAACACTTGTTGTTCTGAAACGGAGGCCAAGCCTGGCATGAACACTTTTTTTAAGCTCACCGCGCTGGCGGGCCTGTTTGCCATAACAGGTCACGCTTTCGCAGTGGACGATATCACGCGTGCTGATCAAATTCCGGTTCTTAAGGAAGAGACGCAGCACGCAACTGTGAGCGAGCGTGTGACCTCACGTTTCACCCGTTCACACTATCGTCAGTTCGATCTCGATCAGGCCTTTTCGGCCAAAATCTTTGACCGCTATCTGAACTTGCTGGATTACAGCCATAACGTTTTGCTCGCCAGCGATGTCGAGCAGTTCGCTAAGCGTAAATCCGAGGTGGGTGACGAGTTGCGTTCAGGCAAGCTGGATCTGTTCTACGATCTCTACAACCTGTCGCAAAAGCGCCGCTTTGAACGTTATCAGTACGCGCTGAAAGTGCTGGAACGTCCGATGGACTTCACCGGCAATGACACCTTTAATCTGGATCGCAGTAAAGCACCCTGGCCAAAAGATGAAGCCGAGTTGAATGCGCTGTGGGACGGAAAAGTTAAATATGACGAATTAAGCCTTAAGCTCACTGGCAAAGATGAAAAAGAGATCCGTGACACGCTGACGCGTCGTTACAAATTTGCCATTCGTCGTCTGGCGCAGACCAACAGTGAGGATGTCTTCTCACTGGCTATGACTGCCTTTGCCCACGAAATCGATCCGCATACCAACTATCTCTCCCCGCGCAATACCGAGCAGTTCAATACTGAAATGAGCCTGTCTCTCGAAGGTATTGGCGCGGTGCTGCAGATGGATGATGATTATACCGTGATCAATTCGATGGTCGCAGGTGGCCCGGCATCCAAAAGCAAAGCGATAAGTGTAGGTGATCGCATTGTGGGTGTGGGACAAACCGGTCAGAACATGGTTGATGTGATCGGCTGGCGTCTTGATGATGTGGTGGCGCTGATTAAAGGCCCGAAAGGCAGCAAAGTTCGTCTGGAAGTTCTGCCTGCAGGTAAAGGCACTAAAACCCGTATTGTTACCCTGACCCGTGAGCGTATCCGTCTGGAAGACCGTGCGGTGAAAATGTCGGTGAAAACCGTGGGTAAAGAGAAGGTAGGTGTTCTGGATATTCCAGGCTTCTACGTAGGGCTGACTGACGATGTGAAAGTTCAGCTGCAGAAGCTTGAAAAGCAGAACGTTAGCAGCATTATCATCGACCTGCGCAGTAACGGCGGCGGTGCGCTGACGGAAGCGGTTTCACTTTCTGGTCTGTTCATTCCATCTGGTCCTGTGGTTCAGGTGCGTGATAACAACGGTAAAGTGCGTGAAGATGCCGACAACGACGGTGTGGTCTACTACAAAGGCCCGCTGGTGGTCCTGGTTGACCGCTTCAGTGCTTCAGCATCAGAAATCTTTGCTGCGGCAATGCAGGACTATGGCCGTGCGTTGATCGTGGGTGAGCCGACGTTCGGTAAAGGCACCGTTCAACAGTATCGCTCTCTGAATCGTATTTACGATCAGATGCTGCGCCCTGAATGGCCTGCGCTGGGTTCGGTTCAGTACACTATTCAGAAGTTCTACCGCGTGAACGGTGGCAGTACGCAGCGTAAAGGCGTGACACCGGATATCATGATGCCGACAGGCACGGAAGAGACGGAAACCGGCGAGAAGTTTGAAGATAACGCGTTACCGTGGGACAGCATCAACGCTGCGACCTATGTGAAAGCGGGTGATATGACGCAGTTTGGTCCTGAACTGCTGAAAGCGCATAATGACCGCATTGCGAAGGATGCGGAATTCCAGTACATCATGAAGGACATTGCGCGTTTCAATGCTCTGAAAGATAAACGGAATATTGTTTCTCTGAACTACGATCAGCGTGAAAAAGAGAACAACGAAGACGATGCAACACGTCTGGCGCGTATCAACGATCGCTTCAAACGTGAAGGCAAACCTCTGCTCAAGAAACTTGACGATCTACCAAAAGATTACAAGGAGCCAGATCCCTATCTGGATGAGACGGTGCATATTGCACTCGACCTGGCGAATCTTGAAAAAGAGAAACCTGCCGTACAACCTGCTCCAGCAAAATAATCTCCCAACAGGCACAAGAAATTGTGCCTGTTTCTTTTTGTTCTGCATCCTTCCGTCAGGCAGGTTTCCAATTGTGTAAAGTTGTGTCTTTCTGGTGACTTACGCCCGCCGGATGCTTGAAAATAGCCACAATACCCATACGATGTGGGTAATCGCATAGTGCGTTTTGTTAAACTGAGGTTAAAAGAAAATTATGATGCGAATCGCGCTCTTCCTGCTCACCAACCTTGCGGTCATGGTGGTTTTCGGGCTCGTGCTAAGCCTGACAGGAATTCAGTCGAGCAGCGTTCAGGGTCTGTTGATTATGGCGCTGCTGTTTGGTTTTGGTGGCTCTTTCATTTCACTTCTGATGTCAAAATGGATGGCACTGAAATCGGTAGGTGGTGAGGTTATTGAACAGCCGCGTAACGATATGGAACAGTGGCTGATGAATACGGTCGCTCAGCAATCCCGTCAGGCTGGGATCGCCATGCCACAGGTTGCTATTTACCATGCGCCGGATATCAATGCGTTTGCTACGGGGGCCCGCCGCGATGCATCCCTGGTTGCTGTCAGCACCGGATTGTTGCAGAACATGAGCCGTGATGAAGCCGAAGCGGTTATTGCTCACGAAATCAGCCATATCGCAAATGGTGACATGGTTACTATGACCCTGATTCAGGGCGTGGTGAACACCTTTGTTATCTTTATCTCCCGTATTCTGGCGCAGATTGCGGCAGGCTTTATGGGGGGCAACCGTGACGAAGGTGAAGAGAGCAATGGCAATCCGCTGATCTACTTCGCCGTTTCCATGGTACTGGAACTGGTGTTCGGTATTCTGGCAAGCATTATCACCATGTGGTTCTCCCGTCACCGTGAGTTCCACGCGGATGCCGGCTCCGCAAAACTGGTTGGGCGTGAGAAAATGATTGCTGCGCTGCAGCGTCTGAAAACCAGTTACGAACCACAGGAAGCGAACAGCATGATGGCTTTCTGCATTAACGGAAAATCGAAGTCACTGAGTGAAATGTTTATGTCTCACCCGCCGCTGGATAAACGTATCGAAGCGTTGCGTAGTGGGGAATACATGAAGTAACGCGAAGAACCGCAATAAGCCGGGCTGGAGAATACTCCGCCCGGCTTTTTTTATGCCTGGACTCTGGGCTGGGTAATGCGGAGACCGCTGACGATAGCCGCGAGGGTCGCAAGGGCTCCAGCGCTCAGGAGTGCAATGTGATTACCGTTTTGCCCCGCAAGGTTGAACATCAGGGCAACCAGTGCTGCACCGGTGCTTTGCCCCAGCAAACGCGCGGTACCCAACATACCACTGGCCCCTCCACTGCGATGACGCGGCGCTGAGGTAATAATGGTGTGATTGTTGGGGGACTGGAACAGGCCAAACCCGGCACCGCACAGGATCATGCGCCAGATAATGTCCAGATCGGAAGGCGATGGCGGCAGCAGTGCCAGCGCGAAAAGGCCTGTTGCCATCACTGCCAGCCCCAGTGCACCTAATAAACCAGCATGAACGCGTTCAATTAAGTAACCCGCCAGCGGTGCCATCACCATCGTAGCCAGTGGCCAGGGGGTTAACAACAGCCCGGTCTCCACTTCGGTACGTCCCACCACGCTTTGCAGGAAGAAGGGCAGTGAGACCAGTGCCAGCATCTGGGCGCAGAACGAACAGACAGACGTACAAATGGAGAGTGAAAAGAGGGGAATACGCAGCAGATCAACCGGCAGTAACGGTACAGGAAGTGTGAGCTGGCGGCGAACAAAGAAGAAACCTGTCACAAGTAAGACAATGAGTTCCGCGGCAGTAAGCATCAGGGATTGTCCTTGTGCAAAACCACTCAGGGCCGTAATCAACAGACCAAAAGTGAGGGCATTCATTACCGCGCTCACTATGTCGAAGCGCGGCATTGTACTTTTGGGACCGTTAGCCGGAAGAAAACGCAGGGCAAAGAAGATAGCCACGATACCCAGCGGCACATTTATGGCGAACAGCCATTGCCAGGACGCAACGGAAAGAATAGCTGCCGCAATGGTTGGCCCGGCGGCGGAAGAGACCGCGACAATAAATGAGTTTATTCCCATGCCGCGCCCCAGATGGCGCTGAGGATAAATCAAGCGGATCAACGCCGTGTTTACACTCATGAGTGCTGCGCCACCAAAACCTTGCGCTATACGTGCAAGTGTCAGGGTATGTAGCGAATCAGAAAGGGCACATAACAAAGAGGTGAAGGTGAAAACCACCAGGCCGCACTGATACACCCGACGATAACCGAACATATCGCCCAGAAAAGAGAACGAGAGCAGGGAAATCACGATTGCAATCTGATAGGCGTTAACTATCCATATTGAACTGGCGGGGGAGGCATGCAGATCGCTGGCGATGGTTGGCAGGGCAACATTCGCAATTGTGCCGTCAAGGACGGCCATTGAAATACCGATAATAATGGTAGCAATAGCGCCATACCGCTGGGGTAAAGGCAGGCCATCGGAAAGGTTCTTTTCCATTAGGGGTAAAAAGCTCAGTGTGAAATTATTCTCAGGGTAACTATTTTAGCATCGTTAATGCAGTGTTATGTCGCAGATTTGTAACGAAGTAAATGCGGATTGATTGCAGGTAACATGACGGGAACTTATAATAAAAACCAGTTCTGATTTTTATAAAACACTCGCTATGAGGTGGTAAATGGCAATTGCCGATTTGGATAAACAGCCAGATTCTGTTTCTTCCGTGCTGAAGGTGTTTGGCATCTTACAGGCGCTCGGGGAAGAGCGTGAAATTGGTATTACAGAGTTGTCGCAGCGTGTGATGATGTCGAAAAGCACCGTTTATCGCTTTTTGCAAACCATGAAGTCACTGGGTTACGTTGCGCAGGAAGGCGAGTCTGAAAAATACTCTCTGACACTGAAACTGTTCGAACTGGGTGCCCGTGCGCTGCAAAATGTTGACCTGATCCGCAGCGCCGATATTCAGATGCGTGAAATCTCTCGTCTGACCAAAGAGACCATCCACCTGGGGGCACTGGATGAAGACAGTATTGTCTACATCCATAAAATCGACTCCATGTATAACCTGCGAATGTATTCACGCATTGGCCGTCGTAACCCTCTCTACAGTACTGCAATTGGTAAGGTTCTGCTGGCATGGCGCGATCGTGAAGAAGTAAAACAGATCCTCAATGGCGTGGAATACAAACGCAGTACGGCACGAACCATTATCAACACCGATGAGCTGTTAACCGTGCTCGATAAAGTGCGTGAGCAAGGGTATGGCGAAGATAACGAAGAGCAGGAAGAGGGCCTGCGCTGTATTGGCGTTCCGGTATTTGACCGCTTTGGTGTCGTGATTGCAGGGCTGAGTATTTCTTTCCCAACGTTGCGCTTCTCAGAAGAGCGACTTCACGAGTATGTGGCTATTCTGCATACTGCAGCACGTAAGATTTCTGAGCAGATGGGTTATCACGACTATCCGTTTTAATCCCTGTTAGCATAAAAAACGCCGCATTTTTGCGGCGTTTTTTGTCGTTAGCCGGGCTGATCAGCCATTATCGATGACGACAGACATTTTACGCAGTACCGGGCAGTTAGTCAGGCCAATGATCCCGCTATCAGAGTGCAGATACTGCGCCGTGCTCACGCCTTGTGCTGTTAAGTATTTACACTGAATGCCTAATCCTGCTGCGTTTTCAGTGCTTCCCACCAGCACGCCATAGCCTGTTAACAGAAGACCAATCCAGACGATAGCCAGTACAATAATTGTTCGAATAATTAAGCGCATCAATGCCTCTTTATCGTTGTTATCATTAATCAAGCGTAAACGGTTTACGCTATGAAACAAGTGCATGATTCTGAAAAAGGTTTGATGGCGGTACAGTTAGTCCTTGTTTAAGATAACCGTGATAACCTGGTTACATCAGGTCTTTAGACGGAGTGTGGAGTGAAAAAAATACGCTGGGTAATTCTGATAATCGTGCTGATAGCGTGCGTGGTGTTATGGACGCAGACTATCAATGTGATGTGCGATCAGGATGTACAGTTCTTTAGCGGCGTTTGCGCAATAAATAAGTTTATTCCGTGGTAACACGCATTTTTTATCAAGGTGATTTCCTTCCTTTGCGCCAGTGGTAAAATAGACGTTTTTATTGAGGTGGTGAAATGGGTGAGTTACTGAATTCAGGGCTGCTGAATATGGCATCCCTGATGATTTCTTTGGTCGTTCTGCTTGTGGGGCTGGTCATTTGGTTTTTTGTGAACCGAGCCAGTTCACGTACTAACGAGCAGATCGAACTGCTGGAAGCGCTGCTCGATCAGCAAAAACGTCAAAACGCGTTGTTACGCCGTCTGTGCGAGGCTAACGAACCGGAAGAGAAAGACGCGCAGAAAGACGCTGTTGCTGAAGACGACAAAGACGAAGACGACTTTATCCGCCTGGTGGCTGAGCGTTAATCTTTCTGTCCTGGGAGGTGGCTGTGGTCTGGAAAAATCCCTGGTATGACCCCTCCCTGAAACATCACACGCCGAATGGTTTTCGTAATACCAGTTCGGTCGGCCATCAACCCGGTGACCTTGAACGCTGGCGAAAAGCGCGTAAAGCGGCCGGCTTGCCCAGACCACCTGCACTCGGTTATGAGGATTTTATACGTCAGTGGTGGCAACCGGTTGATCTAATGCAACCTCACGAGGATGGGGTATGGTGGCTGGGACACGCGAGTGTGCTGCTGCAGATAGACGGCAATATTCTCCTCACTGACCCGGTTTTCTCACATCGTGCCTCTCCGCTCCCTTTTCTGGGACCACAACGTAAAACCCCTCCGGTACTTTCTGTTGATCAACTTCATCAGCTTGATGCTGTCGTTATCTCCCATAATCATTACGATCATCTTGATGACGCAACTATTCGTAGGATCCTTAAACGCTTCCCTGACGTGAGTCTGTTTGTACCTTTAGGTCTGGCCGACTGGTTTCGCCGCCGGGGAGCAAGACGCGTGGTTGAGCTCGACTGGTGGCAGAGTTTCACCTGGCAGGGGATGACGTTGAGCGCCGTTCCGGCACAGCACTGGAGTATGCGCACACCCTGGAATCGAAATCGCTCATTGTGGTGCGGTTGGGTCTTTGAAGGGCGGCATCACCGTTTCTGGTTTAGCGGCGATACAGGTTATTCGCCTGAGCTACTGTTGATACCGGAGCGTTTGGGGAGAATTGATGCTGCAGCATTACCGATTGGTGCTTATGCCCCACGATGGTTCATGGCTGTACATCATATGGACCCTCAGTCTGCTGTTGCGTTGTGGCAACAGTTGGGCTCTCCTCTGGCGTTTCCCATTCACTGGGGGGTGTTTGAACTGGCAGATGAAGCGCTGGATGACCCTGTGAGAGAGTTAACGGAAGCACTAGATAATTTAGCACCAGTTGATAGTTCTTTAAGGATACTGAAAATTGGTGAATATTTATCCTTATAAACGAAGCGATAAATTGTTGCATATATTCTGTATGTGAACGCGATAATGAATGTTTTATTTTTATCGAAACGTTTTGCTTGCCTTATTTTGATGCAGAGTCATAAAAGTTTCATTATTTTGGTGCATAACAGACTTATTAGCTGATGAATTTTAATACAGTCAGGTGCAGGTTATTAACATTGTATTTTCAGCGAAACAATACAGTGTCGTTACAATGATTTAAGCATAAGTTTTCACAAATTGTTCTAACTCAATCAGATCTGAAGATTTCTTTTCCCGGCTGCTGGACGCACTGGAATGATTGAGCTATGTTAAAAAAGTCTTAGATTACAGCGACTGCGAAAGCAACGTTGAGTCTCTGTAACGAAGTAGACTTGTCTGTATGTCATGCGCATAATTGTGCAAAACCTGACAGGCAGTGTTCGAATTTGTGCGGCGGATCGAGACATGTTTAAAAATGGCTTGCCATATTAAACATTGTGTGTGATAACACGTTTTGGGTCAAACGAGGTACAGTTCTGTTTATGTGTGGCATTTTCAGTAAAGAAGTCCTGAGTAAACACGTTGTCGTTGAATACCGCTTCTCTGCCGAACCTTATATTAGTGCCTCATGCAGTAATGTCTCAGTTTTATCTCAGTTAATGCCTGCGGGCTAAGAAAACACTCTAAGGAATTTTGCAAATGGCAAAGATTAAAGGTCAAGTTAAGTGGTTCAACGAGTCTAAAGGTTTTGGTTTCATTACTCCTGCTGACGGCAGCAAAGACGTGTTCGTACACTTCTCTGCAATCCAGGGTAACGGCTTCAAAACTCTGGCTGAAGGCCAGAACGTTGAGTTCGAAATTCAGGACGGCCAGAAAGGCCCAGCTGCAGTTAACGTAACTGCTATCTGATCGAACCACTGCTGACTGAAGCGCTTAGCACTTCACTCTCAGACATAAAGCCTCGCACAACGCGGGGCTTTTTTATGTCCTTTATCTTTCAAAATATTACCATCCCCGTGCTTGTTAGTAACTTGTTGCAAAGCTGCGAGGTTAGTAGCACTGTTTCGGCTACTTCTGCTCGGCTTTTCCCGTTAAATCAGGGCGTTGTTAAATTGTCCTGGGGTTCAGGTGAAGAAGAAGATACTTACGACAGCCGGAAATTTCACGCCGGCGCGTTTTGCGCTGCTCTGTTTAGCCATTTTTTGTAGTCTGGCTTTTTTACTGGGTCGTGTTGCCTGGCTGCAAATCATCAAGCCTGACAATCTGGTGAAGCAGGAGGATATGCGGTCACTGCGGGAGCTGGCGATTGATGCTCCACGCGGCATGATTACGGATCGTGAAGGCCGACCACTGGCGGTCAGTGTACCCGTCAGGGCCGTATGGGCCGATCCAAAAACCGTGCTGGCGAAAGGGGGAGTCGGCTTTGATCAGCGCTGGCAAGCGCTGGCGAGTGCGCTGCATCTCTCTCTGGCTACGCTCTCGACGCGCATCAACGCGAATCCACAGGGACGCTTCATTTACCTTGCCCGCCAGGTCGATCCGGCACAAGCAAAGTGGATCGATAAACTGAATTTGCCGGGCATCAATTTACGTGATGAGTCTCGTCGTTTTTATCCCGCCGGACACGTGGCAGCGAATCTGATTGGTTTCACCAATATTGACGGGCAGGGTATTGAGGGTGTGGAAAAAAGCTTCAACGCTCAGCTAACGGGCAAGGCCGGGGTCCGGCAGGTAAGAGAGGATCGCTATGGGCGTGTGGTAGAAAACCTGACAGAAGTTGCCCCTTCACCGGCGCATAACATCCAGTTGAGTATCGACGAGCGCCTGCAAACCATTACCGAAGATGCGCTTGATAATGCCGTGGCCTGGAATAAGGCCGAATCCGGGGCATCGGTGTTAATTAACATCCCAACCGGGGAAATACTCGCCATGGCGAGCTATCCGGATTTCAACCCCAATAACCGCGAAGGCGCGACAATAAACGATTTTCGTAACCGTGCGATCAGCGATACATTCGAACCCGGCTCTACCGTAAAACCGCTGGTGCTGATGACCGCATTGCAGCAGGGACTGGTCCAGCCGGACAGCGTGATTGACACCCATCCGTATACTCTCGACGGGCATCGTATTCGTGATGTGGGTTACTACCCTGAACTGACCATGACCGGGATCTTGCAAAAATCGAGCGATACAGGTGTATCCCGCCTCTCGCTGGCGATGCCGGTCCAGCATCTTATTGAAACTTACCGGAACTTTGGTTTTGGTACGAATACGGGGCTTGGCTTAACGGGGGAGAGTGCGGGGCTTTTACCACAGCGTAAATTCTGGAGCCAGCTCGACAGGGCGACTTTTGCCTTTGGTTACGGGCTGATGGTGACACCGCTCCAGCTGGCACATGTTTACGCCACCATTGGCGGCTACGGGCTTGAGCGTCCTCTCTCAATCACGCGTATCGATCCCCCCGTTATTGGGCAACGTGTCATGCCAGAGGAAATTGCTCATGAAGTGGAGCACATGATGGAGAGCGTAGCACTACCTGGTGGGGGAGGCGTTAAAGCAGCCGTCCGTGACTATCGCGTGGCGGTGAAAACTGGTACGGCGAAGAAAATTGATGATAGCGGGAAGTATGTTGATAAATACGTCGCCTACACTGCAGGTGTTGCACCCGCCAGCGATCCACGCTTTGCGCTCGTAGTCGTGATTAACGATCCTCAAAACGGGGCATACTACGGAGGTGCTGTCTCCGCGCCCGTTTTCAGCGAGATCATGGGAAACGTGCTACGCCTGGAGAATGTGAAACCTGATGGTTTACCGGCGGGTTCAGATCACCTTATCGTCATGCGTTAACCCGGGCGTTTATAACCAGGGCGAATAGCGTTACACTTCGCCCTTTGATTTATGCTCCGGAGTAGCTATGTCTTTCAGTTGTCCTCTTTGCCACGCGCCCCTGACTCGCTCAGAAATAAGTTACTCCTGCCCGAAGGGACATCAGTTTGACATGGCGAAAGAAGGCTACGTGAATCTTCTGCCGGTGCAACATAAGCGCTCCCGGGACCCAGGGGACAGCGCCGAAATGATGCAGGCGCGTCGCGCGTTTCTGGATGCCGGGCACTATCTGCCTTTGCGGGAAACTGTCGCGCAGATGCTGGATGACTCTCTGGGAGAGTCATCATCGGCCATACTGGATATTGGCTGTGGGGAAGGATACTACACTGCGAGATTTGCCGAGGTTGCCCATAAGAAGGGCGCTCTGACATTTGGTCTGGACGTGTCGAAAGTGGCGATCCGTGCAGCGGCAAAACGTTACACCGACGTGACGTTCTGCGTGGCATCCAGTCACCGCTTGCCCTTCGATGATGCCAGTATGGATGCCGTTATCCGCATCTATGCCCCCTGTAAGGCAGAAGAACTGGCGCGAGTGGTGAAACCTGGCGGATGGGTGATAACCGTTACACCAGGCCCACGTCATCTGCTGGAGTTAAAAGGTCTGATCTACGACGAAGTGCGTCTGCATGCGCCTCATTCTGAACAACTGGCAGGTTTTACCCTGAAGCAAGAGGGATCAGTTGCCTATGAAATGACGCTTAAAGGAGAAGAGGCCGTTGCGTTGTTACAGATGACGCCGTTTGCGTGGCGGGCAAAACCGGAAGTGTGGGAAACGTTAACTGCACAATCATCATTTCGCTGCCAGACGGATTTCAGTATCCACGTCTGGCAGCGCGAAGATTAACCGGCGAAGTGTGCCCAGAGTATCTGGGCTCCGATGCCAATTAACACAATCCCACCCAGAATCTCGGCGCGTTTACCCAGCAGCGGGCCGATAAACCGACCGACCATTATTCCCAGCGTGGACATCATTAGCGTTGCGCAACCAATAGCCAGCGCGGTGGCGATAATATTAACCTGCAAAAATGCCAGGCCAACACCGACTGCCATCGCATCAAGGCTGGTAGCAATTGCTGTGGTAACCAGTAACCAGAAACCGTGGCGGTGTTGTGGCTCTTCATCTTCATCGCCATTGCCGCGAAAACCTTCGATGACCATTCTGCCGCCGAGGAACACCAGCAGCACGAACGCAATCCAGTGGTTCCATTCCAGCACAAACTGGCTGGCGAGCATGCCAAGGCCCCAGCCGATAAGCGGTGTCAGCGTTTCAATCGCGCCAAAGATAAGACCGGTGCGTAATGCTTCAGAGAATTTTGGTTTGTGGAGCGTGGCACCTTTTCCGATGGAGGCCGCAAAAGCGTCCATGGACATGCCGAAAGCAAGAAGGATGGTAGCGGAGATATTCATAACAGCGTCCAGACCGGGAGATATCCATATGACACATCACTGCCCCCAGTAAACAGCAGTTGATGTATCTATGGTCTCGCCTGATCACAACGCACATAAAGATGTGCAGAAAGTGATCCGTACGCGCCACGTTTTTCAACGAGTATGTTGACACGTACATTTCCTGAGAACAGGAAATCGGCTACTCCCCAACGACGGGCGCAACCTTAACATATTTTGAGAATATAAAACAACAATGGAGAGGCATTATTTCAAATGCTTGTTGATAACGATTTTCATTTTTATTTAAGGGTGAATATATCGTTAAGAAATATAGGTGGAAAGAAAAAGACTAATATAGCTTCGGCTATATTTATTGCGCGAGGTACACACAAAACATAGCCAATGCTATATACCTAACTCATTGAGTTTTAACGAGTAAATTGTATATTTTTTCCAGATCGTCAATATTCTTAACACGAATAAGCAGGCGGCGTTGCTCTAATTGCATGACCAGTACACCATCTTCCGATAAATTCATCTCTTTAATACGGTTATATTCTATCCAGACATTGGCAAAGAAAAATCCACCGGATTTAAAAATGATTTTTGGCGTGCGGATCCAGAACAGATAAATCGCCATTAATGCCAGCGCACATAATAACCATGTGGTTAATATTGCACCATGGCTGGTGATGTTATTGTAAATAAGGATGACGATGAGACCCGCGAAGATAAACGCATCTACGCGACCACGTCGCAAAAGAGGAAGGGAGAGCAGTGTCTCGCCGTAGCGGCGAGGCATGATGAACTCGTCATAGATCGCGTAAGCCAGAAGGGCAGCAATAAATAAAATCAGTACGATGTCTGTGACAGTCATTCATCCTCCAGATGACAGATAAAAAAACCGGGGGCAAGCCCCCGGCGTCTAACGTTATTGCTTTACAGGCCCAGCAAGCCGACAGCGTAACCCGCGATACCGATGATGAAGAAGCCAACGATAATCCACAGTGGGTTGACTTTCTTACGCAGCAGCCACATACAGGCGAAGGTTAACAGCAGCGGCACCAGACCAGGCATAAGCTGATCAAGGATAGTCTGCACGGTGGTGACACGGGTCTGACCATCCTGCCCGGTGATGGTGGAGACCACCAGCGGAATGTTCACATGTGTCCACTTGTTAACCAATGCCCCCATCACAAACAGGCCGAGGATCGACGCCCCCTCAGTCAGTTTTTGCAGGAAGCCGCCGCCCATGTCCTTAACGATGTCCACCCCTTTACGATAACCGTATGCCACACCGTAGTAGCGGGTCAGCAGACGCACGGCGTTGAACAGGATGAAGAACAGCAGCGGGCCAAGCAGGCTGCCGCTCATCGCGATACCGGCACCCAGTGCCGCGAAGACCGGACGAACGGTACCCCAGAAGATAGGGTCACCCACACCTGCTAACGGCCCCATCAGACCGACTTTGATACCGTTGATGGCACCATCGTCAATCTCTGCGCCGTTCGCACGCTGCTCTTCCATCGCTAGCGTTACGCCCAGAACGGGAGCCGCCACATATGGATGGGTGTTAAAGAATTCCAGGTGGCGCTTAATCGCCTGACGGCGTGCTTCGTTGTTTTCCGGATACAGACGTTTTATCGCCGGCACCATGGAGAAACAAAAGCCCAGCGCCTGCATACGTTCGAAGTTCCATGAACCCTGAAACAGGTTAGAACGGATGAACACGCCACGAATATCACCCGGAGTGAGTTTTTTCTCGGTGGTAGTTTTTGTCATATCAACCATTTCGCTCACCTGCTAGTCCAGTTCGTTATCGAGATCGTTATTGCCAGCAGCCTGCACTGGGGCACCCGCAACGCGGTTATATTTCGGGCTCAGCTGGATGTAGAGAATCGCCATCACTGCACCAATCACACCCAGTGCAACCAGGTTGAAGTTGGTGAATGCAGCGGTCACGAAACCGAGGTAGAAGAACGGCATCAGGTAGCCTGCGCGCATCATGTTGATGACCATCGCATAACCAACTACCACGATCATACCGCCCGCGATGTTCAGGCCGCCGGTGACCACTTCAGGAATGGCGTTCAGCATGCTCTGGACTTCACTGGTACCGACAGAAATCGCGACGATAACCGCCGGAATAGCGATACGCATTGCCTGCAGGAACAGAGACGATACGTGGATCCAGGACAGCGCCGTGAGGTTGCCATTTTCGGCCGCCTTATCCGCTGCGTGCTGGAAAGCAACCGTGATGGTACGAACGATGATGGTCAGTACCTGGCCTGCTGCTGCCAGCGGGATCGCCAGGGCGATACCTGCACCGATACTCTGGTGACCGGCAATAACCAGAACGGTAGAAATGATTGAGGCCAATGCGGCATCAGGCGCAACCGCCGCACCGATGTTCATCCAGCCCAGAGCGATCATTTCAAGGGTACCACCGATGATGATACCGGTTTTCATGTCACCCAGAACGGCACCAATCAGCGTACAGGCCACCAGAGGACGGTGGAACTGAAATTCATCAAGTACGGATTCCATACCCGCAATACATGCGACGACGAACACCAGCACAATCTGAAGAGTGGTAATCTCCATTGCACTTCTCCTATTACATAAGCGTTATGTGAAAACCGGCGCGGGCTTATTTCCCAACTTTACCGATCAAATCCATCATTTTCAGTTTCTGATCCGTGGAAACCTTACGGGCTTCCAGTTCAATACCGCGGGCATTCAGTTTGTTAAATGCCTCGATATCTTTCGCATCAACCGAAATGGCGTTGTTGACCTGCGTTTTGCCCTGACGGAATGCCATACCCCCGATGTTCACGGAGGTGATTTTCACGCCGCCTTCAACAATGCGCTCAACGTCTGTCGGGTTAGTGAACAGTAGCATCACGCGTTCACCCGCATATTTCGGGTTGTTATAAACGCGGATCATCTTGGCGACATCCACCACGTGCGCGGTAACGCCAGGAGGAGCAACCTGAGTCAGAAGGGTTTTACGTACAGTATCGGCGGCAACTTCGTCACTGACGACGATAATACGTCGAACGTTGGTCTCTTTGGTCCAGCGCGTAGCGACCTGACCGTGGATTAAGCGGTCATCAATACGTGCAAGGCCGATAACCATGTAATCGTTCGGGCCCATCGGTTTTGCCGGTGCAGCAGCTTTTGGTGCTGCGACAGCCGGTGCGGGTTTCTCGACCGGTTGTGCTTTCAGCGCTTTCACACCTTCGCGGCCAGTTTCAACGGCCAGTGCAACCAACTCATCGAAAGATGGATTGTCGTCGCGCGCCATGAAGGTTTCCACCAGCATCGGGATATTCACCCCGGCGACAACTTCGTAGTGCTCTTTATCGACGACAATGCGGCTGGCAGCATTGAACGGACTGCCACCCCATGTATCAACGAGAAACAGCACGCCTTTGCTGGTATCCAGCTTCGCGAGTTGGGCGTTGTACTTCTCAATCAGCGTCTCGGCATTTTCACCGGGAACGAAATCGATCCAGCCGACGTTTTCCTGCTCGCCCAACAGCATCTCTGCTGTTTTGAGTAGCTGCTCAGCAGCCCAACCATGTGTGCCTATGACAATAGCAATGGTCACTTGCTACCTCCTTTTATTATCATTAATACGCCTGACTGGCAGACGTACTGAGAATCGTATTGGCGAACCGAATCGATTCAGATAAGGGTTAGAGTTCTAAAAAACTAAGACTTCCGCGAATTATTTTAGATAGTGAAAAAATAATTTATGTGATGAAGATCCGTAATTTAGCTTTCGCAATCGAGAAATTACTCGTCAAGAATTAAGTCTTATCGAATTTTTGCAAAGGAACGTAAATCTTTGCTAAACAGATATTGTCTCTGATATGTTTAGCCTCCGTTTAATTGTTCAGGAGTATAGGGCTACAGCCCACTATATGGACCGTCACCGACGTCAGTCATCTACCAGGCCATTTCGCGCCTATTTCACCGGCGATCCTCGCCACGTATCGACTCTGTCTGCCTCTGTTTTGCCCACATTGAGTGGGGCACCGTTTCGTCATTCCTTTAGCAGGAGCTTGTCATGGAATTCTTAATGGACCCGTCAATCTGGGTGGGATTGCTCACGCTGGTGGTGCTGGAGATTGTTCTCGGCATTGATAACCTGGTGTTTATCGCCATCCTTGCGGACAAACTGCCGCCAAAACAGCGTGATAAAGCGCGCCTGATCGGTCTGTCGCTGGCGCTGGTCATGCGCCTGGCATTGCTGTCCGTCATCTCGTGGATGGTTACGCTGACAAAACCGCTCTTTTCCGTCATGGATTTCACCTTCTCCGGCCGTGATTTGATCATGCTATTGGGGGGGATATTCCTGCTGTTCAAAGCGACGACAGAGCTACATGAGCGGCTGGAAAACCGTCAGCACGATGATGGGCATGGTAAAGGCTATGCCAGCTTCTGGGTTGTCGTGATGCAGATCGTGGTGCTTGATGCTGTCTTCTCGCTGGATGCGGTGATCACGGCCGTCGGCATGGTGAATCATCTCCCGGTGATGATGGCGGCTGTTGTTATTGCGATGGCGGTCATGCTGCTGGCCTCGAAACCGCTGACGCGTTTCGTGAATCAGCATCCGACGGTAGTGGTTCTGTGTCTGAGCTTCCTGTTGATGATTGGTCTGAGCCTGGTGGCGGAAGGCTTTGGTTTCCATATTCCGAAAGGCTACCTGTACGCAGCCATTGGCTTCTCAATTCTGATTGAGCTGTTTAACCAGATTGCGCGCCGTAACTTTATTAAACAGCAGTCGAATCAGCCACTTCGCGCCCGTACTGCAGACGCCATTCTGCGTCTGATGGGGGGCCGTCGACAGGTCAACGTCCAGTCTGATTCCGAAAACCGTCACCCGGTTCCGGTCCCTGAAGGGGCGTTTGTGGAAGAAGAGCGCTACATGATTAACGGCGTACTCTCCCTGGCCTCTCGTTCACTGCGTGGGATCATGACCCCGCGCGGTGAAATCAGTTGGGTTGATGCCAACCTGAGCGTGGATGAAATTCGTCAGCAGTTGCTCTCGTCACCACACAGCCTGTTCCCGGTTTGCCGTGGTGAGCTGGATGAGATCATCGGCGTGGTCCGTGCGAAAGAGATGCTGGTGGCTCTGGAAGAGGGTGTCAACGTCGAAGCCATCGCCGCTGCTTCACCTGCGATTGTGGTGCCGGAAACGTTAGATCCAATCAACCTGCTGGGCGTGCTCCGTCGTGCTCGCGGTAGCTTTGTGATCGTCACTAACGAATTTGGCGTAGTACAGGGGCTGGTGACGCCGCTGGACGTGCTTGAAGCGATCGCCGGTGAGTTCCCGGATGCAGACGAAACACCTGAGATCGTGGCTGACGGTGAAGGCTGGCTGGTTAAAGGTACAACCGATCTGCATGCGCTCTCACACACCCTGGGGCTAGAAAACGTGGTCAACGATGAAGAAGACATAGCCACCGTGGCGGGTCTGGTCATCGCGGTTAACGGGCAAATCCCACGAGTGGGTGATGTTATCGAACTGCCGCCGTTGCACATTACCATCGTTGAAGCCAACGACTATCGCGTTGATATGGTCCGTATTGTTAAAGAACACTCTGTTCACGATGAAGATGAGTAAGTCTGCTTAACGTAACGGCATTAAAGGGACGATGTGTCCGTTATGGTGTGCTGGCGGGGAGGAACTTCCCGCCAGCCATTGCGGAAAATCTCGCAGTGGCATAGGCCGCGCATAGAAAAATCCCTGCAGGACAGGTACCCCATGACGGCGTAAATACCGCGCTTGTTCCTCTGTCTCGACCCCTTCAGCAACCAGTTCGATATTCAGTCGCTGACCCAGAGCAATAATGATATCTGTCACCGTTGAATTTACTGCATCAGTTCCAATTGCAGTGGTAAACGACTGATCAATTTTCAGAACGTCCGGGTGCAGTTTTTCAAGCCAGGAGAGGGAGCTGTTCCCGGTGCCAAAATCGTCGATAGCGAGTTTCACCCCCTTACGATGGAGCTCACGCACAGTGCGATAATCCGCATCCAGCAACGCATCTCGTTCCGTTAATTCAATTACCAGTTGCTGGCGCGGGTGTGCGCTGAACCAGAATTGGTTCAGATCCTGTATCAACGCAGCGCGACGGAAATGGCTGGCGGCGACATTAATCCCAATGTGGAAACCGGCGCTGGAAGGAAAGTAACCTATCTGGCGCACCGTTTCGGCGATGACGTAACGGGTCAGGGGAACAATCAGGTTGTGTTCTTCTGCCAGAGGAATAAACACTTCCGGGGAGATCCATCCCTGACGAGGGTTATTCCAGCGCAGCAGGATCTCAACGCCAGAGCACTCCTGAGTACGGGCATTCACCAGCGGCTGACAGAAAAGCTCAAATTCCCGCGCCGCAATCCCCATATCAATCTCCCATGTGAAGCTCATCCGGTTTGCCGTAGCGAGCCAGGCGAGATACCCCAGCAACAGGCTCAGCATTAACCCAAGCGGCAACTGGGCTGGCAGACTCTTTAAGGCGAGTTGTCCAGGACCCGGCCCGCTTACTGTAATGGAGAAAGGATTACGGATTGATGACTGCTGGAAAATAGCGCCATCTTCATCAAATGTCAGGCTATCAGTGACGCGTTGACCATAACGCAGAAAGCGATCCCCCACGGTCAGTGCCACGTCATTAATAAGCGGGCGCTGGGGTTCCAGTATCATTTTGGTAATAAGATCAATATTGATGATCTCAATGACGCCGTCTTCACCGTCTCCGGAGACAGGGTACCACTGGATCAAAATCGGGCTGCCCTTAAGCAGCCACTGGTCGGTCGATAAAATCAGCTTCGTGGTGTTGGCGGGTAATTCTTTCAGGAAGTCACGAACCGGCACATTGCGGCTACCGAAAATACTGGAGCAATAGAGAATACCGTCTTTAATCAGGGCAATGGAGCGCACGGTCTGCAAAATAGCCGCCTGCTTTCGCAGAGCCAGGTGTGCCTGCGGGCAGGGTTGACCCACCAGGGGCTGCAGCACCTTGCGACGGTTTTCTAAAGAAAGCAGAACGTTATCAAGGGAGCGAACGGTATGGCTGGTAAAGTCGAGGATCCGCTGTTGGTTTACGTTCCGCTGCGAAATAAAGCGAATACCTAATGTCAGGATGAGCGTGAGGAGCGCGACCGTCACACAGACGATAACGCGTTTTCGGCGATAGTTTTTAATGATCGTTTGTGCTGTTTGCATGAACGGTCGCCTGATAAGCCACCAGCCACAAAAGCCGGACGCAACAGTACAAAGTGTAGTGGTGAAAGCAGAAGGAGACGAGAAACAGGAGGGAAATTCGCCCATCCGTTGCAGATGGGCGACAGAGAGTATTAGTCGCACTGCACCTTAATGGCCAGGCCACCACGGGACGTTTCACGGTATTTCGCGTTCATGTCTTTGCCCGTTTCGTACATGGTTTCAATCACCTTATCCAGCGATACACGCGGCTCGCTGGTACGGCGCATCGCCATGCGCGAGGCGTTGATGGCTTTCACCGACGCAATTGCATTACGTTCGATACACGGCACCTGGACCTGGCCTGCAACCGGGTCACAAGTCAGACCGAGGTTATGTTCCATACCGATTTCAGCCGCCACACAGACTTGCTCAGGGCTTGCTCCCAACAGTTCTGCCAGACCGGCTGCCGCCATAGAACAGGCCACACCTACTTCACCCTGACAACCGACTTCAGCGCCAGAAATGGAGGCGTTCATTTTGTACAGCGCACCGATGGCACCCGCCGCCAGGAAATAACGGATGTAGATGTCCGGGGTCACTGGTTCAATAAAGTGGTCGTAGTAAGCCAGTACCGCCGGAACGATGCCGCACGCGCCGTTAGTAGGAGCGGTCACGACGCGCCCCCCTGCGGCGTTTTCTTCGTTAACCGCCAGGGCAAACATGTTTACCCAGTCGACCACGTTCATCGGGTCGTTGGAGAACTTGTCTGTGGTCACCAGCATACGGCGCAGGGCAGAGGCACGACGTGGTACGCGCAGTGGACCCAGCAGAACGCCTTCGGTGTTCATCCCGCGATCGATACAGGCACGCATGGTTTGCCACACGTTCGCAAAATAGTCTTCAATTTCTTTTTTGCTGTGCAGTGCCAGTTCGTTCTGCATCACCATACCGGACAGTGAAAGACCGGTCTCTTTGCAGTAACCCAGCATTTCGGTAGCCGATTTGAACGGGTACGGTACGTTGACGTCGCCGACGCTATCTTTGCCAAAATGCTCTTCATCGACGATAAAGCCCCCGCCGATGGAGTAGTAGGTTTTGCTGTAAATCTCTTTTTCGCCGTTCCAGGCGTGGATGGTCATGCCGTTTTCATGCAGTGGCAGGTTGTCGCTACGAAAACGCATGCCGTCATCCTGCGGGAAGTCGACTTCATGCTGGCCGTTAGCCAGCAGCAGGCGTCCACGTGTTTCCACGTCGCGGATGAATGCCGGGATGGCATCAATATCAACGGTATCCGGCATATTGCCAGCCAGACCCATAATAATGGCGATATCGGTGTGGTGGCCTTTACCCGTTAATGACAGTGAGCCGTAAACATCCACGGCGACACGGGTAACGCTTTCCAGTAATCCTTTTTCGACCAGATCATCGACGAACTGTTTACCGGCCTTCATCGGGCCAACAGTATGGGAAGACGAAGGGCCAATTCCCACTTTGAACATGTCGAATATACTAATCACTTTCACACTCCTGACAGGGTTACCGGGGTTCCAGTAACGATGTTATAACTGCGCATAGTGTAAGAGGGAACACCGACCTCGGCTTAACTATTCACATGAATTAAACTAATGGTTAACGATGGGTTTTGCTAATAGCGCGACACAGATCGCAAACCTGGCAGAAGAGGGCGGAATGTAAAGTATAGTCAAGGCTTCAGGCCGATTTGCAACGCCAGCTCACGAATAATACCTGCCGTCATGCCCCAGACAAAATAATGCTGATACCAGGACAACCAGACCCGATGGTCATGCCCGCGACGCTGAATATCCAGCGGGTGATAACGACTCAGTCGAAGGGCTTCATCCAGCGGCATTTCAAACACCGCAGAAACTTCATCAACGCTGGCGTGATACTGCAGGCCCGGCGGGATAATGCCAACCACTGGCGTGACCTGAAACCCGGTGACACTGTCGACGGGCGGCAGCACGCCGATAACCTCCACAGCCTCTGGCGGAATGGCAACCTCTTCCTGCGCCTCCCGCAGCGCGGCGGCAATCAGCGAGGCGTCGGAACTGTCGACTGCGCCTCCTGGAAACGCGACCTGACCCGCGTGCTTACGTAAATGGGGAGAACGCTGGGTGAGCAGCAGGCCTGGCTGCGCGCGACGCACGACCGGGATCAGTACGGCGGCCTGACGCTGATTAAGCGCTTCGCGGTTGACCTGCGGTCGTAATAGCTGAAAACGAGATAAAAAGTCATCCAGCGTCAGGTTCTCTTTTTCCACCCGTGATTACTCCAGTTGTTTCAGGATACGGTTAACTTTATCAAAGGTTTCCTGATATTCCGCATCGACCTGGCTATCGGCAACAATGCCGCCTCCGGCCGAACAGTAAAGGTTTCCGTTGCAGGCCGTCAGCGTGCGGATCGTGATGCTGGTATCCAGCGTGCCACAGAGGCTGATATAGCCAATGCTACCGCACCAGGCGTTGCGGCGGTGCGGTTCCAGTTCGTCGATGATTTCCATGGCGCGAATTTTTGGCGCGCCAGTGATGGATCCGCCAGGAAACGCGGCGCGGAGCAGATCGCAGGCGGTGCGAGAAGTGGGCAGACGCGCGGTAATGGTACTGACCAGATGATGCACCGCCGGGAACGGTTCGACGACAAACAGTTCCGGCACGCGTACGCTGCCCGGAATGGCCACCCGGCCTATATCGTTACGCATGAGATCAACAATCATCAGGTTTTCGGCGCGGTCCTTCGGTGAGGTGGCCAGTTTTTCTGCCTGCTGACGATCGGCGTCGGGATCGGTAAGACGCGGCAATGTGCCTTTAATCGGACGGGTTTGGATCGTGCCCTCTGCCAGATGAATAAAGCGCTCAGGCGACAAGCTGAGTATTGCCCCCTGTTTCAGGCGAATAAACGCGCTGAACGGTGCCCGGTTAGTGGCATTGAGGCGGATAAATGCCTGCCATTCATCGCCTTCATAAGTCGCCTGGAAACGCTGGGCAAGGTTAACCTGATAACAGTCACCGCTTTGCAGATACGCCTGAACGCGCGAGAATTTTTCGGCATATTCCGCGGCGCTCATATTTGAGCACCACCCGGAGGTTAGTGTGAACGTCTGTGCCGGGGCAGCTTGCTGCGCCTCAAGCCACGCCAGGCGCGCCTGCACGTCATGATGGCTCAGAAGGGAAACCGTTTTTTTCTGATGATCAACGATTAACGCCCAGTCATACAGTCCCACGGCCATGTCTGGCAGGGAAATATCAGCCTGCGCATGTTCAGGTAGCGTTTCGAAACGACGACCCAGATCGTAGCCAAACAGGCCCAGCGCGCCCCCCTGAAAAGGGAGGTCCGGGTTCGGTGTGGCAGATAAGCCCAGCGCGTTAATTTCTTGCTGAAGCAGCATCAGTGGATCGTCGGTTAACGACATGTCATCGGTTGTCAGCGTCTTAACGGGGTCGGCTACCAGAATATCGAAGCGGCTGTACGGGTGATCCGCATAGCCGGAGTGCAGCAGCATCGCAAACGGAAGATGGCTCAAACGAGCAAACCAGAATTCAGCGGCGTCCGTACGCCAGGGCAGGGTAATAACAGTGGGGAAGCGCATGTTCATGTGTGGCATACTACCGGGCAGCGTGAAATAATTAGCGCCAATAATTTAGCAGGAGTTGACGATGTTTGCAGGTTTACCTTCTCTGAGCCATGAGCAGCAGCAGAAAGCGGTTGAGCGAATTCAGGAACTGATGTCCCAGGGGATGAGCAGCGGACAGGCGATTTCCCAGGTGGCGGAAGAACTGCGCGCCACGCATACCGGCGAGCGGATCGTGGCGCGTTTTGAGGATGAAGATGAAGAGTGATCGGGCTTAAACCGCCGCGATAATCTTAATCTCAACCTTGTATTCCGGTTTCATCAGCGTGGCCTGTACGGTGCAGCGTACAGGCGCGTGACCTGCTACAACCCACGCATCCCAGGCTTTGTTCATTGCCGCGAAGTCATCTTTGTTTGCCAGAAAAATCGTCGCATCCAGAATGCGGGATTTGTCGCTGCCCTGTTTTTCCAGCACCGCGTCAATCTGCGCCAGGGTATTTGCCGTCTGCTCGAATGCATCTGCTTCCAGGTTAGCCGGTACGCCAGTGTAGTAGAGCGTCTGGTTATGGATCACCACATCAGACCAGCGGGCTTCGGCATCAATGCGCACAATTGTCATAAACGTTTCCTCGTTATTTTTCGTCATCAGGCGGCAAGACTGCCATATTGTTCCGCTGTCGTCACTATATTGGGGTGGCACTGGAGAGAAGGGGCTGACATAATCCCTGTGCAAAAATACAGTGAGAGAACAACGTGGCAGACGATTTTTCCCCTGAAGGTCAATTAGCACAGGCCATCCCTGGTTTCAAACCGCGTGAACCACAGCGGCAGATGGCGCATGCCGTTGCGCGCGCGATCGACAAGGCGCAACCGCTGGTGGTCGAAGCCGGAACCGGCACGGGGAAAACGTATGCTTACCTTGCACCGGCGCTGCGCGCGAAAAAGAAGGTGATCATTTCCACTGGATCGAAAGCGCTGCAGGATCAGCTCTACAGCCGCGATTTACCCACCGTGGCAAAGGCGTTGAAATACAAAGGACGTCTGGCCTTGCTGAAGGGGCGCTCCAACTATCTCTGTCTGGAACGTCTTGAGCAGCAGGCGCTGGCGGGGGGTGATCTGCCGGTGCAAACCCTGAGTGACGTTATTATTCTTCGCGCCTGGGCGAACCAGACCGAAGAAGGGGATATTAGTACCTGCGCGAGTGTGCCGGAAGACTCTCCTGCCTGGCCGCTGGTGACCAGTACTAACGACAACTGTCTTGGCAGCGACTGCCCACTGTATAAAGACTGCTTTGTGGTGAAAGCGCGCAAAACGGCGATGGATGCCGATGTGGTGGTGGTTAACCACCATCTGTTTCTCGCCGATATGGTGGTTAAAGACAGCGGTTTTGGTGAGCTGATCCCCGAGGCGGACGTCATGATCTTCGATGAAGCCCATCAACTGCCGGATATCGCCAGCCAGTATTTCGGTCAGTCGCTCTCCAGCCGTCAGCTACTGGATCTGGCCAAAGATTTCACCATTGCTTACCGTACTGAATTAAAAGATACCCAGCAGTTGCAGAAGTGTGCCGACCGACTGGCGCAAAGTGCCCAGGATTTTCGCTTACAGCTTGGCGAGCCGGGCTATCGTGGCAACCTGCGTGAACTGCTGGCCGACAAAAATATCCAGCGCGCATTGCTGCTGCTGGATGATGCCCTTGAGCTCTGTTACGACGTGGCGAAACTGTCTCTCGGACGCTCCGCGTTGCTGGATGCCGCCTTCGAGCGCGCCACGCTCTATCGCGGGCGGCTCAAACGGCTGAAAGAGATTAACCAGCCGGGTTTCAGCTACTGGTATGAGTGTACCTCACGTCATTTCACCCTCGCCCTGACACCGCTTACCGTGGCAGATAAATTCAAGGAGGTGATGGCACAAAAACCAGGAAGCTGGATCTTCACCTCGGCAACGCTTTCGGTGAATGACGATCTGCACCACTTTACCGAGCGTCTGGGCATCGAGCATGCGGAGTCACTGCTGCTGCCAAGCCCGTTCGATTACGAAAAACAGGCGCTGCTCTGTGTGCCGCGCAATTTGCCATTACCGAATCAGCCCGGTGCCGCACGCCACCTGGCGGCGATGTTAAAACCGATGATTGAGGCAAACAACGGCCGCTGCTTTATGCTCTGCACCTCTCACGCCATGATGCGAGACCTGGCTGAGCAGTTCCGTGCCACCATGACCTTGCCCGTGCTGTTACAGGGTGAAACCAGCAAAGGGCAACTGCTGCAGCAGTTTGTCAGCGCCGGTAATGCCCTCCTTGTGGCAACCAGCAGCTTCTGGGAAGGGGTGGATGTGCGCGGGGACACGCTCTCGCTGGTGATTATTGATAAACTGCCGTTTACCTCTCCGGACGATCCGCTGCTGAAAGCGCGCATGGAAGATTGCCGCCTGCGCGGAGGCGATCCGTTTGACGAAGTCCAGTTGCCGGATGCGGTAATTACCCTTAAGCAAGGGGTAGGGAGATTGATCCGCGACGTGACCGACCGCGGCGTGCTGGTCATTTGCGATAACCGGCTGGTGATGCGCCCGTATGGTGCCACTTTCCTTGCAAGCCTGCCGCCCGCGCCACGTACGCGGGACATAAAACGCGCGGTGCGTTTCCTCGCAAACCCAACGGCGGAGTAATTTGCCCCGGAGTGTGCTAAGATGCGCGCCATTTTGTGACTGATCCTTGCGAGAGCGCGACAACTGATGCGAATTCTGGCTATTGATACCGCTACAGAGGCTTGTTCCGTTGCCCTGTGGAACGACGGTACTATCTCTGCTCATTTCGAAGAGTGCCCACGGGAACATACCCAGCGCATTCTGCCCCTGGTAAAAGCGATTTTAACTCAGGGCAACACCTCCTTAACCGACCTCGATGCGCTGGCCTTTGGCCGAGGGCCTGGCAGCTTTACGGGCGTACGTATCGGGATTGGCATTGCACAGGGGCTGGCGCTGGGCGCTGAGCTGCCGATGATTGGCGTCTCTACTCTCGCCACCATGGCGCAGGGCGCATGGCGCATGACCGGAGCAACGCGCGTGCTGGCCGCGATTGATGCCCGCATGGGTGAAGTCTACTGGGCCGAATATACGCGCGATGAAAACGGCGTGTGGCACGGTGAAGAGACGGAAGCCGTGCTTAAGCCGGAAGCGGTCACTGAACGACTGCAACATCTGTCCGGTGAGTGGGCGACTGTCGGCACGGGCTGGCCTGCATGGCCCGAGATGGCGAACGATACCGGGGTGACGCTGGTGGATGGCAACATGTTACTGCCAACTGCGGAAGATATGCTTCCGATTGCCTGCCAGCTGCTTGCAGAAGGAAAAACCGTTGCCGTGGAACACGCAGAGCCGGTTTATTTGCGAAACACCGTTGCGTGGAAGAAACTTCCGGGCCGCGAGTGAATCTCAGTAACAGGAACTGAGAAAAAGGAGTCGCATCATGGCGGTTCAGACTAAAGTAGTACGCCTTATTATGGCAGGCGTTGTAGCCATAGCACTGAGCGGATGCGTTTCCGTTCCTGATGCGATAAAGGGCAGCAGCCCGACGCCACAGCAGGATCTGGTCCGGGTGATGAATGCCCCTGAGCTTTACGTCGGCCAGGAAGCTCGCTTCGGCGGCAAGGTGATCGACGTACAAAACCAGCAGGGAAAAACCCGTCTGGAGATCGCAACCGTTCCGCTGGACAGCGGTGCTCGGCCTGTACTGGGTGAAGCCTCTCGCGGTCGGATTTATGCGGACGTCAGTGGTTTCCTTGACCCGGTCGATTTTCGCGGACAACTGGTGACCGTCGTCGGGCCGATTACCGGTGCCGTGCAGGGCAAGATCGGTAACACACCGTATAAATTCATGACCATGCAGGTTAACGGGTATAAACGCTGGCGTCTGGCGCAGCAGGTGATCATGCCGCCTCAGCCTATCGACCCGTGGATGTGGGGACCGCATCCTTATCGTTATGGCTACCCGGGCTGGGGTTGGTATAACCCAGGACCTGCACAGGTACAGACTATCGTTACTGAGTAACTTACTGTTATTGCTGGAAAAGAGACAGCGGCTCAGCCGCTGTCTCTGTTTTTTTACGGACAAGACGAAAAAAAAGAGTGACGCGCTTCGCAACCTTAAATCTGAACAATTAATAAACTGGTACGCTGAGTTAATATAATGTTAACAAACTGTTTATTATCGGGGTTGTGATGACGACGAACACTCATTTCAGAGGTGATGCATTGAAGAAGGTTTGGCTTAACCGTTATCCCGCAGATGTTCCTGCCGAGATCAATCCTGACCGTTATCAATCCCTGGTTGAATTAATTGAACACTCGGTAAGGCGTTATGCCGATCAACCCGCTTTCGTGAACATGGGCGAGGTGATGACGTTCCGTAAACTTGAGGAGCGTAGCCGGGCGTTTGCGGCTTACCTGCAGGAAGGTCTGGGACTGCAAAAAGGGGACCGCGTCGCGCTGATGATGCCGAACCTGCTGCAATACCCGGTAGCATTGTTCGGTATCCTGCGAGCAGGGATGATTGTCGTCAACGTTAACCCGTTGTACACCCCGCGTGAACTGGAACACCAGTTGAACGACAGCGGTGCGGCGGCAATTGTGATTGTCTCTAACTTTGCCCACACACTGGAAAAAGTGGTCGATAAAACCCAGGTTAAGCACGTCATCCTGACGCGTATGGGGGACCAGCTCTCCACCGCCAAAGGCACGCTGGTTAACTTTGTCGTCAAATACGTCAAACGCCTGGTGCCAAAATACCATCTGCCGGATGCTATCTCCTTCCGCCGTGCGCTCCATGCGGGCTATCGTATGCAATACGTCAAGCCGGAAGTGGTGTCAGAAGACCTGGCCTTCCTGCAATACACTGGCGGCACTACCGGTGTGGCGAAAGGCGCGATGCTGACCCACCGTAACATGCTGGCAAATCTTGAGCAGGTGAATGCCACGTATGGCCCACTGCTGCATCCTGGAAAAGAGCTGGTCATTACAGCATTGCCGCTGTATCACATTTTTGCGCTCACCATGAACTGTCTGCTGTTCATTGAACTGGGTGGCCAAAACGTATTGATTACCAACCCGCGCGATATTCCTGGGCTGGTCAAAGAACTGGCAAAATATCCGTTCACCGCGATGACCGGTGTGAATACCCTGTTTAACGCGCTGCTTAACAACAAAGAGTTCCAGCAGCTTGATTTTTCGACGCTGCACCTCTCTGCGGGTGGTGGGATGCCGGTGCAACAGGCAGTCGCCGAGCGCTGGGTCAAACTCACCGGTCAGTATTTGCTGGAAGGCTATGGCCTGACGGAGTGTGCGCCGCTGGTTAGCGTCAATCCACATGATATCGACTACCACAGCGGTAGCATTGGTCTGCCAGTGCCTTCGACAGAAGCTAAACTGGTCGATGATGACGATAACGAAGTTGCACCGGGTGAGCCGGGAGAACTGTGTGTTAAAGGGCCACAGGTGATGCTGGGTTACTGGCAGCGTCCTGATGCGACAGACGAAATCATCAAAGACGGCTGGTTACATACCGGGGACATCGCCGTGATGGATGATGAGGGCTTCCTGCGCATCGTTGACCGTAAGAAAGACATGATCCTCGTGTCAGGCTTCAACGTCTATCCGAACGAGATCGAAGATGTCGTCATGCAGCACAGCGGCGTACTCGAAGTGGCGGCGGTAGGGGTTCCTTCCGGCAGCAGTGGTGAAGCGGTCAAAATTTTTGTGGTCAAGAAGGATCCGTCTCTCACCGAGGAGGAACTGGTAACGTTCTGTCGCCGTCAACTGACGGGCTACAAGGTACCGAAGCTGGTTGAATTCCGCGATGAGCTGCCGAAATCAAACGTTGGAAAGATATTACGACGAGAATTACGTGACGAAGCCCGTGGCAAAGTAGACAATAAGGCCTGAGCTTCACGCTAATCGCCCAGACGCCGGTTAAGCCGGCGTTTTTTATGGGCGCAAACAAAAGAGAACCCGTTTTGAATTACCAGATGATCACGACCAATGACGAGCTGGCTTCGCTGTGCGAAGTGACGCGCGACTTTCCTGCCATTGCCCTGGATACCGAATTTGTCCGTACCCGGACTTATTATCCGCAGCTGGGTTTAATTCAGATGTTCGACGGTAAACATGTGTCGCTGATCGACCCTCTTGGTATTACCGACTGGACGCCAATGCGTGACCTGCTGCTCGATACTGCCGTGACGAAATACCTGCACGCAGGCAGTGAAGATCTGGAGGTCTTTCTCAACACGTTTGGCATCATGCCGCAGCCGTTGATTGATACGCAGATCCTGGCGGCATTCAGCAATCGTCCACTCTCCTGGGGCTTTGCTGCCATGGTGGAGGAGTACACGGGCCTGACGCTGGACAAAAGCGAATCCCGTACTGACTGGCTGGCACGCCCTCTGACTGAGCGTCAGCTGGAATACGCGGCGGCAGACGTGTTTTATCTGCTGCCGATTGCCGGACAACTGATGAAAGAGGCTGAAGCTTCAGGTTGGCTGGCTGCGGCCCTGGATGAGTGTCGTATGGCGCAACAACGTCGCCAGGAAGTGGTTGACCCGAAAGACGCCTGGCGTGATATCACTAATGCCTGGCAGTTGCGTACGCGTCAGCTGGCGTGCCTGCAACTGTTAGCGGACTGGCGTCTGCGCAAAGCCCGTGAGCGCGATCTTGCCGTTAATTTTGTGGTCCGTGAAGAGCATCTCTGGGCGGTTGCACGCTATATGCCAGGTAGCCTGGGCGAGCTGGACAGCATTGGGCTTTCAGGAAGCGAGATCCGTTTCCACGGCAAAACCCTGCTGGCGCTGGTCGCAAAAGCGCAGGAGCTGCCGGAAGATGCGTTGCCGGAACCGCTGCTGAATCTGATGGATATGCCGGGCTACCGTAAAGCGTTTAAGGATATCAAAGCGCTGGTGCAGACCGTCGCAACGGAAAGCAAACTGAGTGCAGAACTGCTCGCCTCACGCCGACAGATTAACCAGCTGCTGAACTGGCACTGGAAGTTGAAACCGCAAAATGGTTTGCCGGAAATGGTGGCAGGATGGCGTGGTGAATTGATGGCCGATCGTCTGAATACGCTGCTGGAAGGGTATCCGCGCTAATAAATATGCCGGGTGAAATACCCGGCATATTCCCCCGGCGGCGCTGCGCTCACCGGGGTTACAAAACCACAAACCTACGGACGTGACTCTTCCGCTTCCGGGAGCGTAACGTTCAGCTCCAGAATCGAAATATCCCCGTCTTTCTGCTCCAGCTGTACGGTGACCATCTCCGGGTCAATCTGCACATACTTACAGATCACTTCCAGGATGTCCTTACGCAACTGCGGCAGGTAATGAGGCTCGGCGTCGCTACGACGGCGCTCCGCCACGATAATTTGCAGACGTTCTTTAGCGATGTTGGCGGTGTTCTTTTTCCGCGAGAGAAAAAAGTCCAGTAATGCCATAACTTATCCTCCGAACAGGCGTTTGAGGAAACCTTTCTTCTCTTCTTCAATGAAGCGGAAAGGACGTTCTTCTCCCAGCAGACGGTCAACAGTATCAGCATACGCTTTACCTGCATCTGCCATTGTATCAAGGATCACTGGCTCGCCCTGGTTAGAGGCGCGTAACACGGACTGATCTTCCGGGATTACACCCACCAGCTTGATGCGCAGGATCTCCAGCACGTCTTCCATGCTCAGCATGTCACCTTTGTTCACGCGGCCCGGGTTGTAGCGGGTGAGCAGCAGGTGTTCTTTAATCGGGTCTTCGCCATTTTCCGCACGACGTGATTTCGACGCGAGGATCCCCAGAATGCGGTCTGAGTCACGCACGGATGAAACTTCAGGGTTGGTGGTGATGATTGCTTCATCAGCGAAGTAGAGCGCCATCAGGGCACCGGTTTCGATACCCGCAGGGGAGTCGCAGACCACAAAGTCGAACTCCATTTTTTTCAGATCATCGAGCACCTTTTCGACTCCTTCACGGGTCAGCGCGTCTTTGTCACGCGTCTGAGAGGCCGGGAGAATGTAGAGGTTCTCGGTGCGCTTATCTTTAATCAGCGCCTGGTTCAGCGTAGCATCGCCCTGAATGACGTTCACAAAGTCATACACGACGCGACGCTCACATCCCATGATCAGGTCGAGGTTACGCAGACCGATATCGAAGTCGATAACGACGGTTTTCTTTCCCTTCTGGGCCAAACCAGTAGCGATGGCCGCGCTGGAGGTGGTCTTGCCAACGCCTCCTTTACCCGAAGTAACAACAATAATGCGTGCCATAGAAATTCCTTGTTAAAAAGGGATCAATTCAACGGTTGAACGGTCAACGCGTCGTCTGCCAGGCGCAGACGAGCCGCTTTGCCATAAAATTCGGCTGGGATCTTGTCGCTCAGCCAATATTCACCTGCGATGGACACCAGTTCCGCCGTCAGGTGAGTACAAAATATTTGTGCATCCCGATCGCCACTTGCACCCGCGAGCGCACGTCCACGCATCATACCGTAAACGTGAATATTGCCATCTGCAATCAGCTCTGCGCCAGCACTGACGTGGCTTGTAACAATCAGATCACAGTTTGGTGCATAAATGCGCTGACCGGAACGAACCGGTACATCAATCATTCGCGTTTTTGTGACAGCGGTAACGTTTTGCACCGCAGGAGGGGGCGTCTGGACGGCAACAGGTGCTGCACGTGAGGCTTTTTCTTTGCCCTCAGTCAGAAGTGGCAGCCCAGCACGGTCAATTTCCGCTTTCAGCTCAGTATCTTTGCAGCCGCTGATGCCAACAATACGCAGCCCGGTCGAGGAGACGGCTTGCTGGAGAAGTTTCCAGTTAACCGGCGCTTCAAGCGCGCTGACATTGATAACAACAGGGGCGTGTTTCAGAAAAGCGGGAGCCTGGGCGATTTTGTCTTCTAACGCCTGACGAATAACCTCGGGTTTTGCATCATGCAAATGTACCACTGATAAGGTGAAGCTACTGCCTTTAAGCTCGATGGGCGTGTTTGACATCCTGGCCTTACTCAATTTGCTATTAACCGCAACCACTCGCTGCGATATTCCGAAGAGTATCAGGCATGTTATAGTCAGGAGTATATTGAGGCAAGCAACCACCCATTAATTCAGAGTAAAAACATGTTTTGTGTGATCTACAGAAGTACAAGTCGTGACCAGACCTATCTTTATGTCGAAAAGAAAGACGATTTTTCCCGCGTGCCTGAAGAATTAATGAAAAGCTTTGGCCGACCACAGCTGGCGATGCTGCTGCCGCTGGATGGTCGTAAGACTCTGGTGAATGCCGATCTGGAAAAAGTGAAAACGGCATTAACCGAGCAGGGCTATTATTTACAGCTTCCACCACCGCCCGAGAATTTATTAAAACAGCATCTTGAGGCGAACGGAAAAAAATAGTCTCAACTGTTTTTGGGCACAACACATCAACCGTTTAGGGGGCGACCATGTATCAACATCATAACTGGCAAGGTGCATTACTGGATTATCCCGTCAGCAAAGTGGTCTGCGTGGGCAGCAACTATGCAAAACATATTCAGGAGATGGGCAGCGCGACGCCAGAAGAACCGGTTCTGTTCATTAAGCCAGAAACGGCGCTTTGTGATATCCGTCAGCCGCTGGCCTTACCGCAGGGGTTGGGTTCAGTCCATCACGAAGTTGAACTCGCTGTGCTGATCGGTGCGACGCTGCGTCAGGCCTCTGAAGAACATGTCCAGAAAGCGATTGCCGGTTACGGCGTGGCTCTGGATCTGACACTGCGCGATGTTCAGGGCAAAATGAAGAAAGCGGGGCAACCGTGGGAAAAAGCCAAAGGTTTTGATAATTCCTGCCCCATTTCCGGTTTTGTTCCGGTCAGCGAATTTACCCGCGATCCGCAGGACACGCCGCTCAGCCTCAAGGTCAATGGGGAGATCCGTCAGCAGGGCACTACGGCCGATATGATCCATAAGATTGTGCCGCTGATCGCCTATATGAGCCGCTTCTTTACCCTGAAACCGGGTGATGTGATCCTGACTGGTACGCCCGAAGGTGTCGGCCCCCTTATTAGCGGCGATGAACTGGACGTTGGTTTTAATGGCCTGTCGCTGAAAACCCGCGTGCTGTAACCGCATCTTGCCGCCTGAAGAGGGCGGCAAAACTTGCAACAACGTGCCAGACTCGTTATAAGGTGCGCTTTCTTTTGACGTGTGGACATCCTGATGAACGACATCCCTTTCTGGCAAAGCAAAACTCTTGATGACATGACTGACGCGGAATGGGAATCATTGTGCGACGGATGCGGGCAGTGCTGCCTGCACAAGCTGATGGATGAAGATTCTGACGAAATCTACTTCACCAACGTTGCCTGCAAACAGTTGAACATCAAAACCTGCCAGTGCCGTAACTATGAGCGTCGGTTCGAGTTTGAGCCGGACTGCATCAAATTAACCCGCGATAATCTGCCAACCTTCGAATGGCTGCCGCATACCTGCGCGTATCGCCTGCTGGCGGAAGGGAAGGATTTACCGAACTGGCACCCGCTGCTGACGGGGTCGAAAGCGGCGATGCACGGTGAGCGCATTTCAGTACGCCACATTGCGGTGAAAGAGTCTGAGGTCCGGGACTGGGAAGATCACATCATGAATCATCCCAACCGTTGAGTTGAAATAAAAAACCCGCCGAGGCGGGTTTTTTATTGTTTGCTGTGTATCGGGTCGCGCTGCGTTTACCTTCCAAACAAATCGCGTTTCTTCGGTTTGAATGGCTGGGCAATCAGCACCAGCAGTGCCACGACGAAGTAGGTCACAAAAATACCCACCAGCCACTGCGGCATCTCCAGAGTCAGGAATTCCCACTGACGAACGGAGCAGTCACCGGAGGCAACAAAAACCTGCGGCAGCCATTTATCCAACGGCAACCAGCTCGGGAAGCGGGCGGCGAAATCACAGGTCATAAACGGTGACGGATGCAGCTGCATCATAGTGTGCTGCCAGGAGAGTTCAATCCCTTTCCAGGCGCTGTACAACCAGATAGCGATTGCGGCGTAGCGCAACGGCGTTTTCGGTGCAATCGCACCCACCAGGCCAGCGCCCATAATGCCGAACAGTGCGCAGCGCTCGTAGATGCAGAGCACGCAGGGTTTAAGTCCCATCACATGCTGGAACCACAGCGCGACCATTTCCAGCGCAAAGGCGGTCAGGGCCATTAACAACCACGCTCCGCGACCGCGGGAGCACTGGTTTAAAAATCTCAACATAATCATTTCCCTGGAACATGCTTAGAAAGCGCAGTGTAAACGAATTCGTCTTTCGCGCCAGATGTACCTGACGAAATAAAACGTAATTGGATGTTTATCGTGCGAAAAGGCAAACGGGCAGCGAACTGCCCGATATACATACTTTACTGCGCCGCAAGTATACCCGCTTGTATCAACCATTGCGTACAGGGAATGAGGGTAATTTTGACGCAAAGCAATCCCACGATCGTGAGCACCAGCGTATAGGGCAGGGCCATCCAGACCATCTTGCCATAAGAAAGTCGTATGAGTGGCGCCAGTGCAGAGGTCAACAGGAAGAGGAAAGCGGCTTGTCCGTTAGGCGTCGCCACCGACGGCAGATTAGTGCCGGTATTGATCGCCACAGCCAGTAACTCAAACTGACCTGTGCTGATGACGCCTTGCTCCATGGCAGCTTTCGCTTCGTTGATGTAGACCGTTCCGACAAAGACGTTATCTGATATCGACGAAAGCAGGCCGTTAAACAGATAAAACAGCGAGAGCTGAGCATCCGGTGCAGCCTGTAAAACAAAGGCAATAATTGGCGCGAAGAGGTGTTGGTCAATAATCACCGCCACAACGGCAAAAAATACAGCCAACAGTGCGGTAAACGGCAGGGCTTCAGTAAACGCTTTGCCGATAGCATGCTCATCCGTCACACCAGTGAAAGTGGCGGCGAGGATAATGACCGACAGGCCAATTAATCCTACTTCTGCAAGATGAAACGCCAGCGCGGCAATAAGCCAGACACCGATGATCCCCTGCGCAATAAGACGCAGTGTCTCCTGGCGTGTCCGCTGGCTACGGCTTTGCAGATCGAATTTTTGCAGTTCCTGACGTACCGGGTCCGGGAGTTGTGCACCGTAGCCAAAGAGACGAAACTTCTCCACCAGCATACAGGTCACCAGGCCGCAGAGCAGAACCGGTACACTCACCGGTGCCATTCGCAGGAAGAAATCACCAAAGTGCCAGCCTGCCGCTTTGGCAATGATCAGGTTTTGCGGTTCACCCACCATTGTCATCACGCCACCCAGTGCGGTGCCGACACCGGCATGCATCATCAGGCTTCGCAGGAAGGCGCGGAACTGTTCCAGCACTTCCCGGTGGTAAGTGTCAACCTGGCTGTCATCCAGCAGATCGTCCCCGGGACGCGAAGAGGCCGCCCGGTGGTAAATTCCGTAAAATCCAACGGCTACGCTTATCACCACGGCAACAACCGTCAGTGCATCCAGGAAGGCCGAAAGAAACGCGGCAGCCATGCAGAAGGCCAGCGACAGAAGCGTTTTCGACGGAATACTGAGCAGCAGGCGGGTAAAGATAAACAGCAGTAGCTGCTTCATAAAGTAGATACCGGCCACCATAAATATCAGCAGCAGAAGTACTTCAAGATTCGAGGCCAGTTCTGCTTTCACGTGCTCTGCGCTGGTCATACCGATAACGACCGCTTCAAAAGCCAGCAAGCCGCCAGGCAGCAGGGGATAACATTTTAGCGCCATCGCCAGAGTGAAGATAAATTCCGCGACCAGCAACCACCCGGCAATAAACGGGTTCACAATAAAAATGATGGGGTTAACGATCAGGAACACCAGTAATAACAGTTTGTACCAGTCGGGTGACTGGCCTAAAAAATTGCGCCACACTGCGCGCCCAAAAGAAATTTCCACGACAGACGTCCTTCCCCGTCAACTAAGACAAAACATGAGTATACGCAAAAATCGCGGCCTGGAGGTGGATATGACTGCATTGTAAATTTCACAAAAATGAAACCGTGATCCCTCTTTTCTCTCTTTGCCGCGCTATCTGCTACAGCGTGCCTCTGGTATGATGAGTCCAATTTGCTAAAGCTGTGTAATGGAAATCTCACTATGGTCATTAAGGCGCAGAGCCCGGCGGGTTTCGCGGAAGAGTACATCATTGAAAGCATCTGGAATAATCGTTTTCCTGCGGGGTCCATTCTTCCGGCTGAACGCGAACTCTCTGAACTGATTGGCGTCACTCGCACCACGCTGCGTGAAGTGCTCCAGCGACTGGCACGTGATGGGTGGTTGACGATTCAGCACGGCAAACCAACGAAAGTGAACAACTTCTGGGAAACTTCCGGGCTGAACATTCTTGAAACGCTGGCGCGTCTCGACCATGAAAGCGTGCCGCAACTGATCGATAATCTGCTTTCTGTTCGCACCAACATCGCGACGATCTTTATTCGTACCGCTTTTCGTCAGCATCCTGAAGACGCTCTTGCAGTACTGGCCAGTGCGAACGAAGTTGAAGATCACGCAGATGCGTTTGCAACCCTCGATTACAACGTCTTCCGTGGGCTGGCGTTTGCCTCTGGCAACCCAATCTATGGCCTTATTCTGAACGGGATGAAAGGGCTGTATACCCGCATTGGTCGCCACTATTTTGCTAATCCGGAAGCCCGCAGCCTGGCACTGGGTTTCTACCATAAGCTGAGCAAGCTCTGTTCTGAAGGTCTGCACGATCAGGTCTATGAAACCGTGCGTCGCTACGGCCATGACTCTGGTGAAATCTGGCACCGTATGCAGAAAACCCTACCGGGTGATTTAGCGATTCAAAGTCGTTAAATAAAAAAACCTCTCATATGAGAGGTTTTTTTTTCGTCGGATGGCGCGACGCTTAGCGGACAAACAGGGCAGAGCTACAGCGTATTCAACCGCGCCGGACAACGCTCAAGTAACTCCACGCTACCATCTTCATTCTGCTGCTCAAGTTGCACGTCAAAGCCCCACAGGCGATGCACATGCTTCAGCACTTCTTTACGCCCTTTATCCAGTGGCGCGCGGTTGTGCGGGATATAACGCAAGGTCAGAGAACGGTCACCGCGTAAATCAACGTTCCACACCTGAATATTGGGTTCAAGATTGCTCAGGTTGTACTGAGAAGAGAGGCGAGAGCGGATCTCACGGTACCCCTCTTCGTTATGGATCGCTGAAATCTCCAGATAATTATTCCGGTCATCGTCCAGGACGGTAAAGAAGCGGAAATCACGCATGATCTTCGGCGACATAAACTGGCTGATAAAGCTCTCATCCTTAAAGTCGCGCATGGCGAAATGCAGCGTTTCCAGCCAGTCGGAACCAGCGATATCCGGGAACCAGTACTTGTCTTCCTCTGTAGGTGACTGACAGATACGTTTAATGTCCTGGAACATGGCAAAGCCAAGCGCGTACGGATTAATACCGCTGTACCACGGGCTGTTGTACGGCGGCTGGAACACCACATTGGTATGGCTATGCAGGAATTCCATCATAAACCGCTCGGTGACTTTTCCTTCGTCATACAGGTGGTTGAGAATGGTGTAGTGCCAGAATGTTGCCCAGCCCTCGTTCATCACCTGGGTCTGTTTTTGCGGGTAGAAATACTGGCTTACCTTGCGCACGATGCGCAGGATCTCACGCTGCCATGGCTCCAGCAGCGGAGCATTCTTCTCCATAAAATAGAGCAGGTTTTCTTGCGGCTCAGACGGATAGCGACGCGCTTCGGCAACTGCTTTCTCTTCCTCACGCTTCGGCAGAGTACGCCACAACATATTCACCTGGCTTTGCAGATACTCTTCGCGGCTTTTCTGCCGGGCTTTCTCCTCCTGCAGGGAGATTTTCTGTGGACGTTTATAGCGATCCACGCCGTAGTTCATCAGCGCGTGGCACGAGTCGAGCAGTTTTTCCACTTCATCCACGCCGTAACGCTCTTCACAGTCGGTAATGTACTTACGGGCGAAGATGAGGTAATCGACAATAGAACTGGCATCTGTCCAGCTGCGGAACAGGTAGTTGTTCTTGAAAAAGGAGTTGTGTCCGTAGCAGGCATGCGCCATCACCAGCGCCTGCATGGTAATGGTGTTCTCTTCCATCAAATAAGCAATACACGGGTTGGAGTTGATGACAATCTCATACGCCAGCCCCTGCTGGCCGTGCTTATACAACCGTTCCGTTTCAATAAATTTTTTACCAAACGACCAGTGAGGATAGTTAATCGGCATCCCGACGCTGGAGTAAGCGTCCATCATCTGTTCGGACGTAATGACTTCAATCTGATGCGGATAGGTATCCAGGCGATACAGTTTTGCAACCCGGTCGATTTCGGCGAGGTAGACATCCAGCAGCTCGAAGGTCCAGTCGGGTCCATCGCTCAGACGTGTGTTGTCCTTGTTCAGGGAATCAATAGTAGCCATTAGCGCGCCCTCGTTGTGGGTGCTCTCTCTGTCTGGAGAGCCTCCTTTCAAGCATAGATCAACGTGTTAAAAAGCGTGCTGGAGCAGAAATTTTTTCTTTGCGATTTCGCGTTTTTGATACGGCAAATAAACGGTGTCTCGCAGCATATTATGCTGGTTAAAAATAACGCGCAGCATGAGATCCCAAATTAGCACTATCCCCTGATGCTGGGGGATGTGTGAGGTAAGTCACCATAAAAAAGTCATATGTTGAATAATATTTTCAACTAGGTTATCAATCTGTAATTAGAGGATTGTTCTTTTGCACATAATGGAGTGGCTATGCGTGTTGTCATACTGGGAAGTGGTGTCGTTGGCGTAACCAGCGCCTGGTATTTAAGTCAGGCGGGACATGACGTGACCGTTATCGATCGTGAGTCAGGACCTGCGCTTGAAACCAGCGCGGCGAATGCCGGACAAATTTCTCCGGGCTATGCGGCGCCGTGGGCGGCCCCCGGTGTTCCACTGAAAGCGATTAAATGGATGTTCCAGCGCCATGCGCCGCTGGCCATCAGCCTCGACGGCACCCAGTTCCAGTTGAAGTGGATGTGGCAAATGCTGCGCAACTGCGACACCCGACACTACATGGAAAACAAAGGGCGTATGGTGCGTCTGGCGGAATACAGCCGTGATTGTCTGAAAGCCTTGCGTGCGTCGACCGGTATTGAGTACGAAGGCCGCCAGGGCGGGACACTGCAGCTGTTCCGTACAGAGCAACAGTACGAAAATGCGACCCGTGATATCGCCGTGCTGGAAGATGCCGGAGTACCGTATCAATTGCTGGAAGCCAGTCAGCTTGGTCAGGTTGAACCGGCTCTGGCGGAAGTGGCGCACAAACTGACGGGCGGTCTGCGTCTGCCTAATGACGAAACCGGTGACTGCCAGCTCTTTACGCAACGTCTGGCGCAAATGTGCGAGCAGGCGGGGGTGAAATTCCGCTTTAACACCTCTGTCGATAAGCTGCTGTCGGAAGGGGAAAAGATTTACGGCGTGAAGTGTGGAGATGAGGTGATCAAAGCCGATGCTTACGTCATGGCGTTTGGCTCGTACTCCACTGCCATGCTGAAAGGCATTCTCGATATTCCTGTCTACCCGCTCAAGGGCTACTCGCTGACCATTCCGGTGAAAGAGGAGAGCGGCGCGCCCGTGTCGACCATCCTGGATGAAACCTACAAAATTGCCATTACCCGTTTCGATAACCGTATTCGCGTCGGTGGGATGGCGGAGATTGTCGGCTTCAACACCGAGCTGCTGAAGCCGCGTCGTGAAACACTGGAGATGGTGGTAGGGGATCTCTTCCCGCGCGGAGGTTTTGTTGAACAGGCGACATTCTGGACCGGTCTTCGTCCAATGACCCCGGACGGCACACCTATCGTGGGCCGCACACCGTTTAAAAATCTGTGGACCAATACCGGACACGGTACGCTTGGCTGGACGATGGCCTGTGGGTCTGGCCAGCTGTTGAGCGACCTGATTTCCGGGCGCACGCCGGCCATTCCGTTTGACGATTTAAGTGCCGCACGCTATCAATCGGGGTTTACCCCTTCGCGTCCACAGCACCTGCACGGCGCGCATAACTAAGGAGTTGTCATGTCCCGTCCTGTTCTGGCTCAGCTGGATTTGCAGGCCCTGAAGGATAACCTGCAAATTGTACGCCGGGCAGCACCTGGTTCACGCGTCTGGTCGGTGGTGAAAGCGAATGCCTACGGCCACGGTATTGACCGTATCTGGAGCGCACTGAGCGCCACCGACGGTTTTGCGTTACTTAATCTGGAAGAGGCCATTCTGCTGCGTGAGCGCGGCTGGAAAGGGCCTATCCTGTTGCTTGAGGGTTTCTTCCACGCCGACGACCTGCCGTTACTGGATAAGTACCGTCTGACCACCAGCGTTCACAGCAACTGGCAAATTAAAGCCCTGCAGGATGCAAAACTGCACGCACCGCTGGATATTTATCTCAAGGTCAACAGCGGTATGAACCGCCTGGGCTTCCAGCCTGAGCGGGTTCATACAGTCTGGCAACAGCTTCGTGCACTGAAGAATGTGGGTGAAATGACGTTGATGGCGCACTTTGCCGATGCGGAAAAACCTGATGGCATTGCCGATGCCATGGTGCGTATTGAGCAGGCGGCTGAAGGGCTGGATTGTCCGCGCTCGCTGTCAAACTCAGCCGCCACGCTATGGCATCCTGAAGCCCACTATAACTGGGTGCGCCCGGGGATTGTCTTGTACGGCGCATCTCCGTCAGGTCAGTGGCAGGATATCGCCAACAGCGGCCTGAAGCCGGTCATGACCCTGCGCAGTGAAATCATCGGCGTGCAGACGCTGAAGGCCGGTGACACGGTGGGCTACGGCAGCCGTTACCGGGCGAAGGGTGAGCAACGGATTGGTATTGTGGCGGGCGGCTATGCCGACGGCTACCCGCGCATCGCCCCGACCGGCACGCCAGTCCTGGTAGATGGTGTGCGCACCGGTACGGTGGGTACTATCTCTATGGATATGCTGGCCGTTGATTTGACGCCATGCCCGCAGGCGGGGATCGGTTCACCGGTTGAGCTGTGGGGTAATGAAATCAAAATTGACGATGTGGCCGCTGCGGCAGGAACGGTGGGGTACGAATTGATGTGTGCTCTGGCGCCAAGAGTGCCGGTTGTGACGGTGTAACATATATTCGCCGGGTAGCGCGAGCGCTTACCCGGCAGAAAACCGCTACTCCGCTTCCTCGTCCATTGGCCTCACGCCAACTTTCCTGACCTCATTATCTTCTTTTTCGGCCACCGTCCAGATCATCCCGGCAAACTCCACCTGGTCACCAACGACAGGGGCTGCACCCAGCAGTTGCTGAATGATTTCACCCAGCGTTTGCTGTTTATCGCGGTACTCCAGTCCCTCATCCAGACCGTAAATCAGCGCCACATCGGCAAACTTAGCACTCGCTTCCAGAATAAAATCACCAAAGAAGCGCTGATCCAGTGCCACTGGTGGCGACTGACTGAACAGTTTGCCCAGCGCAGGCAGATCGCGCTCGCGGCCAATGACACACAGGATATCGCCTTCGCGCAGACGAGTGCTGCCGGTAGGATGCAGCAGGGCATTATCACGGAACAGCGCGGCAATACGCGTTTCGGTTGGCATATGTAAATCGCGAAGCGATGCTCCCACACACCATTTGTCAGCGCTCAACTGATAGACGAATTGTTCCCATGGGTTCTGAGGGTGAATGTCCAGCCCCACGCGGGAAACCGGCCAGCCGACAGGAGGGACCACCACTTTGGCTTTTTTCGCTGCCCACCCGAGCGAGGTTCCCTGGAACAGCAGGGAGATCAGAACCACGAAGAACGCCACGTTAAAGAACAATCGCGCATTATCCAGACCGGCCATCATCGGGAAGACGGCAAGAATAATCGGCACCGCACCACGCAGCCCCACCCAACTGATAAAAACCCGTTCACGCAGATTGAAACCGCGAAACGGCAGCAGGCCCGCAAACACCGATAGCGGACGGGCGAAGAAGATCATCCACGCAGAAAGCATCAGCGCCGGAACGGCAATCGGCAACAGGTCTGACGGCGTGACCAGCAGACCCAGCACCAGGAACATGCCGATTTGCGCCAGCCACGCCAGACCGTCGAAATTCTGTAAAATGGCATGACGATTGCGAATCGGACGGTTGCCCATCAGGAATCCGCAGAGATAAACCGCCAGAATGCCGCTGCCATCCAGCGCCGTGGTAACGGCAAAAATCAGAATGCCGCCGCTCAGCGCCAGCAGAGGGTAAAGCCCCAGAGGAAGCGAGATACGGTTGATCATCTGCTGTAACAGATAACCGCCCGCCAGACCGATGATAATACCCAGACCGAACTGCTGCAGAATATGCCAGGCAAACATCCAGCTCAGCCCGTTTTCGTGCTGCTGAATCATCTCGATTAACGTGATGGTGAGAAACACCGCCATCGGATCGTTACTGCCGGATTCAATCTCAAGCGTGGAACCAACACGTTCGTTAAGCCCCTTTCCGCCGAGCAGAGAAAACACGGCTGCGGCATCGGTTGAGCCAACGATAGCGCCAATCAACAAGCCTTCCATGATATTGAGATGGAAAAGCCACGCGGCCATCATCCCGGTCAGGCCAGAGGTAATCAACACACCGACTGTGGCGAGCGACAGTGCCGGCCCTAAGGCCACACGGAACGAACTCGCCTGGGTGCGCATTCCACCGTCCAGCAGGATCACCGCCAGCGCGAGGTTACTCACCATGTAAGCGAAAGGGTAGTTATCGAATGGGATACCGCCGATGCCATCAATGCCAGCCAGCATGCCGATGGCAAGGAAAATAACAAGAATAGGTATGCCGAGACGCGATGAAAATGAACTTAATAAAATACTACTGGTTACAAGCACAGAACCCAGAATGAAAAGGCTGATTATCGCTGCGGCATCCAATGTTGTCTTTCTCCCACCTCAATGTTAACGCTGTTACTAAAACCCTAACATATTAACGGTGGCAACAGCGTTTTATTAAGGGGGTTAAACGGTTTTTTTATGCCTTTATGACAGGATGGCCGCTGATGGTTAGTCGACTGCCTGAATTATCATGAACCAGTGCGGCGTGCGCCCCCAGCGCCAGGGTCACAGTCTGCTGCTCATGGCCAAAATCCAGCCCAGTAATAACCGGAATATCCAGCCGCGAGCGAATGAAGTCGACCATGGTCTCAAGAGAGTAACCTGCGTCATAATCATTCGGTGCCGAGCCGCTAAAACTGCCCAGTACAATCGCGGACTGACTTTCGAGGATCCCGGCGTGATAAAGCTGCAATAACATACGCTCAACACGGAACGGATGTTCGTTGATATCTTCAAGCACCAGAATGCCGCCCTCAATTTGCGGCAACCACGGCGTACCAATCAGCGAGACCAGCATCGCCAGGTTACCGCCCCAGAGCTGGCCCTCACACTCCCAGTGTGGCCCACGGCCTTGCCATTTCACGCTATAGGTCGGTTTTTGCAGCGCAAGCCAGAAATGTTCCATGGTAAACGTATCCAGCTCTGGTGCGCCGAAATTACCCGCCAGCATCGGACCGCTGAAGGTAATAACGTTATGCAAAGCGAGCAGCCCAAGCTGGATCACCGTGAAATCGCTGTGTCCGCAGATCAGCAGCGGATCCTGCTGTTGACGCTGTGCCAGCCCTTGCCAGTCGATACTCTCCAGTAAGCGACTCGCACCGTATCCCCCGCGCACCGCGAGCACAATCTGGTTTTCGCCCTTCAGGTTCACCAGGCTATTAATATCATTCAGCCTCTGCGCTTCCGTTCCGGCAAAACGCTGAAGACGGCGAGGGATAATCGTCTGATTTTCTACCTGATGGCCAGACTCCAGCAAGCGCTGAACGCCCCGTTGTGCCGCGTCCTGGTTAATGCAGTAGCCCGATGGCGCGATGAGATGAAACTGAGACATGGCAATTCCTTGCTGAATGAGAAACTAATTGTCTATATCATGCCGCTTATACGCCGCCTGCTTCAAGAGGCGGCGCACCGCGATGACCGGCTATAAGGATAGATGACGTGAAATTGAGATGGTTTGCTTTTTTGATTGTGTTGCTTGCTGGCTGTAGTTCCAAACATGATTATCAAAACCCGCCCTGGAACCCGGAAGTGCCTGTAAAACGGGCCATGCAGTGGATGCCAATCAGCGAACAAGCCGGAAAGGCCTGGGGTGTTAGTCCACGACTGATCACCGCGATTATTGCGGTGGAGTCCGGCGGTAATCCAACGCTCGTCAGCAAATCCAACGCGGTGGGGCTGATGCAGCTTAAAGCATCAACGGCGGGAAAAGAGGTCTACCGCTATATGGGCTGGAACGGTCAGCCTTCGACCAGTGAGCTGAAAAACCCGGAACGCAACATTTCGATGGGAACCGCCTACCTGAGCATTATGGAACATGGGGTGCTGAAGGGGATTCAGGACCCGGAGGTGATGCAGTATGCGCTCGTGGTTTCTTATGTTAACGGTGCCGGCGCGTTGCTCAGAACCTTCTCCTCTGACCGGAAAGAGGCGATTGCGGAAATTAATGGCATGGACAAAGATGAGTTCTTTGAACATGTGGCTAAGAATCATCCGGCACCACAGGCGCCTCGTTATATCTGGAAAGTTCAGAAAGCGATGGATGCCATGTAATGCCGTACACGGGCGGCGGTTACGCTGCCCGACTTTTCTCACAGAACTTTATTGGCGCGTTGCCGCGCTTCCCGCTCCAGTGAATAGATAATACGCTGAAGTTCGCGCTCTGCGCCGGGCCCCACATTAAGGAAACGGAAGCTCAGGCGTGGCGTAGTGATAGTCTCGTTTTTGCTGTCTACGACTTTGCGATCGCTGATGGCTATCAGTTGTGCATCAAAATAAAAGCGACCCCAGCCTCCCATATCCAGTTCGATCTGGGTAAAACGCATACCTTCAACCAGCCCCTCAGGTTTCGCGGTATCCATCAGTGCGCCCATACCGCCAAGAGACAGATCGAAAAGGCGGAAACGGATCTCTTTTTTGTCCGGCATTTTGGCCTTACAAAAATAGGCTGGCTGAAGCGGAGCGCTGATGCGGAAATACTCACGACGCTGGACAAACCAGAGATTAGTGGGAAGAGGCGTAACAAAAGCAGGAAGCCCCTGATATTCGCTCAGTTCCAGTCGTGGCAGGACAAACTCCACTTTCGCCCCCTGCGTTTCGGCCATCACCGCGATATTTTCCGCTTTCAGTGCGGCGCGGTTTTCATACTCCTGACTGCCCAGGTCGATAACCAGCCGCTCCTGCGAGGCATCAAGGATCTTGCTGATGAACTGATTATTCGACCAACTGATGCGCAGCGGCACTTCGCCTTTTTGCAGGTCGCGTAATACCCCTAATACAGCCAGCGGATTTTGCTTGAGGAACTGCTCACTGTAATGACTCACGCCGGATGGCTCCTTGAAAGATGACAGACTGTCTTAGCGTTATCGGCAATCAACAATGAAACTTAATACAAACCGGTGAGTTTTTTTACCTGTTTAAGAAAAGATAAGTCGGTGAGATGAAAATGGTTTTCTGGTGATGACCTATAATTAAGGTAGCTGTGCAGAAGGTTTTCTGCACATGCGTTAAACCTGCAAGAGGGCATCGCTATGGGTATCATCGCCTGGATTATCTTTGGTCTTATTGCTGGCGCTATCGCTAAATTGATCATGCCGGGAAACGATGGCGGCGGCTTTATTTTGACCTGTGTACTCGGGGTCGTTGGTGCGGTTGTGGGCGGCTGGCTGGCGACGATGTTTGGTTTTGGAGGCAACATAAGTGGTTTTGACCTGCACAGTTTTCTGGTCGCTGTCGTGGGTGCCGTTGTGGTGTTGGGCATATTCCGATTACTGCGACGAGCATAAAATGACATAAACGGCTCTCTGCGGAGGGCCGTTTTTTTATCTTAGTATTGATTTGTCAATCTAAATGATAATAATTGTCGTTCCTAATTGCATCTAACAACAAGACGACATTATGAATACCTCACGTTTTGCGCTGTGCGCCCTGGCAGGTGCCGTCACGCTGGCATTGCAGGCCCAGGCGTTTGCCGAAGAATCAACAATCGTTGTTACGGGCTCAGAGCAGGGCAGCGCACTGCCTGCCTGGACGAACAGCGCCACGAAATCGGCCGTTGCCGAAAGTAAAACGCCGCAGGTCATCACGACCCTCTCTGCACCGGAAATAGAAAAGCGTCACGCGAATTCGGTGAATGAAATCCTGCGCTATGCCCCGGGCGTCTCAACCGAGGTGCGCGGGAATACCTCCTACATGAGCGAATATAAAATTCGTGGTTTTACCGTCGACCAGGAGTTCTACAACGGGTTGCAACTGCCCTATAACGTCACCGGAAACACCAAGGCGCGCATCGATCCGCTGTTAATAGACAGTGTTGATATCCTGAAAGGCCCTTCATCGGTACTTTATGGCGGAGGTTCTCCGGGCGGGCTGGTGAATATCCAAAGTAAAAAGCCGCAGCGAGAAGCCCGGACTGAGGTCGGTTTTAACACCGGGAACCGTAATCTGAAAGAGGGCTATCTCGACTCAACCGGACAAATTGCCGACAGCGACTGGAACTACCGTTTGCTGGGCAAAGCGACGGAAAATGACGATCAGCCGCACACTACCCGCTATGAAAACTACCTGATTGCCCCGTCAGTCACCTGGCAACCGGACAGCAAAACCCGACTCACCCTGGATGCCCTGGCGCAAAACACCCCGAGCCTGACGCCGTCTAACCCGTTGCCGCTTGCTTATCTGCGCTCGAAATACGCGGGCAAGCGCGATTACGCCGGAGATGAGTGGAACGGGTTTAAACAGCGTCAGTGGATGCTGGGCTACAGCTTCGAACACGAATTTGACAGCGGCTGGGGCTTTAATCAGAAAGCGCGCTATTTCGACGTCGATACCCACCAGCGCAGCGCCTACGCGACAGGGACAGGAAGCGAGGTATACGAGCTCAACCGCTTCGCCTATACCACCGATGAAGACCTTAAGAGCTTTAACATCGATAACCAGGTGACCAAAACCATTACGCTGGGTGACTGGAAACACCATCTGCTGGCCGGGTTTGACTATCAGAAGCTGAACTCCCATTTCCATTATCGCTACGCGTCGGCCACGCCGGGTATGGATATGCGTCATCCTGATTATTCGCAGATCCATGAAAGCGCGCTGGGGCTCTACACCGCCCAGAAAAACCGTCTCAGCTACCAACAGAACGGTTATTACCTGCAGGATCAGGTGGAATTTGGCGGCCTCAATCTGCTGGGTAGCCTGCGCTACGACGATTACCGCTCCGTCACCACCAATTATCTGCAAAACGGCGATAAAGCCTGGGTATCGCAGGATCGCGTTACCAAACGTCTGGGGGCACTTTACGCCTTTGATAACGGGATATCGCCATTTATCAGCTACTCAGAAGGTTTTGCGCCAGTCTCCCCGCAGGGAACGCTCGTGGCGAAAGACGTCAAACCGACCACCAGCAAGCAGGTGGAAGGTGGGGTAAAATATCTGCTGGCCGACTACGCCACCACCTTTACCGCCTCGGTGTTTAACATCCGTCAGAAAAATGTCGTCACTTCCGATCCGGGTTTCCTGAACTATCGTCAGACCGGGGAAGTGGAGTCTAAAGGGGCAGAGTTGTCCGCCATCAGCCGTCCGATGGACAACCTGACGCTGATTGCCAACTATGCGTACACCCACGCGATCAATACCGAAGATGATAAATACCAGGGGAAACGTCCAACGCAGGTTCCGGAGAATGCCTTCAATCTCTGGGGGGATTACACCTTTGAGAACACGGCGTTGAAAGGGCTGATGCTGGGGGCGGGCGCACGCTACACCGGCCCGATGGAAATCTCTCCGTCTAACGATGCGGGTAAACTGGGCGGCACTACGCAGTACGATCTGGCGGCCTCGTACCGGATGGGCGAAATTCTGCCCTCGCTGGCAGGGCTAACGCTTAAAGCCAGTGCGCAGAACATCACCAATAAAGAGACACTGACCTGCTACGATGCGACCAACTGCTGGATTGGGCGTGACAGGACGTATCAGTTAGGGGCGAGTTACAGTTTCTAAGCGAAGCCCTGTGAGTTCAACATGTAAGCCGGGTAAGGCGTAGCCGCCACCCGGCAATACTCACTTACTGCGCCGTCGCATTCACCGGCGCTGTTTCATCATTTGCCGCAGGCTGATTTTCCGGCACGCTGTCGCAGGGTTTCGCTTTCGGGCAGACCCGATCCAGCATTTTCAATGTCACACCGTTACTCCAACCGAAGCCGTCCTGCAACGGATACTCACCGCCGCCGCCACCAGTACCGGTTGTCGACACGTCATACTTCTCGACCAGTTTCTTTTCCCGGTCATAAGTATGCTGAACGTTCTTCAGGAAGCGCCAGGTTACCTCCATCGAGACCTTCTCTTGCCCGTAATTCTGCAGTCCTTCCGCGGCCACCCACTGCAGCGGGGCCCAGCCGTTTGGCGCGTCCCATTGCTGGCCACTACTAATAGTGGTGGTGGTAATTCCGCCTGGTTTCAACAAGCGAGACGAGGTTGCCGCTGCCACTTTGTCGGCCCGATCCTGCGCCGCCGCCTTCACGTAAAGTGGGAACAGGGCTGCCGCCGTGAGTTGATTACGCACCTTCTTGCTCTTGAGATCGTAATCGGCGTACCAACCCTCTTTATCATTCCACAGATGGCTCTCAATGGCTTTCTGACGCGCGGTTGCCAGCGTTTCGTATTTGCTCGCGCTGGCGGCATCGCCACTCTCCTGGCTTGCCCGCGCCAGCAGTTTTTCCATCTTAAACATCAGGGCATTCAGATCGACGGGCACAATGCTGGTGGTCCGGATCGTGCCGAGCTTTTGCGGATCGTCCATCCAGCGGGAGCTAAAATCCCAGCCCGAAGCCGCAGCGGAACGTAAATCACGGTAGATCTCGGTCGCGGGACGGTTAGGGTTACTTTTGGCGGTATTCACATCGTCAAGCCAGGACTCCGGGCGCGGGGTATCGCGGTCATCCCAGTAGCGGTTGAGAATGGCGCCATCATCCAGTTTCACCACCCGTTTGTTGGCTTGTCCCGGCTGAAGGGCATCTACGCCATCCATCCAGTAAGCGTACTCTTTCTCCATCTGCGGACGATATTTCTTCAACGCATCGCTGTCATGGGTTGCCAGCAGCTCAACCATCATTGAGAAAAACGGTGGCTGGGAGCGGCTCAGGTAGTAGCTACGGTTGCCGTTGGGAATGTGGCCGAAGGTGTCAATCTCATACGCAAAGTTATCCACCATGTCGCTGATTTTGTCCCAGTGATCGCTTTCCGCCAGGCCCAGCATGGTGAAATAGCTGTCCCAGTAGTAGACCTCACGGAAACGACCGCCGGGCACCACGTAAGGTTTGGGTAACGGTAGAAGGGAATCCCATTTGTTGCTGGCTTTATCCGTGGTGCGCGTCAGTACGGGCCAGAGATCATCAATGTGCTCACGTAAACTTTGTCCAGCAGGCGGAACATATTTTTCCCCTTCCGCAGGGAGCGTGAAGTTCATCTCGACAAAGTGGCGTAAGTCAAAGCTGGACTGCGTGTGCTGCATCCGATAATCCGCCAGAATCATTAGCGGGTCGCTTTTGGGGACGGCATCAGCGAAGGTTTTCTGATCGGGAAACAGTTTGGCACTTTGCACATCATTGAACAGAGGGCCCAGCAAAATATCAGGTGAGGTTGTCTGGGTCGCGGGGCTATCGTCGGCATAACCCAATGTCGTTACGCCGAGCAGCGCGACTCCTGACGCAAGGGCCAGGAACGCGGGGCGTAGTGTTTGAGGTCTTATCATCAGTTCGTCTCCTGTCTTCACTAAACAGCGTGACCGCTGTTGTCAATCACCTGAAAACCTTAGACGAATATTGCCTGATTCGCGTTAAATATTGCTGTTCAGTCAGGCCTCTTCCGGCGTCTGACTGGCTTCCCGCAGCGTGCCCGGTGCATGTCCAATAATGCGCTTAAATGCCCGGCTAAATGCCGCCAGAGAGCCGTATCCCAGCCGCAGCGCGACGGTTTCAATCGGCTGATTTTCGTGTCGAATGTACTGAATGGCCAGCCTCATCCTCAACTCGCTGAGATATTTTGCCGGAGTGGTTCCCGTCGCGGCCAGAAAACGTTCGGCGAACACGGAACGGGACGTGCCCGCTTCTTTTGCCAGGTCCGCCACGCTCCAGTTCAGGCCAGGCTGCTGGTGCATAGCGTAAATGGCCCGGCTCAGGCGCGGATCGCGCAGTACCTGCACCCAGCCGGTGGCTTTGCCACAGCCGCCTTCAACCCAGCCACGCACGATTAACGCTGCTACCACGTCGGCCAGTCGCGCAAGGATCCCTGCGTACCCGGCCTGACGCGCCACGGATTCCCGCTCCATCGCCGCCAGCAACGGGTGGATCTCCGGCCAGGTGGACATCAACCGGCTGACCATCATCACTTCCGGCATCGCCTTGATCAGCGGCTGCATCCCGCCCAGCTCAAAATCCATGCACCCGCTAAAGATAATGGTGTTCTCGCTTTCCGGGCAGGGCTCGCAGGTGATGGCACACACCGAGCTGCAGATGGGTTCGCTGGGAAAAGCGTTGATGGGCGTAATAGTTGCCTGCTCGTCTGAGAGCAGGGAATGGGAATTTCCACCAGGAATGAAAAGGGCGTCACCACTTCTCAGTTCGAACGTGGTACCGCTCTCCATTCGCAGCAAGGCGCTACCGTGGCTCACAAAATGAAACTGCGCCCTACCGGGCGCCTGATGGAACGCGACGCCAAACGGTGCACTGGCCTGGATCCGCCGGTATTTCACACCTGACAGGCGCATGCCGCGTAAAAGTTCGCTGATCAGATCGGGTGACTGCACGGTCATGGCATAACTCCGGACGAATAATCAATAAGTGGAGATTATATGTCATAGATCGTCCAGGGTGAACCTTCTATGCTTTTGCGACAGATGTCACATTTTCATAACAGGAGAACAGCAGATGAATTCATGTGTCGCGGCGAGAGAGGCCATCGCGCCTGCAAAACCCGCCTGGCGAGCGGTCTATTCACTGGGGCTGGGGGTGTTTGGGTTGATTACGGCAGAGTTTCTGCCCGCCAGTTTGCTGACGCCAATGGCTGCGAGCCTGGGGGTAAGCGAGGGGATGGCCGGTCAGGCCGTGACCGCCACCGCACTGGTGGCGCTGGTCACGGGATTGCTGATCACGCCGGCCACCAAAAGCATCGACCGCCGCTGGGTATTGATGTTTTTCTCCGTGCTGCAAATCATCTCCAGCCTGCTGGTAGCCTTTGCGCCCAACTTACACGTCCTGCTGATGGGGCGCTTGCTGCTGGGGGTTGCCATCGGCGGATTCTGGGCGATGTCGACGGCCACGACGATGCGTCTGGTTCCCGCGGATAAAGTGCCAAAAGCGCTGGCGGTGATCTTCTCCAGTGTATCCATTGCCACCGTAGTTGCTGCCCCACTGGGGAGCTATCTGGGCAGCCTGATTGGCTGGCGTAACGTCTTTGTACTCTGTATTCTGCCAAGTATGCTGGCGCTGCTGTGGCAGCTCTGGGTGCTGCCTTCCATGAAACCGGAGAGCAGCGGTAGCCTGAGTACCTTGTTCCGGGTGTTACGTCGTCCGGGGATGATCGGCGGTATGCTGGCGACCATTCTGATCTTTAGCGGCCACTTTGCTTTCTTTACCTACCTGCGTCCGTTCCTGGAAACAGTAGGGCAGGTAAGCGTTGAGAGTATTTCACTGATCCTGCTGGGTTTTGGACTTGCCAACTTTGTCGGCACCTCTGTCGCCGGGCATCTGCTGGCGCGTAATCTGCGCCTGACGCTGGCGCTGGTACCGTTTGCGATGGGCGTACTCGCCCTCACGATGGTGGCGTTTGGTCATCTGGCGATGCTGGATGGGTTCCTGGTTGCGTTGTGGGGCTTTGCGTTTGGTCTGGTTCCGGTGGGCTGGTCAACCTGGCTTGCAACCACCGTTCCGGATGAAGCCGAAAGTGCAGGCGGGCTGCTGGTAGCGTCCATCCAGCTGGCGATCAGTGCCGGTGCGGCCGGGGGCGGGGCGGTATTTGACCTTAACGGCGCCAACGGCGTATTTGTTGGAAGCGGTCTCCTGCTGGTGACGGCGATGGTGATTGTGTTTATGGGTGTCAGAGTGAAGGCGGAGTGATCTTTTTCCCTCTCCAGTGGGAGAGGGAAATTATTGATATCCAATGTTCTACGCTGTCGCTCTTTCATTCCAGGTATCTTTAAACATTATATTGCCGTCGCAATATTTCCATTCAATTGATTCATATCGGATTTCGACTTCTTCCATGTGAGCACTCGCGATACCTAATGGATGCAATACTGGCGAAATCCTCGTTATCTTGACGTTTTCCAGAGTGATATTGAAGTATTCGCGCTCAATACCGGCGTCATCAATTTTATACATTTTTATTAATGCTGATTTGAATGTTTTGCCTGTACATACTGCACGACATAAATAGGGTGTGATGCGGTCTATTTCCTTTTCAAAGGTAATTGGAACATGAAGGCGTGTCCCCGTCAGTTTTCCCGTGTTGGAACAGGTGGGGATCCAGACAGAGTGGTTAAACGATTTTAGTTCGGTAGAGCCCAATCTTGTAGGCATTAAACATTCACCAATAACGGGCGCGTTATTTTCATCAGTAAACCATATATGTGCTGGAGTAGACATGTTTTTATCTTCCTTTATAAAAAAAGCGATTGATAAAACAACGAGTGCAATTACCCCAATTATTCGAATTGCTATCATGTCATCATCAATAACAGACACTGTAATCATTGATAAAAGAAGAATGATTACGACGACCCCACAAGCGCGCAAGTCTCTAATTATATCATCTAAAATTATTTTCAATATACTCTTAAAGAAGTTAAACATTGTTTCATCATCTTGATTAAGGCTTCGGCAATATCATCGTCTGAAGCAGAGTAAACATTGAAATTACCTGATTTTGTTATAACGGGTTCAATCAGGAAGTACATCATTTCAAGATGTTCCGTATATAGAGCATGATAAAAAAGCGGGCTATTATTTTTTAGTCTATTTGCACTATCAGCGGCCTGCTGAACCAGGCTATAAGTATTAAGTACAAATAAAGCTATTGCACCCTTACCTGCTATTTTATTATTGAAGGCGTTTTGTACGGCAGAGTTCATTTTGTTACCATAACAGATGTATTTGGCCACTGCATAGAGTAAACCTATTTTGGATATTTGTTTGACGGAGTAGTGTGTTGTAAGACGTATTGTTTTTTCAAGAATATTTCTTTTTCGATCTTCACTTTTGCCATTTAATAATGTTTCTATATAAATCCTTATCATTCTAAATATAATGTCTCTGTGTGTCACAAGTTGATAAATACCATCAGCAAATCGCTTGTCTTCTATGCTCAATCGTTTACAGACATCCTGATAATTATCGGTAAAGCAAGATGTATAATAAAGCAAGCGCGTGGTAGCATCACCAAGATTGTTTAAATATTCTATGGCACCATCCTTTACCCCCGCGACGGCGTGATCGAGTCTTACTGCGAGGTCCTTATCGGATCCAATTCTTTCTATAATTTCCTTGCTGTAATACATAATATGTCCCTGTTGTGTACAGGGTTTATCATGGTCTACGTTATCGTCTAAGGATAGTGATCGTACTCTCAATTTTAAAAGTAAAATAAAGAATAACCACTAACCTATTATCTATAGTTAATCGATGCTTATTTATAATTGATGCGATGAATTGGAACTTGTTGAGTATAACTAAGATTATCTTGAAATATATATTCAGCGAGGAGTGGGTGATATTACAGAATGATGACATAAGTTGCAGGCCGGGTAAGCGTAAGCGCCACCCGGCATCAAGGTAAGATTTACAACCCTTTCTTATCCATCCACAACGCCAGATCGACCAGGCGGTTTGAGAATCCCCATTCGTTGTCATACCACGCCAGGATCTTCACCATGTTCCCGCCAATCACCAGCGTGGAAAGCCCGTCGATAATTGAGGAGCGTGGGTCGCCCTGGTAATCGCTGGAGACCAGCGGTTCATCGCTATATCCCAGAATGCCTTTCAGTGGCCCACTGGCGGCAGCGTGACGAAAAGCATCATTCACTTCTTCGACAGTCACGTTACGGCTTAGCGTTACCGTTAAATCCACAATCGACACCACTGGAACTGGCACACGCAGGGAGTATCCGGTCAGTTTACCGTCCAGGGAAGGGATGACTTTCCCCAGCGCTTTTGCTGCACCGCTGGAGTACGGGACAATTGACAGTGCTGCAGCACGTGCTCCACGCAGATCCTTTTCAGGCTGATCATGCAGCGCCTGACTGTTGGTATATGCATGTGTCGTGTTCATTAGCCCATGCTCAATCCCGAACTGTTGATGCAGTACTTGCGCGGCTGGAGCCAGGCCGTTAGTGGTACAACTCCCGTTGCTTACGACAATATGCCGGGCCGGATCGTACTGCTCGTGATTGACTCCCATGACTATCGTCAGGTCATCGTTTTTCCCGGGAGCGGAGATGATAACGCGCTTAGCTCCACCGTGGGTGATATGCACTGCCGCTTTTTCCCGTTCGGTGAAGAAGCCGGTGGCCTCAATCACCACGTCAACGCCGGCATCACGCCACGGAATATTCGCCGGGTCGCGTTCGCTGTATACGGTAATTCGTTGACCATCCACCTGCAACGCGCCGTCAGCTGCTTCAACGGGAACCGGCAGGGTACCGAGAAGGGAATCGTGTTTGAGCAAATGGGCGAGGGTTTTGCTGTCCGTCAGATCGTTAATGGCCACAATCTGCAGATCCGCGTTGCCCAGCGCCGCGCGCAGGAAATTACGTCCGATACGGCCGAAACCGTTAATACCGACCTTAACCATGGTGCACTGCTTATCTCTGTTGTCTGGAGTCACTGTAGGCGTCAGGCCGGGTGGCGTAAACGACAAAAAAGGATCAGATTACGCCATCTTCCGGCAATGAAAGCGCTGGCGGTACTCGCCCGGAGTGAGGTGGAGTTGTTTCTCAAACACGCGTCGCAAATTAATACTGCTGCCAAACCCGGTTCGCTCAGCAATAAGCTCAAGGGGATCCCGGGTCTGCTCCAGCAGTTGTCGGGCGGCAGCCAGACGCGCTTCAGTGACGTAGCGGGCCGGAGAAACACCTGTCTCACGGGTAAACACGCGGGTGAAATTGCGCGGGCTCATCGCCGCTTTCCCGGCCAGATTTTCCACGCACAAGTCTTCCGTGAGGTTTTGCAGGATCCAGGTTTGCAACGCACTGAGCGGGCCAGAATCACCGGGTTGCTGAAGGCTATAACGACTGAACTGCAGTTGCCCACCGGGGCGGCGCAGATACATCACCATATCCTGCGCCACGTCGCGGGCGAGGGTAAAACCATAGTCATCTTCCACCAGCGCCAGAGTCAGATCGAACCCGGAACTTACGCCACCAGAGGTCCAGACAGGACCATCCTGAACATACAACGGACCACTTTCGACCCTGATAGCCGGATACTGGGTTTGCATTGTTTCCAGCAGCCGCCAGTGGGTGGTCGCGCGACGACCATCGAGCAATCCCGTCTGGGCAAGCAGCATCGCACCGCCACAAATTGACGCGATCCGCCGCGCATGCGGCGCAGCAAGGTGCAGCCAGTCCACCACGGCGGTACTTTCCTGTTCGTTCATACCGCGACCGGTGATGATAATCGTATCCAGCGGTTCACGCGGATCCAGCTCCGGCAGACGGTAGTCCGCCAGCAGATTCAGACCGGACTGACCGTGGATCACCTGGTGGGGCTGAGTCGTGGCGATGATAATGCGATAGCGGGGATGCGAAATACCTTCCGGATGCAGTCGATTGGCCTGCATCAGAATGTCAGCGATACCGGCGGCTTCAAACAGCATGCCGCCGTCAGGAACAATAATCAGGATTTTCTTCATGTCCTGAAAAGTACCTTTATTGCAGAATAAGTCAAGTGGCGGAGCCTGCCCACGTTTCTGGCAAAGCAATGCGATTTAAGTTCTTTGTTATTTCAGACGTTATCCCCGATCGTCAGGGCACTGTCTCTGGCGAAACGGCGACTGAAGGAATGGGTAAACGAAACTCCCTCTATTTACATCAGCAACAACGCGAACAAATCCGCCATCTCGCATCGGGTTTTATATGGCGAAGCGAACTGCCCACGTGGCTATTGATCATCACTATTTATGCAGGCTGGTTTGCCACACTGACGTTCTGGCAAATGCTCGGCCTGCTGCCCGCCACGTTGCTGCTCATCGGGTTTACCGCCTGGTATATGTCCTTGCAACATGAGTTGATCCACGGACATCCCACGCGTTTTGCCTGGCTTAACCAGCTGCTTGGTACGCTCCCACTGGCTGTCTGGTATCCATATGGTCTGTACCGGGATTCCCATCTCGCCCATCATCGGTACCATAGCCTGACTTTTCCGGCGGATGACCCGGAGTCATACTATTTTACAGAAGCGAGCTGGGCGCGCTTCTCCCCCTGGCAGAAACGCGTGATCCAGGCGCGGAATACCTTTACCGGGCGGATATTGCTGGCGCCGCTGCTGGATATCGTTCAGACACTGGGCAGTGCCGTGGCGGCGTTTAGTCATCTTCAACTGCGGGCAATATCAATGTGGCTGGTTCACATTTTGCTGCTGGTGGCACTCTTCACATGGATGACACATACCGGGTTTTCACCCGTCTGGTTTGTGCTGGCGGTCAGTTATCCGGCGCTGGCGCTGACCAAGGTCCGATCATTTTTCGAACATCGTGCGGCGGATGACCCGCTCGCACGTTCTGTCATTAACGAGGCTGGGTTGTTCTGGCGGGTACTGTTTTTGAATCTCAACTACCATTCAGTACATCATGATTTACCGGGCGTGCCCTGGTATGGGCTGAAGACAATCTACCAGCAAAACCAGGATGCGTATCGGCAGCGAAACCGTGGTTTTCTCGTCCGGGGCTATGGCGAATGGTTCTGCCAGTTCTGGAGCAGACCCGTTGACGTTACCGTCCATCCGGGGCGCCAACAAAGGACAAATGATGAGTAATCTGCTGGCATTTCCTATGTATGCCATTGATCAAGCCAATACCCGCGCGCTTTGGCTGACGGTAAAGAGTTTGCTGGCCGCACGTGGTGTGTTCGTTGTTCGAGACCCCGGCGAGCCGGTGTCTGACCTGCTGACTCACTGGCAGCAGCCTGAACTTATTCTCAGCCAGACCTGCGGCTATCCGCTGGTCACGCAACTGCCGGACGTGCAGGTGGTCGGTTGTTTTCACTACACGGCTCCGGGATGCGATGGGATCCAGTACCGCAGTCTTCTGGTGGTGCGTGCACAGGACCGGCATCTCACGCTGGCGGATTTTCGCGGACGTCGGGCGGTCTGTAATTCCGCGGACTCGCAGTCCGGCTACCATGCGCTGCGAAAGAAAGTGGCTGACGACAATTTTTTCTCACAAACGACATTCAGTGGCAGCCATCGTCAGTCGCTGATTGATGTCAAACACGGAGAAGGTGATATTGCAGCCATCGACTGTGTGACCTGGGCACTGCTGCAGCGTCACGAGCCGGAACGGCTTGCGGGGCTCGCGGTCATTGACCGTACCCCTTTGACGCCGGGGCTACCGCTGATTACCTCGCATAACACCTCGCCTGAAACGCTTAACACCATTCGTGATGCGCTCCGCGCGCTGGTGGAATCACCGGAACATCGGAACGTTTGCGACGCGGTGTTGATCGGCGGTTTTAGCGTGGTGACGCGTCAGGCTTACGCTTCATTGTCTGCGTGAAAAATCGCCTGAGCGTCAGTAAAACAGCGCAGTGCCAGCGAGGAGACGGGCTTCTGTCTGCGCATAATCAGGCCGACAGGGGCCTCAATATTGGCGTCGGCGATGGGGACTATCCTGAAATTGCTGTTCAGGTCTTCCAGCCCGTTGCTCAGCGGCATCACGGCGCAACATACGCCGCTCTGAACCGCCTGAATAATCTGGAACGTGGAGTCGCTTTCAAAAACGGACGTGGGTTCGATCCCTGCGGCGTTAAAGCTGGCCTCCATATGCGCCCGGTAATGCATCCCTTTGGTCAGGAACCCCAGCGGAAAATCCATCAGGTCGCGCCAGGTCAGGGTGACCTGATCCAACTGAAAATGACGCGTATCGTGCAGCAGACCCATCTTCGTCTTTGGCAACTGAATAATGTCAAACAAGCTGGTGTCGATACTGTTGAGGTAGCATATACCCAGCTCAAGCTGATTACGGCTGACGCCATCGGCAATCTGTGCCGAGGACATGGAATAAAGGCTGTAAGTCAGCTCCGGGTATTTTTGCGTCAACAGGCGGATAAAGATCATCGGGTCCACGCTCGCCAGCGGGACCATTCCCAGGCGTAACTCACCCACCACCTGGCCCTTGCACAGCGCGGCTTCAGCCTGTAATCCGTCATGGGCAGCAAGCAAGGCACGCGCCCATGCCAGAATGCGTTCACCTTCCGGTGTAAAGCCTTCAAAGCGCTGCCCGCGCACAATCAGCACCAGCCCAAGCTCCTCTTCCAGATTGCGGATGCGCATGGAGAGCGTCGGCTGGGTGATGTTGCACTGCGAGGCCGCCTTACCAAAGTGGCGGGTCTCGTCGAGTGCGATCAAATATTTCAGCTGTTTTATATCCATCGTCTTTCTCTGCGCAAACAGCCTTACAGCATGCGGATCTCTTTCGAGCGCAGGGTGATGCGAACCGGAACTGATTTATAGGACGGCGTGCCGCTGTCTTTATCCAGATAATCAAGCGGCACCAGCACGTTGGCTTCCGGATAGTACGCTCCGACAGAGCCCGGTGCGATGCTGTATGCCACAACCGTAATATCTTCCAGACGCTGAACACTGCCGGGAAGGGCGGTTTCGATATCCACGCGGTCACCGTGTTCCAGCCCAGCCTGTGCCATATCATCTTCATTCATAAACAGCACATCCCGGCGGCCAAAAACGCCACGGTAACGGTCGTCCAGGGCGTAAATGGTGGTGTTGTACTGGTCATGGCTGCGCAGCGTGATCAGGCGCAGAACATGCTCTCCTTCACCACTGGCATTTTCATGTACGCCGTCGAATATTGAGAACATCGCTTTGCCAGTCGCCGTTGGCCAGATACGTTTCGTGGGTGGCAGTGGCATACGGAAGCCGCCGGGAACGCGGATCCGCGCATTGTAGTTCTCGAACCCCGGAATGGTTTGCTCGATGAGATCGCGGATGCGGTCGTAATCCTCAATCAACGTCATCCAGTCCACACGGGTTGCCTGCAGAGTGGCTTTCGCCATGCCGGCGACAATGGCCGGTTCAGCCCGCAGCAGTGGAGACGCAGGTTTTAGCTTGCCTGAAGAGGCATGCACCATCGACATCGAGTCTTCGACGGTAATGGACTGACGCCCGGTGGCCTGAACATCCAGTTCGGTACGACCAAGACAAGGTAAAATAATCGTCTCTTTACCGACCAGCAGATGGGTACGGTTGAGCTTGGTCCCGACGTGGACACTCAACGCCAGGGATCCCATCGCCGGAAAACCGCGCTCGTGATCGGGCATCGCGACGGCAAAATTACCGCCGAGGCAGATGAGCGCTTTTGCATGGCCGTCGATCATGGCTTGCGTTGCCTGCACCGCATCATGGCCGTGATGGGAGGGGGGCTCAAACCCAAAAACGTCTTTCAGACGCTGCAGAAATGCCGGCGTCGGCTTCTCACTAATCCCGACGGTGCGGTTTCCCTGCACGTTTGAATGACCGCGCAGAGGGCAGATCCCCGCACCGGGCTTGCCAATATTGCCGCGCATCAGCAGAAGGTCAGCAATCAGCCGGACGTTAGCCGTGCCTTTATTGTGCTGGGTAATCCCCATCCCGTAAGTAATGATAGTGGCACTGGATTTCGCATAGGCGTCGGCCACGCTTTTAAGCGCCGCCTGGCTCAGCCCTGACTCTCGCTCGATCTCGTCCCACTGCGTGTGGGCAATATCGGCAGCAAAGTCCTCAAAGCCCTGGGTGTGTTCGGCAATAAACGCGTGGTCGAGCACGTTACCGCGTTCGGCCTCCATGTGCAGTAGGTGTTTAGCAATACCTTTTAACGCGGCGGCATCACCTCCGGCCTTCACCTGGAAGTAAGTCGACGCGATATCTGTCGAGCTGTAGGTCGCCATTTCAATGACGCTTTGCGGGTCCGCAAAACGTTCCAGAGCGCGCTCGCGCAGCGGGTTAAAGACGATAATCGGCACGTTGCGGCGCGCAAGTTCATGAAGGGTACCCATCATCCGAGGATGGTTAGTCCCGGGGTTGTGACCGATGGAGATCACCAGCTCTGTTTTATCGAAATCATCCAGTGAGACAGTACCTTTCCCGATACCAATCGAGCGTGGCAATCCGACGCTGGTGGCTTCGTGACACATATTCGAACAGTCGGGGAAGTTATTAGTACCGTATTCGCGTGCAAAGAGCTGGAACAGGTATGCCGCTTCGTTGGAGGCGCGCCCGGAGGTATAGAACTCAACCTGATCCGGATCGAGCCCGCGCAGGATCTCACCGATGCGTTGAAACGCCTCGTCCCATTCGACAGGCTTGAAAGTATCGCTTGCCCGGTCATAGCGCAGGGGATGTGTCAGACGGCCGTATCCTTCCAGCTCAAAGTCAGATTTAGCCAGCAATGAGGCAACTGTGTTTTCGGCCAGAAAAGCTGGGGTGACGCGTTTGCTGGTCGCTTCCCAGGTCACTGCTTTCGCGCCGTTCTCACAGAACTGGAACGTCGATTTGTGCTCTTTATCAGGCCATGCGCAGCCCGGACAGTCAAAGCCGTCAGGCTGGTTGGTGCGCAGCAGCGTCGCGGGGGCATCAAAGGTATCCATTTGGGTACGCACCGCGATGGCGGTGGCTTTTAACGCCCCCCAGCCACCAGCAGGACCGTCATAGTGTCTGATCCCGGGAACTGAGCGTCTTTTCTTATTCATACCAACTCCTGACTCGTTAACTCATACACCGCCGGACCCGTAAAACCACTGTGGAGGGGCAATAAGCGCAAGCAATGATGACCACGTGTATCAATGCACACGGTGCTGCAAAGCGCTTTATCTTAAATACATCTTTATTACAGTGACTTATAAGCGATGTAGTCTAAAAATTTAAAGAAATTATAACGAAATTTTATCATTTTGATAATAAATCTTATCTATCACACGTTCGGTGGGATAGATGACGCAGGAAGAGAAAATAATGTAGTAGCGATAAAACTTCATATGAAAGTCGGGAAGGGTGAGCTAGCGGTAAACCTCAGTGTAAATTGATCTAAAGAAAATTCTGAACATCATTGCAGCAGGAAAGTTTACCCACGCTTAATTGTTAATTCATCCAATTGATGTCTGAATAGACAGTTATCACGATAAAAAATACATACTTATTTTGAGGTGTGAAATTAACTGCCTGCCAGCGGTCTGAAATAATCTGATTTAAGATGTCCTGCCGGGCAGAAATAAACATACTCTATCGATGCAACAAATAATTCATAAAGAATATATTCATTGCAAACCGAAAATAAGCGAAATTCTACTAATTATGGTAGTGGTGAAAATAGGTTGGTTGCGTTAATGCAACTCGTTCTCTTTTGTGTTTTTATGTTATTAAACAGGTTGTTACGTTAGTGGTTCGCCTAATAATAACCTCTTTCAGAATGCGTCGACTCTGTTTGTCAGATTAATCCTATAATGCATCGAGTGCTTCATTAACCATCACTTGCGTGGCGTTAAATATTGAATTGATACGAAGCTCATGTAAACTTGCTCGCTGTTTCTTAAAATATGTCAGGAAGACGCTGGGCCTTATTCTGAAGGGCTCGTGCGGTAGCTATGCCCTTAAAATAGTCACGCCCCGAAATTATCCTGCATGTTTTAACTTTAGTACTTAAAACAAACTTCATTCCCTCATCTTCATCATCGAAATATCGCTACGGAAAAGCATATGAAAATGCGCGTACTGTTTTCACTTCTGTTTGTAATGGCGGTGGCGGGCTGTAAAGCGCCGCAGAAACCTGTTATCAACGACGATACGATCGTGACCAGCCAGGTCAACGGCGTCACCTTAACCCACCGTCACGCGGTTACGCCGCCTGCAGAATTCACCCAACTCAATGAGCCGTATCGTGCCATGTATCCGGCATCCGTGATGAGCCGTCCTGACTTTGGCGGAAAGGTTATCCGTACGCTGGAAACCGGAAAAACCTACGTGGTGCTGGGGCAGGTTGAACACTACTGGATGGCGCTTGCCGATGAAGGACAAGACCAGCTGATTGGTTACGTTCCGATGCGCGCCGTCATCAAGGCCGATCAGTACGAGGCCGCCGTACGTAAACAGGCCATTCGTCCTAAGTCACGTAAAAAAGCGACCTGTGTCGATGTTGATGGCAACAGCAAAGCCTGCAAAGACAGCGCTAACGGTACCTGGATCCTGAACTAAACGGCTTTTATGAGCGTGTTTTTATGAATAATAAAAATTTTCATCGGTTATGGTTGGTCTTTTACGCGGTGGTTTTCACCCTTGTCAGTGGTTGTACGTCGTCTTCACACAGCGACCCTTCCCGCTACAATCTGCAGTTTCAGGCTCATCCACAAATCAATGAATCTGCGCCGCTTAAAGTCCGGGTACTGTTGCTGAAATCCGATGCGGATTTCATGTCCAGCGACTTCTATTCCCTGCAGAACAACGCGTCAGCAACGCTTGGCGCGAATCTGCTGAACAGCGATGTGTTCTTCCTGATGCCAGGACAGCTGTCGAAAACCCTCAGCGGACAAAGCTCTCCGGAGGCCCGCTATATCGGTGTGATGGCGGAATATCAGATGCTGGATGGCAAAAAATGGCGCGTTTCAATCCCTCTGCCTGTGCCAGGCGAAAATCATCTCTATCAGTTCTGGAAATGGTCCGCGGATGAACTCCAGGCCAACGTTTTTCTCGACGTGAATGGTATTCGTGTCATCAGTCAGTAACGCGCGTTAAAACAGGAAACACATCATCATGACGAAAGCAGAAAAGGTCGTCTGGACCGAAGGCATGTTCCTGCGTCCACACCATTTTCAGCGGACTGAAAGTTATCTGCTCAACCATGTTCGTGAATGGGGTGCGCTACAGCGCTCATATCTCTGGGGCTTTCTTGACGTTGAACTCGATGAAGCAATGCTTCGTCAGGGTTGCATTGCCCTGAGCTACTGCAGTGGATTGCTGCCGGACGGTACCTTTTTCCAGGTGCGTAACGGGCGCAACGGTCCCGCTCCGCTGAAAATCCCGGACAACCTCACCAATGAAAAGGTGGTGCTTGCACTGCCGGTTCGCCGTGGTGAAAGAGAAGAGGTGATTTTTAGTGAAGAGCAGGCCTCTCTGGCGCGCTTCATCGCTTTCGAGCAAGAGGTAGAAGACGATAACGCCATGTCGGTGGGGGATGCCACCGTCCAGTTTGGCCGTCTGCGTCTGACCCTGATGCTGGAAAAAGATCTGACAGCAGAATGGACCGCCATCGGCGTGGCGGTGGTAACCGAGAAACGTAACGATAACCTCGTGCGACTCGATAACAGCTACATTCCACCGATGCTGAACGCCAATAACAGCCCGCAGATCTACAGCATGATCAACGATCTTCACGGCTTACTGGTGCAGCGCAGTCAGCAGATTGGCGGTCGTCTGCGTCAGCCTGGCCGCTTTAACACCTCTGAACTGATCGAATTTACGCTGTTGTCGCTGGTGAACCGCCATCTGGGCGAAGTTTCCCACTTAAAAACGCTGCCGCTGCTACACCCGGAAACACTCTGGCGTAGCTGGCTGCCGTTTGCGACCGAACTCGCCACCTGGACCTCGCAACGTCACGCCGAAAACATTCTGCCGATTTACGATCATGACGATCTCGCGAACTGCTTCAGCAAGTTGATGCTGATGTTACGTCAGGGGCTGTCGCTGGTGATGGAAGATCACGCGATTCAGTTGCCGCTTAACGAGCGCTCCCACGGTCTGAACATCGCCACGGTGCCTGAAACCAGCATGGTGCGCGAGTTTGGCTTCGTACTGGCGGTAAAAGCCAGTGTGCCAGGCGAACACCTGCAAACTCATTTCCCTGCTCAGATGAAGATCGCGCCGGTATCGAAAATCCGCGATCTGGTCCAGTTGCAACTGCCTGGCATTATGTTGCGCGCCATGCCGGTTGCGCCGCCGCAGATCCCATGGCATGCGGGCTACAGCTACTTTGAGCTGGAGAAAGGCAGTGAGCTGTGGCACGAGATGGATAAGTCCGGTGCATTTGCCCTGCATCTTGCAGGGGAATTCCCGGGGCTGGATATGGAGTTTTGGGCCATCCGTAGCCCGACAGAATAATATAGCGAGCGCTAAATATGCAGGAACGACAGGATACCGGCAGTGATGCCGCGATTACCGGAGCCAGTAGTAACAATCCGCTGGTGGCGGCCGCTAATCCGCTGCTCAATGCGATTCCGCAGATCCGTCATTCGGTGTCTCATGACGATCAGGTGGCATTACGCCAGCGTCTGATCGATGAAATTCGCCGTTTCGAAGTCCGCTGTCAGCAGGCTGGCCTCGCCTATGAGGTGATCGTCGGGGCGCGTTACTGCCTGTGTACGGCACTGGATGAAGCGGCTGCGCTGACCCCCTGGGGCAGTAGTGGCGTCTGGTCAAGCAACGGCCTGCTGGTGACGTTCCATAACGAAACCTGGGGCGGTGAAAAGTTCTTCCAGTTGCTGGCGCGTCTGTCGCAAAACCCACGCGAACATATTCTGCTGCTGGAGATGATCAACTACTGTCTGCTGCTCGGCTTCGAAGGGCGTTATCGGGTGCTGGATAATGGCCGCACCCAGCTCGAGACGATCAAGCAGCGACTCTGGCAGATGATCCGTGGCGTACGTGGCAGCTATCCGCCACCGCTTTCCCCCCATCCGGAAGATCGTCCGGTGCTGCGCAAACTGTGGCGCCCGATGGTACCCCTCTGGGCCTGCGTAGCCCTGGTCGGGTTTATCGCCTGTCTGTTTTATATCGTGCTTAACTGGCGTCTTGGCGATAACACCAACCCGGTGCTGGCGAAGATTTACCAGTCCCAGTTACCGGAAACCACCATCCAGCAGCCGGCCCGTCAGCTACCTGCGGTGTTGAACCTGCGCGGGTTCCTGAAACCTGAAATCGAGGCGGGTCTGGTCGCGGTGAAAGACGAAGCGGACCGTAGCGTCGTGATCCTGAAAGGTGACGGGCTGTTTGCCTCTGCCTCCACCGTTGTGCGTGATCGCTATGAACCGGTGATCAACCGTATTGCGCAGGCAATGAATAACGTCAGCGGCAAAATTCTGGTGGTGGGCTACAGCGACAACGTGCCGATTCGCAGCGCGCGCTTTGCCTCTAACTATGAACTTTCTCTGGAACGTGCCCGGTCTGTACAGAACATGCTGCAGGGAAGCCTCTCCCGGCCTGATCGTGTGAAAGCGGAAGGGCGGGGCGAAATTAACCCGGTAGCGCCAAACGATACGCCTGAAAACCGCGCCCGTAACCGCCGTGTGGAAATTACTCTGCTGGTGTCGCCTGAAAATACACAGGCTGAGCTGAACGGATTGCCGCAAGGAAACTAAGGATGCTGACTACACTTCTTTCCATTTTGACCAACCGCATTCTGTGGAGCTTCCTCGGCGTAACGGCGCTTGCGGCGGTGATCTGGATGATCGGTCCACTGTTGTCCATCGTGGACACCCGACCGCTTGAGTCTGAACAAAACCGCATCATCAGCATCGCTGTGGTCTATCTGCTCTGGGCGCAGGGCCATATCCTGCCGCGGTTGTACAATGCCTGGCTGAACCGCAAGCTGATGGACAAGCTCAATGAGAACACGAGCAAAGCGGAAGCCGCGGATCCGCAGAAACGACTGAACAGCGAGGAGCAGATCCTCGCCAGCCGTTTTGATGAAGCCGCGCAGATGTTGAAAAAAGCGCACTTCAGCAAAGCGGGGCAGAGTGCCCAGTGGACGCAGCGCTTCAGCACGCAATATCTGTATCAACTGCCGTGGTACGTCATTATTGGTGCACCGGGTTCCGGTAAAACCACGGCGCTGGTTAATTCCGGGCTGCAGTTCCCACTGGCCGATCGTTTCGGTAAGACTGCGCTGCGGGGTATTGGTGGCACACGTAACTGCGACTGGTGGTTCACTAACGAGGCGGTGCTGCTGGATACGGCGGGTCGCTATACTACTCAGGAGAGCGAGCAGGTACAGGATGCCGGAGAATGGCTGGAATTCATGGGGTTACTGCGTAAGTATCGCCGCCGCCAGCCGATCAACGGTGTCATCATCACTATCAGCATTTCTGACCTGCTCACCCAGTCTGCCGAGGCGTCCCGCCAGCAGGCGGTGAATCTGCGTCAGCGTCTTTCTGAGCTGCATGAACAACTGGGCATCCGTTTCCCGGTTTATGTGATGGTGACCAAGGCTGACCTGCTTAAAGGCTTCCGTGCCTGGTTTGCCGACTACGACAAAGCCCAGCGCGATCAGATCTGGGGCTTTACGCTGCCGTGGGAGCAAACCAGACACGCCGATTACGACCTGATGGGCAACTTCCAGCAGGAGTTTTCTCTGTTACAGCAGCGCCTGGATGCCGGGCTGCCGGAAACCATGCTGAAAGAGCATGATGCGAAAACTCGCGCCGAAGCCTATCTCTTCCCGCAGGAATTTGCCGCGCTGCGTCCGCTGCTGGCGGACTACCTGAGCACAGTCTTCGCCCGTTCGAATTTCGAAACTGAGTTTTCCCCGCGCGGGATCTACTTCGCCAGCGGGACCCAGGAGGGCATGCCGTTTGACCGCGTGATGGGCGAACTGAACCGCGCGCTCTCTTTACCTGAAGGTGCCGAGGGTGATAGCTGGGATGCAGTCAGCAAAGAGGCACCCATTCCCGGTGCGAAAGGCCAGAGCTTCTTCATCAAGAATCTGCTGCAAAACGTCATTTTCCAGGAAGCCGGTATTGCCGGAGAAAACCGCTGGTGGGAACTGCGCAACCGGGCGGTGATCTGGTCCGGCTATGCAGCGCTGCTGTCTCTGCTGGTGATCCTTGGTGGACTGTGGCTGACCAGCTACGCCAAAAACAAGGCGTATCTGGAAGAGGTCGATGCGAAGGTGCCGCTGCTGGATCAGCAGAGCAAAGCGTTACAGAATCAGCCTCAGCGTGACCTGTTTGATCTGCTGCCTCTGCTCAATGGTCTGGTGGACCTGCCGAAGAGTGACGCGTTTGATGTAAACGATCCGCCAGTATCCCGCCGTATGGGGCTTTATCGTGGGGATGACGTCAGTGATGCATCGCAGTCTCTGTACCAGAAAGCGCTGGATCAGATGCTATTACCTGCTGTCGCCATGCACATCACCACCTGGCTTCGTAACGACAACGGTAGCGATACGGAATACAGCTATGAAGCGTTAAAAGCCTATCAGATGCTGTATCAGCCGAAACACTACGACGGTAAATTCCTGCATTCGTGGGTGATGCTCAATCTGCAGCGCAACCTGCCGCAAAACGTGACGAAGGCACAGCTGCAACAGCTTGAATGGCATCTGACCCAGTTGCTGGAGCCGAAAATTCAGGCCTCCCCGTACGCCCAGGACGAATCTCTGGTTACTCGCGAAAGAGCGCTGATCAACCAGCAGCCGCTCTCCACCCGCGTGTATGGTCGTCTGAAGCGTCTGCTGGAGCATGATGAAAATCTGAAGCCGGTGTCTCTTACCGACCTGGGAGGACCGCAGAGCGAACTGGTATTTTCACGTAAAAGTGGCAAACCAGTGAGTGAGGGTGTGCCGGGGCTCTATACTCCGGACGGCTACTGGAAAAGCTTTAACGGCCAGATTAATAGTGTGACCACCGCCCTGCATGAGGACGACGCCTGGGTTCTGGGGGCTTCCATGGCGCCGGAAGATAAACAGCAGATCGATAACGACGTGCGCCAGCTCTACATGCGTGACTTTATCGCGAACTGGGATCCCTATCTCGCCGACATTCAGCTTAACAACAGTGCCGACCTGTCTCAGCGCATCAACACCGCGCGTCTGCTTTCTGGCACAAACTCACCGCTGCGCCGTCTGGTGCTGAGCCTGAGTCAGGTACTGACGCTGTCTCGTGATGTGCCAGCAGCAGACAATGCCGGTAAAGCACAGGATCAAAGCAACCGCGCTACCCGCACGCTGGAAACGCTGTTCAGCAATAACAACTCTGCTCCTTCACAGGCTGCCGTTGTCGCCCAGTCACCGGAACAACTGGTTACTGATCACTACGCCCCGCTGATTGAGCTGGCGCAACCGCTGGAGAAGGGCGGCAAGACTATCGTCTTTGATGACTTTCTTAAGCAGGTGGATGAGCTTTATCGTTACCTGACCGCCGTCCAGGATGCCGCCAACAGTGGTATGCCGGCACCGGGTGGTGAGGCGATCAGCCGTCTGCAGGCCAGTGCCGGTCGTCTGCCGGGTGGGCTGCAAACCATGTTCAGCAACATGGCGGTGGGAGCCAGCAGCGATACCCAGCGCCGTGATCTGGACAATGTGCGTAAGCGGATCAATGTCGAAGTGGGTGGATTCTGTCGTCAGGCGATTGCCGGTCGCTACCCGCTGGTGCGCAGCGCCAGCACCGAGGTCACTCCTGACGATCTCGCGCGTATGTTTGCGCCGGGAACCGGGCTGATGGATGCCTTCTTCCGCGACAATCTAACCAATAAAGTGGACACCACCCAGGCAAACTGGCGCTTTATGCCGGGCATCGACGGTAAAACGCTGCCAGGAAGTGAAGGTCTGCTGAGACCGTTCCAGCAGGCCCAGTCGATCCGTGATGCCTTCTTTGCAAACGGTGCCACGACCCCGTCTTTCAAAGTGACGGTCCGCACCGTCCGAATGGATAACACCATTCTGAACCTGACGCTGGACGTTGATGGCCAGCAACTGCGCTACAGCCATGGTCCTCAGGCGGTGCAGATCATGAACTGGCCAGGACCGGGTGGTACCAATCAGGTACGTATGCAACTGGGGCTGGCGAATGGCAGTACGGCGACGCTGGTGACCAACGGTGCCTGGGCGCTAAACCGCTTTTTCGATAAAGCGAGTACCAGCCCGGGAGCAGGTAGTCTTAGCCGTCAGGCCACGTTCAACGTCGACGGACATCAGGTCACGCTGGAGTTTGCGCCAAACAGCATTCGCAACCCGTTCCAGCTTCCTCGTTTCTCATGCCCATAACCGCAAGGACAGCCGTATGACGAATACCTCTGCGATGAACCGCTACAGCTGGTATGGCAAGTTACCCAGCGCCGGAGATTTTTTGCAGCGTCGCTTTCCTGACACCCTACAGCGCCAGTGGTCACACTGGTTTCAGGTCGGCCTGCTGGCCTGGCAGCAGGAAGAGCAGCGCAGCGGCGAGCGCCAGTTCAATAAAGCACCGGTCTGGAATTTTGTTGTCCCCCCGATGCTGGGTAGCCAGATGATCCAGATGGGCTGTCTGCTGCCCGGTCGTGACAGTGTTGGTCGACAATACCCGGTTTGTATTCAACTGAGCTTCGCCCCGACAGAGTGGTCGACGAGCCTGCTCAGCCAGGCTGAAAGCTGGTATCAGCAGATTGGGCGTCTGGGTTTGCACGCGGTGCGCAACAGTTTTTCCGCCTCGCAGCTGGATGAGATGCTGATGACCATTCCGGCGCCGCAGCCTGTCGAGCCGCAAAAGCGTTCTGACATCCTTGATGTGATTGGTTATGACGAGGACGGTCAGAACACGCTGGGCTGGCCCCAGGCCGCGGAGTGCTTTGATCCGCTGCGCCAGACCAGCTACTGGTGGACTAACCGCTGCGATGGTTATCCGCTGTACACCCACGTGCACAGCGGTAACTTTACCGGGCAGCTTTTCACTCTGCTGTTCGACCCTGCAGGGGGCGCCCGCCCGGGCCGTCACGGTCTCTATCCGCCCATGTTTGAATAAGCAGGGAACTCATGAATATCGAAGAATTTCTCGCGCCAATAAGCCCCGACAAACCCTGCGGCGAAAACCTGGAGTACGACGCCGACTTCCAGATCATGAATCAGGCCAGTCAGGGGAAAGCAGAACAGCAGTTTGGCGACACCATTATCCCGGCAGAGCCTGCTGACTGGAACACGGTAGAAAAGTTCGCCACCAGCCTGCTGACCCGCACCAAAGATCTTCGCGTACTGCTGGCACTCACGCATGCCTGGACCCGCCGTCGCGGCCTGGCAGGTTACGCAGACGGGTTATTACTGGTGCAGGAGGCTATCAGTCGTTACTGGGAGCCGCTTTATCCGCTGCTGGAAGAGTACGGCGAAACTGATCCGTTCTATCGCATTAACGCTCTGGCCGCGCTGAGCGATAAATCTGACCTCACCGTCGCCGTGCGTAACGCTTCGCTGCTGCGTTCAAACGGCGATGAAATTTCGCTCCGGGATGCCCAGGCGCTGCTGGATGGCAGCAAGACCGAATGTCCGGATTATCCGGGTGGTCGTCCACGACTGATTGACGAACTGGCTCGCGGCGACCAGCCAGGTACCGCCGCGGTTATCGTCATTCACGAACGACTGCAGGCGATTCGCGAGCTTCTCACCGGGCATCTCGGTGAAAGCGGCGTACCCGAAATGGAGCAGTTGCTGAAAACCGTGGGGCTGGTCGCCGGAGCTTGTCAGGTGACCGACATCAGCAAGTTGCTGCCAAACCGTGAAGCGCAGGCTGAACAACATACTGAGCAGCAACAGGTGGCAGCGCAGCCTGCTCAGCAGGTCACCGACTGGCGCAGTGTGCAGGTCACCAGCCGCGCCGATGCGCAGCTGATGCTGGAAAAAGCGAAGCAGTATTTTGCGCAGTACGAACCGAGTCACCCTGCGCCGCTGATGATTGAACGGGTACAGCGGCTGTCAGAACTCAACTTTATGGACATTATTCGCGACCTGGCGCCGGACGGCGTTAACCAACTGGAAAACATCTTTGGACGCCGCGAATAACGCGTCCAGGCATTATGACGACAGGCATGGAGCCTGCCGTTTCAACTTCACCGCGCATCTTTGATGGAGAACATCATGGCAATGAGTAACAGTGGGCAGAAATTCATCGCACGTAACCGTGCCCCCCGCGTGCAGATTGAGTACGACGTAGAGATCTACGGTGCAGAACGTAAAATTCAGCTGCCGTTTGTAATGGGCGTCATGGCCGATCTGGTCGGCAAACCGGTGGAAAACCTGCCGGCCGTCGACGAGCGTAAATTCCTTGAAATCGATATCGACAACTTTGACGAACGCATGAAGGCACTTAAGCCGCGTGTGGCGTTCCAGGTGGATAACACCCTGACCGGCGAAGGTAAGCTCAATGTCGATCTGACCTTCGACAGCATGGACGACTTCCTGCCAGATGCAGTGGCCCGTAAGGTTGAACCGCTGAACAAGCTGCTGGAAGCCCGTACACAGCTCTCTAACCTGCTGACCTATATGGACGGTAAAAACGGCGCGGAAGAGCTGATCGCGAAAATTCTCCAGGATCCGACGCTGCTCAAATCTCTGAGCCAGTTGCCGAAAAATGACGAAAGTGCGAAAGGTAGCGAGGAATAATCGATGAGCAACCAGACTCAACAACATGAACAGCAGGCGGGTCAGGCGTTCAGCCAGGATGAATTCAGCGCGCTGCTGAACAAAGAGTTCCGTCCTAAAACCGATCAGGCGCGTTCCGCTGTAGAAAGCGCGGTCAAAACTCTGGCGCAGCAGGCGTTGGAAAATACCGTCACCTTCTCGAACGACACCTATCGCACCATCCAGAACCTGATTGCTGGTATCGATGAACAGCTGTCTCAGCAGGTGAACCAGATCATTCACCACGACGAGTTTCAGAAACTGGAAAGCGCCTGGCGCGGTCTGAGCTACCTGGTGAACAACACTGAAACCGACGAGATGCTGAAGATCCGCTTTATGAGCATCTCCAAGCAGGAGCTGGGTCGCACCCTGAAACGCTATAAAGGCGTGGGCTGGGACCAGAGCCCGATCTTCAAGAAAATCTACGAGCAGGAGTACGGTCAGTTTGGTGGTGAGCCGTTTGGCTGCATCGTGGGTGACTACTACTTCGACCACAGCCCGCAGGACGTTGAGCTGCTGGGTGAAATGGCGCGTATCGGCTCTGCGGCGCACTGTCCGTTTATCACCGGTACCGCACCGGGCGTGATGCAGATGGAATCCTGGCAGGAGCTGGCTAACCCGCGCGACCTGACCAAGATCTTCCAGAACACCGAATACGCCGCCTGGCGTTCACTGCGTGAATCTGAAGATGCCCGCTATCTGGGTCTGGTGATGCCACGCTTCCTGTCACGTCTGCCGTACGGCATTCGCACTAATCCGGTCGACAGCTTTGACTTTGAAGAGCAGACCGACGGCGCGAACCATAACAGCTACTCCTGGGCGAACGCGGCGTATGCGATGGCTGCCAACATCAACCGCTCCTTCAAAGAGTACGGCTGGTGCACCTCGATTCGCGGCGTGGAGTCTGGCGGGGCGGTAGAAAACCTGCCATGCCACACCTTCCCGAGCGATGATGGCGGCGTGGATATGAAATGTCCGACTGAGATCGCCATCAGCGATCGTCGTGAAGCCGAGCTGGCGAAAAACGGCTTTATGCCACTGGTTCACCGCAAAAACTCCGACTTTGCGGCCTTCATCGGCGCGCAGTCTCTGCAGAAACCGGCCGAGTACCACGACCCGGATGCCACCGCCAATGCGCGTCTGGCATCACGCCTGCCGTATCTGTTCGCCTGCTGCCGTTTTGCGCACTACCTGAAGTGCATCGTGCGCGACAAAATCGGCTCTTTCCGCGAGCGCGAAGAGATGGAGCGCTGGCTGAACGACTGGGTCATGAACTACGTGGACGGTGACCCGGCTAACTCCTCCCAGGAGACCAAGTCCCGTAAGCCGCTGGCGGCTGCGGAAGTGCAGGTGCAGGAAATCGAAGACAACCCGGGCTACTACGCCGCGAAGTTCTTCCTGCGTCCACACTACCAGCTGGAGGGTCTGACTGTGTCCCTGCGTCTGGTGTCTAAACTGCCGTCGCTGAAGACGAAAGACGCGTGATGATGATTGCCGGCTCGAAGGAGCCGGCCATTTGAACGTAAAGAGCTTAGCTAATTTCTGTCAGTGAATAAGGATATACGGTGAAACATATACTTTTGATCGCAACCAGTTTGCTGGCAGTTTCTACTCTGGCAAGCGCGGACGCTGGAAATTATAAATACCCACAAGCTGAAGCATTGCCTCAGGATGACACATCAAACTTCCAACGCGATCCGATGTTGTTAACGGGATACGATTTAAATTTGAGTGCAGATCGTTTCGCTAAAGCCTGGCTGTCGAAAACGAATGAACGTGAACGCATCAAGGCAAATATGTATCTTCTCGGCGTAGTCGACGCGTCTGAGGGCACTGCATGGTGCAACGGCAGGCCTTTTTTGCCAAATACTCTACATGAGTTTCTCTATTCTCGTTTTGCGAACTTATCGAAACAGCAAGGCGATGAACGCGCTTCAAAAATCATCATTGACGGAATGAAAGAATTACGCCCGTGCAAAAAGGAGAGTGATAAATGAGACCATTATACGAACAACTAAAACGTCAGCATTACTCTTCAAATCATACGCGCGCGGGTTTTGCCTCGGGTGAACAGGTCTTCTCAGAAATTGGCTATGATTATTCAACAATTATCAAGCAGCAACCGGCATACGAAAATACCTGCGCGGTAAGAATGAGTCTGGCATTGTTAAAATGTAATGTTGAATTCACAGGTCGTTTACCCATAAAGTCGGGTCCCTATAAAGGAAAAACAATCGAACCTGGCGCAAAATTACTTGCCGATCAACTGTATAAATCCCATGTATTTGGTAAGGCAGAAATATTTGCCGACCGCGAGGCGGGTGCGCGCGCAATGTTGGGTCGAAAAGGTGTTGTTTTCTTCAATAAAATTGATGGGTATGGCGGTGGGCATATCGACCTTATCGAGCCTCTGAGTAATAACTCGTTTATATGTAACTCCGATTGCTTTCCGTACTGTCAGGAAATCTGGTTTTGGGAATTAAAATAATTTCATTCAGGTATCTAAAGACAGCATTTATTTTGCTCACTTGCTTATGTTTTTCTGCCCACGGTGATAACCCACACGTAGATTTTTATCAGCAGCAAACATATCGGCAGGTTTTAAAAGATTTAGTTCTGGCGCGCTGTCTTGCTCAGGTGGCAGATAAAGGCAGCCAGTTTTCTGCTGATGCGGCCCGAAGTGCGAGCGCATTTATTGAGTGGATACCTTTTGATGCTGAAAATGGCACGGATAAAGTGAATGCCCTCATCGAAAAATATAAAAATCAAATTAATGGTTTTCATTCAGAGCGAAAACCCGATGTCAAAGGCGTAACCTTAAACTGTCTACGTCTTTATCATAGCGACGAACTGAACAAACTGATTCCGCAAGTCATCATTGGCGATCCTGACCGTAGCTGGATCCAGGATAACCCAGAGTAGTAAAAGACTTCACATTCTTTCCGTTCATTCAGGGGGAGTGTAAGACTGTCAAATGACATGAGTCGTTTGATATGAGGCAGAGGTAAAATATGGACGGTTTTATTCAGCCCCATGCTTTCCTGTTTGCCATATAAGTGCTTTTTCGAAAGCAATATTGTTCATCCACGAAGAGTAGATATTATGGCTATTGATATGTTTCTGAAGGTCGAGGGTGTTACGGGCGAATCTAAAGATTCTAACCACACCGGCTGGACTGATATTACCTCCTTCTCCTGGGGCGCTTCCCAGCCAGGTAATATGAGCGTCGGCGGTGGCGGCGGTGCCGGTAAAGTTAACTTTAACGATCTGCACGTTAACGCTCTGATTGACAAATCCACTACAGCAATCCTGAAACACTGCGCCAGCGGTAAACACCTGACCAAAGTTGAGCTGTCCGTCTGTAAAGCCGGTGGCCAGCAGGTAGAATACTCCCGCATCACACTGGAAGACGTTCTGGTAACGTCTGTTCAGTACACCGGTGCAGATAACGGCGATACCGTTGGTGTGACCTATGCATTCCAGGCTGCGAAAGTGAAACAGCAGTACTGGGAGCAGACCACTTCTGGTGGTAAAGGTGCTGAAAGCAGCGCTGGCTGGAACATCAAAGAGAACAAAGAAGCGTAATTGTTCATCTATGGCCGGGGATATCCCCGGCCATGATGCGTGATCCAGGTTCTGCTTCGGGTTAATCATGTTACGAGTGATAAGTGTCGTATCGATTGCATTATTGTGTAGTGCTTGCATCTCGCATCCTGCACAGTATGAGAATCTTACGGTTACGTTAGTAAACGACGTTCCCTGTTTTGGTATCCCGGGGGATTTGAAATCCAGAGAAACACTATTCATTTACGAACCTTCGGTAATGAAACGTGTCGGTGAACAATGGGAAACAGTTTTTTCACCCCATACATCTTCTCCATTAGGGAGCCTAATCTCTGGCGAATGCATTAGCTGGAAAAAAGTTGACTGGCAGACTGGGGAATATGATGTTGTGGTCAAGGTGATAAGGGATAATAATTCTAAACGTTATGCTGCACGTTTTATATTTAATAAAGATAAAAATGGGGTGGCATCGCTCATTAAAATTGAGTAAGTAAGCAGCATCTTCTGCAGAGTAAACATAGGTACGGCAGGAAATGAATGTGGTTGTTAATGATATTTTCTCTATTTTTGTGATTTTTCTTTTTATTCTTTTTTTGACCCTGGCTGTGACTATCTATATTGATTATAGAAAGCACTCAAGTGAAGTATCGAAAGTATATAATTCATTAATGCAGATTGGGTTATTAAGGAAAGAGGACTATCAACTTTGGGAAGGTTTGGGGTTCTGGGGTTTTGGTTTTCGTGTCACAATATTATCCAGACTGTTACGGAGTAGGGCCGTTAAACTAACCAATTCTCGAATGCTTCATTCCCATTCGTGCCATAACATTTTGTCCGATTCTGAGCTCTCCTGGGTTTATTCTTATGACAAAAAAATAAAATTCACGGCGGCTGTTTTTATACTACTTTTAGTCTTGGCTGGTATTAATAAAATATAAATCCTCTCGTGGTAGTAAGTTATGGTGAATATAGAGAGTTTACTATTATTCCTTATTGTGGCTTTATTTCTTATTGTTGTGGTTATGGATCTGTTCAATTCTCGTGACTTCAAAAAACACGAGGCTGATTATAATCAGTTACTTTCTGATTACCGACGCAAAGGATATGATCTGGATCTTGTAACAAACTACGCTTCTTTTTTGGGTTCGTTGGCCAATTATCAAAAAATAATCTGGTTTGTACGTCTTTACAAAGGCGTTAGAATGAAGTTCACTCATGAAAGGCTTGTGCAGGAAGAAGCTTATAAATACGTACAGTCGTTACCGGAAGAAAAAATTGGCTGGATACTAAAGCTACATCGCCGTTATAAATTACAGGCGTTGATATTCACTCTATGGCTCATGGTTGGATTATATTTTATAACCTTTATTAAATAGTTTTTTGATATTCTCTTTCTCAAACGCCGCTGTTTTCCCCCTCGAGAATGCCAGCGTTTGAGCGTTAATCAAAGCTGCTTGAGCTGTAGGAAGTACGAAAGTAGGTGGGTATGTTGGCGAGCAGAACGGTAGCTTAATATTCAGTGGGGAATGATGTGCTTACTATAGTTACATCATGCGATTGATTTTTCGGGGGGTGAGTAAATGCGCCTGATACTGCTTTCTTTTGTATTTTTAGGTTTGTTTATTTCTTTAGTTTTATACGTTTACTTTTATCGGAAACACTCTCAGGAGCTTAAAAAAGCATTTCACCTTCTGAGTAGTAAGCAATACTTAGATATAAATGATTATCTTTTTTATGAACAGCTTGGATTACCTGGCTTTGCACATCGTGTATTCTTAATGAGAAAAATAATTGCCTGCAAGCCGATAAAATCAGGTAATACAATGCAAATCTCTCCTGAAGCAGGAGAGTTTATACTTTCAATATACCGTTTGCCGTGGATTACAACGTTTCATAAATTAACAGTATTTGTCGTGTTTTTAATGTTATTGTTAATTGTGCTAGTTGCTACTGGGCGATAAAAGTACCGTTTCAAATGATGCTCAATATTTAAACTTACCTTTGCATTAACCCCCAAACGCCGCCGTTTTCACCCTCGAGAGCGGCAGCGTTTGAGCGCTAATCATACCAGCAGGAATACGCCATGCGATTCACGATTATTTCTACAAAACCTGGTCATCAGCCGCCACAAAGCAGCTGTGATTTTTACGCCCCGGGCGGCACCATTGGGCGCGGTACGGATAACAACCTGGTGTTGCCGGATAATGACCGCACTATCTCTCGTCTGCAGGCCATTGTTCACGTTGACGCCCAGGGTGAATGCCGCGTGACCAACCGTGGCAGCGTCACCCGCGTGGTATTAAATGACATTCCGCTGGAGCGGGGGCGTCAGGTTGAACTGCAGGATGGCGACATTCTCGGTATCGATGACTACCGCCTCGAAGTGACTGAGCTGATCCACGACACGCAGCCCGTGAGCCGTATGGCGGCCAGCATGCAGCAGCAGGCGCGTCCGACTGTCGCACCCGCACCCGCTCCGCAACCGAAGCCTGTGAGTGCAGCGCCACGAGTGAAAGCAGGGCCGACAGCTGTGCCAACGGAAATCTGGGATAACCTGATGCAGGAGTTCTCTATCTCCGACAGTATCTCCAGCAACCGCACAAAACCGCAGCCTGCAGCTTCGCACGATCCCTTCTCCCAGCCTGCGGCCCCGGAGCGTAACGCTGAAGATCCGCTGGCGATGTTCAACGACAGCGATCCTAAGCTTGAGCGTAAGAATGTCGATCCGGACACGCTGTTCAGCGATGAAGCGTTGTTCAAAAAAGAGAGCATCTTCGATGACGTCACCCCGTCAACACTGGTGCCGCCGGTAGAGAGTAAACCTGCACCAGAAGAAGAGGCGACGGATGAACTCGATCCGCTGGCCCTGTTTGGTGGCAAGGCCAGCGCGCCAGCTGCACGTAATGATGACCCACTCGGGCTGATGGGCGGCACGCCGTTAACCCATCCGGATGAGATCATCGACAATCAGCCAGTACCTGAACCTGAGCAGGAAAACAACGTGCTGGCTGAGTCTCCGTTGTTTGCCCCTGAGCCGCAGGAAGCACCGCGTGCAGAAGAAGAGCCCGCGCGACCAGATTATGCAGGCTTCACGATGCCTACGCCGCAGGCTGTGGCGCGCAGTAGCGCTCAGGCCCCTAAGGGCCGTCTGCGTATCGATCCAGTCAATAACACTGCCTCCCCAACCGCCACGGTAAACAATGGTGAGAAAGGCGAGGTGCTGCAGGGCGAACTGCTGGAGGCGCTGCTGGAAGGCATGGGCCTGAGTGAAATGCAGCCGGTGCCGCAGTTTGACCGTGAAAATATGCGTCAACTGGGGCAGATTCTGGGTATGTTCTCTCAGGGAACCGTGGCGCTGCTCTCCTCGCGCTCCATCCTCAAGCGCGGCGTGAAAGCCGATATGACCATGGTGCTGGACGATGCCAACAACCCGTTCAAGCTGTTGCCGACCGGCAAAACCGTACTGATCCAGATGTTCGGCACCCCGATGCCGGGGTTTATGCCGCCAACAAAATCCGTGCGCGACGCGCTGATCGATTTGCAGGCGCATCAGTTGGGTATGATCTCCGGTATCCGCGCCATTATTGCCGCGATGCTGCAGTCCTTTAATCCGGAACAGCTGGAAGAGCAGGCGAAGCAGAACGGGATGACCTCCCGTCTGGCGCTACCGGGCAGCCGCAAAGCCGCCCTGTGGGACTATTTTGTCCGCAGCTATGGCGAGACGGCCGGCGAGATTGAGGATGACTTCCATACTCTGTTCGGCGAAGCCTTCCTTCATGCATATGACATGGAGGTGAATCAGTACAAAGACTCACAGAGCGGATCGGAAGACAAATGAATATCGCAACGGCTTCTCTCTCCCGCCAGGGGACGCGCGCCAGCAACCAGGATCAGACGGGAGAAACCATTGGGGAACGTTCAGCCTGCTTTGTCGTCTGTGACGGCATCGCGGGCCTGCCGGGTGGTGACGTTGCCGCTGAACTGGCCCGCAACAGTATTATCTCCCGCTTCGATGGCGACAAGCACCTCAACGCGCAGCATATACGTGACTATGTGAAAACGGCGAACCGCACCATTCTCAGTGAACAGCAGGCGGTACAGGATTATCGCCGGATGGGCACGACGCTGGTCAGCCTGTTTATTGACAGGGATTACGGTCTGGCGTATTGGGCGCACGCCGGAGACAGCCGCCTGTATCTGTTTCGTCGGGGCTGGTTGTGGCATGTCACCACCGACCACAGCCTGGTGCAACAGATGAAAGATGCCGGACACCAGACCGACGACCTGAACAGCAACCTGCTGTATCTGGCGCTGGGGATTGAAAACGGTGGACCGGAAGCGAGCTACAGCGACGTGGTACAGGTTGAAGATGGCGATGCCTTTTTACTCTGCACAGACGGTTTCTGGCATGGCGTCAGCGAAGAGCAGATGAAACAATCGCTTCACATGGTCAACACACCGCAAGAATGGTTGACCTTAATGAACCAAATCATTCAAAAGAATGGCGAGCAGGAGGGGAATGCGCAGGATAACTATACCGCCCTGGCGGTATGGATGGGCAACCCTCAGGACACCACATTGCTGCACACACTCTCTGACGCAGCACAATTTCTTCCCTGCGGAACTGATTAGACACACAAGGAACGATATGAAACTTTGGCTATCGGGTTTGGCACTTCTGACGGTGGCTTCCACCGCGCAGGCTGAGAATTTCCGCATTGTGCAGTCACCTGCGCAGAAGCTGGATATCTGGATCGACAACATCAAAGACAATACGCCGCAGAGCTGGTGTAAGCCAGAGGTGGCCCTGCGTATTGTGGCGAACGGCAAGAAAGACGTTTCCGTTCTGGAGAACTTTGTGCCGCGTCTTGGTTCTCTGCTGGAACACCAGTGCAGCAAAGTGAATAAGCTCAACTGGACGCTTAACGATCCGGCGGGCACCACACTGGCACAGGGCACAGCAGGTAAAGCGCAGGATTGGGCTCTGGTGGTGAAGCAGGAGCAGAGCGCCCCAGCAGCGACCGTAACCGCAACCCCTGCCAGCGGTGCGTTAGTGCCGCCGGACCAGAATGTCGCCACCCAAACTGCTGCCGCCGACCGCACTCCGTGGCAGGAATTTACCCTTCAGGATGGTTGCCACCTGCGCACCTTCTGGGAAGGTGGCTCCTCAGCACCGGCGCTGTTTATTCCGGATACTGACACCACCCGCTGCGGTAACGGGAGCTGGCTGAGCGGACACGCCGTCATCTCACAGTCCCGTAACGGCGGACAGAAAGAGATGGCGGTGACGTACATTCATGGCTTCCCGGTAATGGGGCTGAATCAAAGCGCCAACCCTGAAAACGCGCTGATCACCTCCGTCAACAAAGAGCGCATGGTATTCAGCACCCCAAACAGCGACCAGAGCTGGATGATCCTGCCTTACGACGACACCCTCAATAGCTGGAAGAGTAACGGCACCGTAGCGGTGGAGATTTCCCGTGAAACCGCCAGCGACGATGCAAAACTACAGGCACGTATTGCGGCAGTGAAAAAAACCTGGAGCGCATGGGTTGCCCCAGGCACCCCGGTGAATATCGTTCTGATTGATACCCTGCGTCCTCAACTGCGCGACCCGGCAGTCGGTGCGTGGCGCGCGGCGAATTAAGGAATGGCCATGAATACGCTCTATCAACACCTGGCGGGTGAGTCGCTCAACGATGCGCTGGCGCGTCTTGAAGCAGAGATCAAAGCCCGTCCGGCAGATGCCGATCTCCGCGCCGCGTTCGTGCAGTTTTTAACCCTCAGCGGCAACTGGACGCGTGCGCTGACCCAACTGAAAAGCTGGCTGGCGCTGAAACCTCAGGCAAAGCCAACGGTTACGCTGCTGGAGCAGTCAATCCAGGGCGAGTTGCTACGTGCGCAGGTAATGGCGGGACAAGCGCGCCCGGCCATGCCTGAAACCCAGTGGCCGTGGTTGACCACGCTTGCTGCGGCGCTGAGCGAAGAAGGCGAACAAGCAGCCGTACTGCGTCTGGACGCCCTTGAACAGGCGCAGGCAAACCCGGGACACATCACTTTCGAAAACGAGGAAACACAGACGTTTGACTGGCTGATGGATGGCGATGCCCGTCTCGGTCCGGTGTGCGAAACCATTGTGAACGGTCGCTATTTCTGGCTGCCGTTTAGCGCCATCGCGGAGATCCGCTTCCAGGCTCCGGCCAGCGTTACCGATCTCGTCTGGCGTCATGCGCTGGTGCGTCTGACCGACGGTACGGAACAGGTGTGCCAGATCCCGGCGCGATATCCTTTCACGGCCGATGCCTCTGATGCCGTCAAGCTGGGGCGAACCACCGAATGGTTACCGCTCGACAAAGACGGCACGCTCTATGCCGGGATGGGACAGAAGTCCTGGCTGAGCGAGCAAAGCGAAAGCCCGCTGCTGTCGCTGAACCTTGTGACGTTTGCAACGGATGGAGCCCATGAGTAATCCTGCGGGTGAGGGCGATCTGCTGCGCAGCGGCTGGCAAGCCCGTAGCAAGCAGGAGAAGGTGGGGGCGCGCGATAAAATGCAGCCCTCACTGCTGGATCGCCTCACCGATAACGACCCGGAAAAAAAACGCGAGTCGGCCAACAGCAATCTGATCACCCACGCTGCGCTGCGTCGCAGTGTCCTGCGGGATCTGCAGTGGCTGTTTAACACTATTAACCATGATGCGTCCGGTGATTTGAGTGCGTTGCCACACGTCAACCGCTCGGTGATCAACTTTGGTGTTGCGCCGCTGGCCGGGAAGCGAATGTCGGATATCGAATGGCATGACATTCAGCGCAAGCTCACTGAGGCCATTATCAATTTTGAACCACGTATTTTGCCGCAAGGGCTGCAGGTTCGCTGCGTATCGGATACCTCCTCGCTGGATCTGCACAATGTGCTGTCCATCGAAATCAAAGGGCGTTTGTGGTGTGTGCCATACCCGCTGGAGTTTCTGTTTCGCACCGATGTCGATCTGGAAAACGGCCATTTTGAACTGAAAGATGCGGGGTAATCATGGAAAGTAAACTGCTCGAATACTACAACCGTGAACTGGCCTACCTGCGTGAAATGGGGGCCGAATTTGCAGAACGCTACCCTAAAGTCGCCGGACGACTGGGCATGCGTGGCATCGAGGTTGCGGACCCGTACACCGAACGTCTGATGGAGGGCTTTGCCTTCCTGACGTCCCGCGTGCAGATGAAAATGGATGCGGAGTTTCCGCGTTTCTCTCAGCGCCTGCTGGAGATGATTGCGCCGAACTATCTCGCCCCGACCCCCTCAATGGCGATTGCTGAAATCCAGCCTGACAGTAGCCGGGGTGACCTGAGCAAAGGCTTTATCGTGCCGCGCGGCACTATGATGGACAGCCTGGCGCTGAAAAAAACCGGCGTGACCTGCAGCTATACCACTGCGCACGAGGTCAACCTGCTGCCGCTGAAAATCGAGAAAGTCGAACTGGGCGGGGTGCCTGCTGACCTGCCACTGGCGCAACTGGGCCTGAGCCAACGGGGGATCAACAGCGCTTTGCGGATCCGCATCGCCTGCGACGGCCCGCAAAACCTCGGCCACCTGGATTTCGACCGTCTGGAATTTTTCCTCGGTGGTCCTGACATTGAAGCGCTGAAGCTGCTGGAGTTGGTGATGGAGCACCACGCCGGGATCGTCTGTCAGACGGTCAGCCCGCAGCCGCAGCGACAAGTGCTGGCGTCTGATGCTTTGCGTCAGGAGGGCTTTGAACCGGATCAGGCGCTGCTCCCGGACGATCTGCGTAACTTTGACGGTTATCGCTTGCTGCAGGAGTATTTCGCGTTTCCGGCCCGCTTCCGCTTCATCAGCCTCAGCGGTCTGAGCAAGCTGATTCAGCGTTGTGAAAACGAAAAAGCCTTTGATATTTTCATTCTGCTGGATAAGTCGGATGAGCAACTGGAGCGCGTCGTTGATGCCAGTCATCTGGCGCTGCACTGTACGCCGGTGATCAACCTGTTCCCGAAAGTGGCGGCGCGGCAAAAGCTCAACGACGGTCAGCATGAATACCATCTGGTGGTGGATAACATTCGTCCGCTGGATTATGAAATTTACGCGGTGAAAAAAATCTTCGGCAGTGTCGATGGCCAGCGTGACGACCAGACGTTTCGTCCTTTCTGGAGCACCTGGAGCGGCGATGCAGGCAATTACGGTGCCTATTTTTCTCAGCGCCGGGAACAGCGCGTGCTCTCAGAACATGCTCTGCGGTACGGCACTCGTACCGGCTATATCGGCTCGGAGGTTTTTGTTTCGCTGGTGGATGAACAGCATGCACCCTGGCAGGAAAACCTGCGCTACATCTCTGCCGAGGTGTTGTGCACCAGCCGTGATCTGCCGCTGATGCTGCAGCAGGAGCTCGGGCAGTTCATTATGGCCGACTCCATGCCGGTGAAATCCCTGACCTTGCGTAAAGGCCCAACGCCACCGCGTCCGGCACTGGCAGAAGGGTTCAGTACCTGGCGGCTTATCAGTCAGTTGCAGATGAACTACCTCAGCCTGATGGACAGCGAAAATGAAGAGGGCGCGGCTGCGTTGCGTCAGCTGTTAGGGCTGTATGCCAACCTGGCAGAAACGCCCGTTGCGCGTCAGGTTGAAGGGGTTCGTCACTGCGTGCTGGAACCCGTTCACCGTCGTGTTCCTGAACCCGGTCCGGTCGTTTTCGCCCGTGGGATCGGTATTACCCTGACGGTGGATGAGCGGGCGTTTTCCGGTGCCAGCCCCTGGCTTTTTGGCAGCGTGCTGGAGCGCCTGTTTGCCCGGCTGGTGTCGATCAACAGCTTCACTGAGTTCACCCTGCAAAGTCAGCAGCGCGGCGAGATCGGCTACTGGGCGCCGCGGATGGGTAAAAGGGCGCTGCTATGAGTGATGTTGCTGTCGCACCGCTGCGTGTCCAGCGTCTGACGCCACTGCCGGATACGTTCTGGCATGGCGTTCGCGAGACCCCGTGGCGCTACGATCTATTCCAGCTCTTAAGGCGTATTGATGCTCAGGGCGGCGAGCGCTACCCGCTGGGACGCGCGCCACTGCCAAAGTTTGAGCCGTTACGCATCGGTCAGCAGCCGTCGATGAGTTTTGCGCCGTCGACGGTGGCACAAGTCGGCCTGCGGGAGGAAAGCGGGCTGCATGAGGTGTCTATCCTCAGCTTCGGTCTGTTTGGCCCTAATGGCCCGCTGCCGGTACACATGACCGAGTACGCCCGCGAGCGTATTCATCATCATCAGGACACCAGCCTGAGTGCGTTTGCCGATCTGTTCCATCATCGTCTGACGCTGCTGTTTTATCGCGCGTGGGCGGATGCGCAGCCTGCGGTCTCTCTGGACCGTGCCGATAACAAGCGCTTTGAGGGGTATCTGGCGTCGCTGATTGGCATGGGGCAGCCGGGCCAGATGGAAAAAGGCAGCCTGAGCTCGCATGCACGCTTTACCCACGCCGGGCACCTGGCCCGTCACGGGCGGGATCCCGAGGGGCTGGAGAAGATCCTGCGCAACTATTTTAAAGCGCCGGTCAAACTGGTAAGCAACGTGCCGCAGTGGATGCCGCTTTCACCGCGTGAGCAGGCACAGTTAGGCGAAGGACGTCGTTTGCCACGTATGGGCGAATCTGCGTTTCTCGGTGTCGCCGTCCGCGATGTGCAGCACAAGTTTCGCATCGACATTGGCCCGTTGAGCGCGGAGGAGTACAACCGTTTTCTGCCGGGCGAAGCGTGGGTCACCGAGCTGCGTGACTGGGTGCGTCAGTATCTTGGGGTGGAGTTTGAATGGGAAACACGGGTGATCCTGCGTGAAGATGCGGTACAGGGCACCACGCTCGGCAGCGCCGGGCGATTAGGCTATAACACCTGGCTGGGACTTCAGCCGCAGCCTGTCCCGCGTGGCGACCTGGTGTATCGCGCAGAGCGGTAATCCTTCCGTATACCGAATTATTGTTAATGGAAACTAACATGTCAGAAATTAGCCGTGCCGTGCTTTTCGGCAAACTGGATACGCTGTTATTTACCTCTCTGGAAAGCGCCACTGCGTTCTGCAAGCTGCGCGGCAACCCCTATGTTGAGCTGGTGCACTGGCTGCATCAGTTGATGCAGCAGCAGGACGGTGATCTGCAGCAGGTCATCCGCCACTTTGGTCTCGACGAACAGCAACTGACGCGTGATATCGTGGCCGCGCTGGACGCACTTCCGCGCGGCGCGAGTTCCGTTTCCGATCTCTCTGAACATATTGACAGCGCTGTGGAACGCGCCTGGGTGTTCGGCTCGCTGAAGTTTGGCGTCAGCCGTATTCGTGGCGGGCATTTGCTGATCGGCATACTGAAAACCTGGAATCTGGCTAACGTGCTGAAAAGCATCTCTGCGCAGTTTACTCGTCTGAATGTCGAGGTGCTGATTGAGCAGTTCGACGCTATTTGCGCCAACAGCAAAGAGACGCAGCAGGCAGCTGCCGCAGCGGATGTGCCAGCAGGTGCAGTACCGGCTGCACAGGGCACGCTGGCCCAATATGGTCAGGACCTGACTGCGCGTGCCCGTGAAGGGAAAATTGACCCGGTGGTCGGGCGTGATGAAGAGATCCGCCAGATGGTCGACATTCTGATGCGCCGTCGCCAGAACAACCCGCTGCTGACCGGAGAAGCCGGGGTCGGGAAAACGGCGGTAGTGGAAGGACTGGCGTTGCGTATCGCCGACGGCGATGTGCCGGAACCGCTGCAAAATATTCAACTCTGGCTGCTGGATATCGGCATGCTACAGGCCGGTGCAGGCATGAAAGGTGAGTTCGAAGCACGTCTGCAGGCATTAATCAATGAAGTGCAGTCCAGCGCTACGCCGATCATTCTGTTCATTGATGAGATCCACACTCTGATTGGCGCAGGTGGCCAGCAGGGGACCGGTGATGCGGCAAACCTGCTGAAGCCTGCCCTGGCTCGCGGGCAACTGCGTACCATTGGGGCCACGACCTGGGCAGAGTACAAAAAATACATTGAGAAAGATCCGGCGCTGACCCGCCGTTTCCAGACAGTTCAGGTTCACGAGCCGGATGAAGCCAAAGCCATTCTGATGCTGCGCAGCACCGTCTCGCCGCTGGAGACCCATCACCAGGTCCTGTTGCTGGACGAAGCGGTCAGCGCGGCGGTGAAGCTGTCGCATCGCTACATTCCGGCGCGTCAGCTACCGGACAAAGCTGTTGCATTGCTTGATACCGCCTGTGCCCGCGTCGCGGTCAGCCAGAGCGCACCACCTGCGCAGCTGGAAGACTGCCTGCGCCATCTTGCCGCGCTGGACGTGGAAATAGAGATAGCGGAACGCGAAGCCCGCGTGGGGGCCGGTGACGTCGATCGCGTCACGGCATTACTTGCAGATCGCGACGCGTATGAAACAAAACGCGAAACCCTGGCCCAGCGTTGGGAAGAGGAACGCAACCTGGTGCAGGAGATTATCCGCCTGCGTGCCGCGCTGTTTGCAGCAGGCGACGACGATACCGTTGAGCTTCGCCGCCAACTGGCGGAACAGCAACATGCGCTGAATGCCTTGCAGGGTGATGAACCGCTGCTGTTCGCGGCGGTGGATGAAAACGTGGTCGCTGCAGTGGTCTCCGACTGGACCGGCATCCCGCTGGGGCGGATGGTGAAAAACGAGATCGACGCGGTGCTGAACCTCGCCGACACGCTCAACCAGCGCGTTATTGGCCAGCGTCATGGTCTGGATCTCATTGCCCGCCGCGTCAAAACCTCACGGGCGAAACTCGACGACCCGAACAAACCGGTCGGTGTCTTTATGCTGTGTGGCCCGTCTGGCGTCGGTAAAACCGAAACCGCACTGGCGCTTGCGGAATCGCTGTATGGCGGCGAGCAGAATGTTATTACCATCAACATGAGTGAGTTTCAGGAAGCGCACACCGTTTCCACCTTAAAAGGTGCGCCTCCGGGATACGTAGGGTATGGTGAAGGCGGAGTGTTAACCGAGGCCGTACGCCGCCGCCCGTATAGCGTGGTGCTGCTGGACGAAATTGAAAAAGCGCACCCGGACGTACATGAGATTTTCTTCCAGGTCTTCGACAAAGGCTGGATGGAAGACGGCGAGGGACGCCACATTGATTTCCGTAACACCATAATTATTCTGACGTCTAACGTTGGCACCGATCTGATCAGCGCCATGTGTGCCGATCCGGATCTGATGCCGGAACCAGACGCCCTGAGCGGCGCGCTTCGCCAGCCACTGCTGGAAGTATTCCCGCCAGCGCTGCTGGGCCGCCTGCTGGTGGTGCCGTACTACCCGCTCAGTGACGAGATGCTGGGGTTGATTGTTCGCCTGCAGCTCAAGCGCATTCAGCGTCGTCTGGAAGAGAATCACAGCATTATTTCTGAGTTTGACGACAGTGTGGTGGAACAAATTGTTCAGCGCTGTACCGAGGTGGAGTCTGGTGGTCGCATGGTGGACGCTATCCTGACCAACACCCTGCTGCCTCAGATGAGCCAGATCTTACTTACCGCCAGCCGCAGCGACGAGCAGTACCGACGTCTGCATGTCACCTGCGAGCAGGGCGAGTTTCACTGTCAGTTTGCCGCGTAATAATCATCAAGAGAACTGTAAAAGATGACGGATAATGATAACAATCGGACTGTTCCAAACGCGCTCCCGGTCGGGTATCGCTTCAACGAGTTTGAAATCAAAGAGGTGATCGGCGGCGGCGGATTTGGCATCGTCTATCGCGCGTGGGATCACCAGCTCGAACGCACTATCGCTATCAAAGAATTTATGCCTTCTTCGCTCGCCGTGCGTGGCGACGACATGACCCTCGTGCTGCGCAGTGAGCGCTTTGGCAAAGCCTTTTCCGCAGGCCTGAACAGCTTTATTCAGGAAGCCCGTCTGCTGGCGCGTTTTAACCACCCGAACCTGCTGCACGTCCTGCGTTTCTGGGTACAAAACGACACGGCCTATATGGGGACGCTGTTTTACAGCGGTACCACGCTTTCTCGCCTGCGTGAAGAAAAGCCGGAGCTGATTAACGAGGCCTGGATCCGTCGTACACTGCCGATGCTGTTTGGCGCGATTAAGACCATCCATGACGAGGGCTATCTGCACCGCGACATCTCCCTGGATAACATTCAAATTCAGGAGAACGGTCTGCCGGTGCTGCTCGATTTCGGCTCCGCACGTCGCACCATTGGTAACCTTTCTGACGAAACGGAAACCATGTTGCGCCCGGGTTTTGCGCCGATTGAGCAGTACACCGACGACAACGAAAGCGAGCAGGGCCCGTGGACAGATATTTATGCCCTCGGCGCGGTGTTGCGTACGCTAATCGTGGGATCACCGCCGCCAGTCAGCGTGGTGCGTTCGATCCAGGACACCTGCAAACCGCTGGTCGAGTTGATGCCGCAGGGCTATTCCATTCCACTGCTGCAGGCCATTGACCGCGCGCTGTCGCTGCACATGGAAGACCGTCCGCAGTCAATCGACGAGTTCGCCGCGCTGATTGAGATGCCGGTCGCCGGTATCAACGACGTACTGACGGCGAAAAAACCTGGCACGATGCTGGTTCCGGTGGAAGAGGAAAAACCGGCTTCTGTACTCGACTGGCGTCGCTACAAGATCCCTGGGATGGTTGCCGCAGGTGTGCTGGTGGGTGTTGTCGCCGGAGCGATGCTGTTTAGCGGCGGCCATGATGCGCCGGAGCAGGCTGCACAAGCGCCGGAAGCGTCTCGCCCGACGGAAACCGCATCTAACGCGCCTGACGTAAAACCGGAAACCGAGAAGGTGAGCGAGCCAGCTGCAACGCCTGAGACCGCGCAACCGAGCCCGCCACCGGTTGAAGCCAGCCCGATTGCTCTGGTTTACATTCGCATTCTTGATGGCGAGACGTTGAAAGTGAACGGCGAGACAAAAGCGCTGCGTCCGGCGACCAACGGTTATGCATCGCTGAAATTGCCGGCGGGTGAGATCAGAATTGAACTGGAAGGGAATGGAAGAACCCGTACCCAGACGCTGGATATTGCGAAGCCTGGCACCTGGCTGGTGAATCCATAAGTATATAAACAGGAGATATTATGGAAGTATTCGATCTTCGAAACCAGAGGCTTCACCCAAAGGAATTTGAAAAGATTGTCTCTCCTGTTTATGCACGGGGCGATGTAGGACGTGAGTTTGTTGTGGTTCGCGGTGCATCTAATCCTTTTCACAGCATAGAGGGGTTGACGTTACGACACCGCTACGAATTTAATCCGAACGCGGTTTTTGATCCGCTTTATGCGCAAAATCTTAATAAGATAGAGCGCTTAATTGACTCGGGTGCGGTGGTGTTAATTGACCAGCGGCAACGTACAAAGGCTACCTATCCTTTTTTCATTTCAGAATCAGGAGAGTTATTTTGTGTTGATGAAGCGCTTTATAACTCTGCTTTTATAAATTATGTCATGGAGCGTTATCGTAATAATGTCGCTCTGTTCGGAAAACCTGCTCCAACGAGAGATGCGTTTGTTCCCTCAACGCCTCGCTATGGTCCGGGCTTTTGGAAAACGGTAGACAATGATTATCATGGCACAAAAAATGTTCTGGTAATGGCGATAAATCGATTGACGAGTATGGGGGATGAGGGGCGTGTTTTTGGATCGGACGGTAAAGATTATATGAATACCTCACGTGACAAAATACAACAATGGACTCCTTTACCCGCAGATTTGGATAGCACTTCGCGCGCATTGCTCTCTGAGCAGTCTGTGATCAGACATTATGGAGAAAAGCGCTCTATTTACCAAAAGTATCAGGAAGGGGATGATGCCTGGGCTATTGGCGGTAAATCTTGGCATTGGATCCCAGGAGTAAGTGAAGAAGATTATGAATTTAAAAAATAAGTTATGGTATTTCTGGGGATTTATGGATGTTCTGGCCGTATTACTTTACTGCATTAATGCATTTCGGCAGGATAGAATTCCGTTTATTTCCGATGTTATGGCCTTTAGTGGTCTGCCGAATAATGTTTCAGGGGGCGGACTGGTGACGCTCTTTTTCATTTTAGATCTGATGCTTTTACTTTCACTTTTTGTATCGGCCTGGTTTTTCTTTAAAAGAAAAACGTGCGCAATTAAATTTGCACTGGTTCAGGAGGTTTTTCGTCTCATCTCATTCAGATGTTCAGTGTCACTATTTCCAATGTTAGTAAGCGTGTTCGGCGTTTCGAATGTTTGGCTAAACCTGGGGTTGTTTTTGTTGTCTGAGTTTTTAAAGATCTATTCTTTGGTATTTGTAATGAAAAAATCAGAAGACGAACGCAGTTTAAGAGGTGCCAGTTAATTGGTGGGAGAGCGAACTCCCCGGTATCAAAATCGTCTACGGGATTAACATGATTGCGAAAGAAAAAATATTCTACTTCTGGGGCGTCATGGATATCATCGGGGCGGCATATTATGCCATTGATTCATGGCGATTTCTGGGAGAAGATTGGGCTTTAGCGCTGGTGAATCTCACTGTAATGTTTATTCTCATGTGGTTTGATGGGGTAGACGGCACGCTAAAGGGGACTTACTACCTTGTTTACACGTTAATGCCTTTGATGCTGCTTTTTTCGGCTTACTTGTTCTTCACGAAGAAACCCTATGCAGCCAAATTCGCACTAGCGATTGAAGTTTTACGCATATTCACATTTCGGTTTTCTTTACCTCTCTTTCCTGTGATCGCGAATAGATTCGAGTGGAGTGGATTAACAGTTAATATTTCTCTGCTTGTGATATCTGAGTTATTAAAGATAGGCTCACTGATATATGTTATTAAAAAACAGCCTGCATTGAATTAAAGATTTGGATCTGAATAGTATTCAGCATTGCAGGTTTGCTACCGAAATCATTTGTATCGCATAAGCCATATGGATTAACGATTATGCTCAACCGAATTACCGTTCAGCTCCCGGTGGAGGGGCTTCTTTTCTGGAAACTGACGGGCCGCGAGGCGATGTCAGAATCGTTCGCGCTGACGCTGACGCTGCTCGGCAAGGATGCGCGCATTGACCGCAGTAAACTGCTGGGGCAGCCGGTCACGGTCACCATTCCGACGCAGAATCTGCTCACTTCCCGCTACATCAACGGCAAAGTCACACGTGTGGGGGTCAGCGCCGTTGAACTGACGGGCACCCGCTATGCGGTCTATCAGTTGACGGTAGAGCCAGATTTGTGGCCGATGAAACGTGACCGTAACCTGCGAATCTTCCAGGGCCAGACGGTGCCACAGATTGTGAAAACCCTGCTGGGTGAGCATCAGGTCAACGTTGAGGATAAACTCACCGGCAGCTACAGGGTGTGGGATTACTGCGTGCAGTATCAGGAGTCCAGTCTGGACTTCATCAGCCGTCTGATGGAGCTGGAAGGGATTGCGTATCACTTTAATCACGAAGCGGACAAACATACGCTGGTGCTGACCGACGCCGCGACGCAGCATCAGCCGTTCAGTGGCTATGAGGTCATTCCTTACCACCAGACACCGTCCGGCGGCAGTACGGACGAAGAGGGCATCAGCCAGTGGGCGCTGGAAGACAGCGTCACGCCGGGGATTTACAGCCTCGATGACTATGACTTCCGCAAGCCGAATGCGTGGCTGTTCCAGGCTCAGCAGAACCCGGCGTCACCGAAACCGGGCAGCATCGACGTCTACGACTGGCCGGGTCGCTTTGTGGAAACTGGGCATGCGGAGTTCTATGCCCGTATACGCCAGGAGCGCTGGCAGGTGGAGCATCAGCAGATTCAGGCCACCGCGACGGCGGCAGGAATTGCGCCAGGCCACACCTTCACGTTAACCAACGCGCCGTTCTTCAGCGATAACGGTGAGTATCTGGTGACGGCCGCAGGTTACCACCTCGAAGAGAACCGCTACGCCAGCGGCGAGGGGGAAACCATTCACCGTACTGATTTCACGGTTATCCCGTCGGCGGTGGTCTACCGTCCGTTGCAGTCCACGGCGTGGCCACGTACCTACGGCCCGCAGACCGCGAAAGTGGTGGGACCACAGGGAGAAAGTATCTGGACAGATAAATATGGCCGCGTGAAGGTAAAATTCCACTGGGACCGTCTGGCGAAGGGCGATGACACCAGCTCCTGTTGGGTACGCGTGTCGAGTGCCTGGGCAGGCCAGGGTTACGGTGGAGTGCAGATCCCGCGCGTCGGCGATGAGGTGGTGGTGGACTTTATCAACGGCGACCCGGACCGTCCGATTATTACCGGCCGTGTGTATAACGACGCGAGTATGCCGCCGTGGGCGCTACCGGCTGCAGCTACGCAGATGGGCTTTATGAGCCGCACGAAAGACGGTTCTGTCGACAACGCGAACGCCCTGCGTTTTGAGGACAAAGCAGGTGCAGAGCAGGTGTGGATCCAGGCCGAGCGCAATATGGATACCAGCGTTAAAAATGATGAAACGCACAGCGTCGGCGGGGAACGCAGCCATTATGTTAAGAAAAATGAATTGCATCGGGTGGAAGCAAACCAAATCCAGGCCGTAAAAGGTGGAACCGAAATCCTGACGGGTAAAGGCAAGCTGGATGCGGCGGTAGAGCAGTATGTCATTGCTTCCGGGACGAAGCTGCGGCTGGTCTCTGGTGAAAGCGCCATTGAGCTGAATGCTAACGGCAAAATCAACCTAATCGGGAAAGAGTTTAACTTCTTTGTTGAGGGCGATGGTTATATCACCACAGGCGGTAAGCTGCATCTGAATACCTCCGGCACAAATCCAGGTACCACGGCACCGGGGGCGGGACATAAAGGGGATATTGATGCTGCGGTGCAGGCGTATTTTGCGCCTGGCCAAAGCAAGAGAGGGGCAGCAGCATCTCCTGTGCCATCACAGTCTGCAATGAAACCAGCACCTCAAGCAACAGTAAGTAATGCCACTTCAGCAACACCGAATCAAAGTGAGGACAAATTTTCAAAGATCTCACCTATTATTTTCAAGAATGAAGGTGGATACGTTAATGACCCTAACGACGCTGGGGGTGCTACCAATAAAGGAATTGCGTGGAAAACATGGCAGAAATATGCTAAAGAAGATCTTGGCGTTGAACCCACACTGGATAACCTGAAAAATTTAACAAATGAACAAGCTGAGACAATTTACCGTAAACGCTACTGGGAGCCCTCAGGATTTAATAATCTTAAGGATCCAAAACTTGCTCTAATGTCTTACGATTGGACAATAACATCGGGTGGAGCCGGTAAACAAATTCAGAAATTGCTGAATAATGAGTTTGGCCAGCAGTTGATTGCAGATGGGAAAATAGGACCTAAGACAATAGAAGCAATGAACAGCGTAAGCGATTCAGCGAAACTTACATCCAGAATATCAGACATCCGTAAAGAATATTATGAAAATCTTGTGGTAAATAATTCTAAAAATGCTAAGTTTTTGACAGGTTGGTTAAATCGAGTTGATCGGTGTGCACAGGTGGTTTTGTAATGAATATAAAATTAGTAATGTTATTGATGGTTGCAGGTTTTAATAGTGGCCATGTAATAGCTAAAGATATGTTTTCTGGTCAGTGGAGCGGAGAGCAAAAAAATGAGTCAACGTTCACTTTACGATTAACACAAGTTGGTCAAAATGTGAATGGTAGTTATTGTTATGTTACGCAAAACGGTAACCGTATTGATTGTCCCCCAGATGATGAAAATAATCTAAAGGGTGTTATTGCTGAAAATCGAGCAAATGTGGAATTTAATTCTTCATTTGGTGGTGAAAAGGGACATGCGAAACTTGAAGTGGTTGGTGATAAAATGCTCTGGACTTTAATTACATCGCCACTGAAAGGTGAATATTATGTTCCACGGAATTATAAACTAACAAAAGTGTTAAAATCACCGGCGTCCGAAAAAAGAATTTTTGTTACCGATAAATTCAATGTTACTCTAGTAAATAAATGCGGTTCGTTTGAAAGCGACTGCAATGATATGTTTTATCTTGGAATTAGAAAGGGTGACAATAGTACAATTTCTTTAGATGGGAAGACGTTAAACGATGCAACTGGAAAAGTAATTGGTTCTTTATTTAGAAATGGCGAAGTTATCTATACAGTTACTTATAACCCATTAAAATTGGTAGTCAGTAAAGGTAGCCATGTTTTAGTTGATCAGCCAGGTCAATGGGTTAATAAATAGAATCTATTATTAAAAGGTCAGCATTCTCTGGCCTTTATTTTTTTTGCCTTCACTTTTTTTAATATTAATCATCCCGGGTTCACTTATGAAATACACCCTTCAGGAAGGTTCGTTTTCCCTATTCCCTGCTGCCTGGCAGGATAACAGTATGAACATTATTCGTGATGACGAAAGCGGGTTGTCCGTGGTGGTCAGCCGCGGCGTTATCCCGGATGGCAGCAACTACGAACAAGAGTTCCACCGCCAGTGGGATGCGCTGCGTCCTCAGATGGGTGAGATTGCCCAGAGTGAATTCCGCAACGTAAAAGCGGGTCCTGAGGGAAAAATTAACGGGCTGGAAGTTGAGACCACCTTTGACCGTAATGGCCAGCGCCTGTGGCAAAAACAGCTGGCCGTACAGACACCGGGCAAACCGGTATTGATGATTTTTACCCTCTCGGCACTCAGAGCCTTCACCGAAGAGGACGAGGTGCGCTGGGGCGCGCTTAAGCAGAGTCTGACGCTAAACGACAACCGGAATGTGTAAGGCATGAGCGATAGCAACGCAGCCCGTAAGGGCGACGAGATTATTCACTCCAGCATTTTTGCTGACATCACCAGCATTGTGGCGGAAGGTGCCGCCTATGCGGTGATCGGTGCGGCGGTGGGCGCGGCAGCCACCGTGGCTGCACCATTGCTGGGGGCGGGGGCTGCTGCCGCAGGTGTGGCGGCGATTGGTTCCAGCTGTTTGCTGAGCGGCATCATTGGCGGCGTGTTGGCAAACGTGGCGGGCATCACCGACGATATCAGCAACGCTGCGGAGGGATTAGGCAATGCGCTTTTCCCGCCATCACCTGCGGGTAAAATCACCACCGGCTCGAATAACGTTCTGACGAATGCGATCCCTGCTGCACGCGCGGCGGGCACGCTGACACCCGCGGATACCCCTTCACCAGAACCGCAGTCCCCGGGTAGCTTTGCCGATTACGCGGGCATGCTGCTTTCCGCTGCCGGACAATTCGGCAGTGAAATGTGGCAGCCGAGTGTGGCATCTGCCGCTGCGGGGACTTCACCGCTGGAAGAGGACAAGGTGGCGTGCGAAAAACACTCCGGGCCGCAGTATCTGGCAGAAGGCTCCAAAAGCGTCTTCATCAATGGACAACCCGCTGTGCGTGCGAAAGATCGCACCACTTGCGAAGGCACCGTTTCCGATGATGTTTACCCGAACGTGATCATTGGCGGCGATACGCTGACGGTCCGCGATATCAAAAGCGGTAAAACGCCGGGGCTGGCGCTGGGAATGATTGCGCTATCCTTGCTGCGTGGGCGTCCGGGCAAGATCCTGAAAAACATGCCCTGTGCGCTGGCGGCAGCCGGCGGCGGGATGCTGGCAGATATGGCCGTCAATGCCGTGTTTGGCTCCTCGCATCCGGTTCACGCCGCCACCGGCGTGAAGGTGTTGAATGACGACGACGAACTTGACTTCTCGCTGCCGGGGCGTTTCCCGCTTCGCTGGCAGCGCAGCTATAACAGCCTGACCACCCGCGAAGGGTTGTTCGGTCTGGGCTGGGCAACGACTTTCGACAGCTATCTGACGCTGGAAGAGAACAACGCCACCTGGTTCGATGAAACCGGACGAGAGCTGACTTTTGAGCTGCCGTCGGTTGACCACGCGTTTTACAGCATCAGCGAAGGCGTCATTATCCGCCGTAATGAGAGCGGCGACGTGGCGATTGCCGACGATGACGGTGCGGTGTGGCGTCTGTATAAACCAACCCGGGCGGAGCCATCTATCCTGCGTCTGGCCTCTCTCAGCGACGAATACGGCAACGCTCTGCTGACGGAGTGGGACGAGCACGGCAGGCTGGTCGGTCTGCACGATGAGTTGCGGGCGATAGACGTCACCCTGCGCTATGAAGATGAACGTTTCCCGCAGCGCGTTACCGCTGCCAGCCATTTTGACGGTAACCAGACATGGCCGCTGATGCAGTGGCGCTACAATGCGCGTGGACAGCTGGCGAGTGCGACGGATGCCTCCGGCGTGGTGACGCGTGAATACCGCTATAACGACCACGGCCTGATGGTCTGGCATCGCCTGCCGGGCGGTCTGGAAAGTGAATACCGCTGGAAAAAATTTGACCACTGGCGCGTAGTGGAAAACCGCACCAGCACCGGGGATGGCTGCCGCTTTACCTACGATCTGAATGCCGGGCTGACCACCGTTGAACACTACGATGGTCAGAAACGTCAGCACTACTGGAACGCGCAAAATCTGATAGTCCGCTACGTTGACGAGCGCGGCGAGAACTGGCGCTACGCGTGGGATGACAACGAACTCCTCGCGCAACGCATCGATCCGCTCGGGAACGTCGTCACCTTCGTCTACGACGACATGGGCAACCGGGTGCAGGAGATCGACGCCGACGGCAATGCCCGCACCACGACCTGGCTGGAGCACCGTGCGCTGCCGTCAGCCATCATTGAAGCCGACGGCAGCGCCACCCGGTTCTGGTACGACGAACATCACGGCCTGAAGCGTGTGGTGGACCCGATGGGGCAGACCACGCAGCTGCGACGGGATGAGTTCGGTCAGGTGGTTGAAGAGGTGGACGCCGCCGGGAACAGCCGCTACCAGGAGTACAACGAGGCCGGACAAGTCGTGCGTGCTACGGACTGCTCTGGCCGCACGACCCGCTATCGTTATCATCCGCTGGGCTGGCTGACGGCTGAGATAGGCGCTGACGGTGAAGAGACCCATTACCGCTACGACGCGGCAGGGCGTCCGGTGCAGCTTGATCGCCCGGAAGGCTGGACGGAGTCGCTCAAATGGAACGAACGTGGCCTGCCGGTGAAGCATGCTGGCGCAGACGGGAAAGAAAGTGAGTTCAGATACGATGAGGCAGGGCGCTTAACCGCCATCCGCAATACCCGGGGCGAAGAGGTTCGCCGCCGCTGGGACAGCCGCGGGCGTCTGATTGCTCTGGAAAACGAAAACGGCGAAGCGTATCAGTTCCGCTGGGGAGCAGATTCGCTGCTGCTGGAAGAGGTGGGGCTCGATGGCGTGGCCTCGCAGTATCGCTATGATGCCTGCGGGCGCACGATTGCGCGCACCTTTGCCGCCGGTCATCCGGATTCCATCACTCATGCTTTCGCCTGGAGCGCGGGCGGCCAGCTTGTCGCCCGCACCACGCCGGAAGGACAGACTCGCTACAACTACACGCCGTCCGGGCTGTTAAGCCGGATTGGGCTTCATCCTGCGCTTTCAGCCGACGCGTGGACCACCGAGGCAGAGCAGGAGCTCGCCTTTGAGTATGACGCGCTCGGTCGCGTGACGCGCGAGGCGGGTGAGCACGGTGAGCTGGCGTGGCAGTATGACGCGCTGGGCAACCGCACGACCGTCACGCTGCCCGATGGCCGCGAGCTGAAGCAGTTCTACTACGGCAGCGGGCATTTGCTCAGCATTGCCCTCGATAAGCTGTCGGTCTCTGACTTTACCCGCGACGAACTTCACCGGGAGACCAGCCGCACCCAGGGGCTGCTGACTACCCGGAGCGAGTACGACCGCCTCGGCCGCCTGCATCGCCGGGACGTCTTTACCGGCAACGCTCAGCGCCCGTCGCCGCGTCGCTGGTCCCGCCGCTGGGATTACGACTACCGCAATAACCTGGTGCGCGAAGAGCGGGACGATAACCCGTTCAGCTGGTACCGCTGGCAGTACGACAGCGCCGGACGGCTGCTCGTTCAGGACGGCACGCTGCCCGGCCAGGAGCAGTGGCGCTGGGATGCGGCCGGTAACCCGTTGGAAGGATCTACTGAGAAGGTCACGCACAACCGCCTGACGCAGCTGAACGGCATTCGCTGGCGGTATGACATCCACGGCCGCACCGTGGAGAAAGATAACGGCCAGACCCGCTGGCACTACCGCTACGATGGTGAGCATCGCCTGACTGAAGTCATCAGCCAGCCGCGGGACCGCAATAAACCGCAGACGCAGGTGAGCTTCCGCTACGACCCGCTCGGACGCCGCATCAGCAAAACGCGCCGCCAGATGCTTGGCGGTCAGCCAGTCGGCAAGCCGGTCACCACCCGGTTTGTCTGGGAAGGGTTCCGCTTGCTGCAGGAGCTGCGCGGAGACGTGTCGCTGACCTACGTCTACAGCGACCAGGACAGCTACGACCCGCTGGCACGTATTGACGGCGTTGATGCGCCGGAGATTTTCTGGTTCCACTGCCAGCCCAACGGCACGCCGGAGCGGATGACGGATATCGAGGGGCAGGTGCGCTGGGAAGGCGTGAACAGCGCCTGGGGCAAGCTGCTGCGGGAAAGCGAGACGCAGCTATCAGGATATTCTCAGAACCTGCGGATGCAGGGGCAATACCTGGACCGTGAGACAGGGCTGCACTACAATCTGTTCCGGTATTACGACCCGGACTGCGGAAGGTTTACGCAGCAGGACCCGATAGGGCTGGCGGGGGGGATTAACCTTTACCAGTATGGTGCAAATAGTCTCACCCGAATAGACCCTTTGGGATTAAAGCAAGAGGAAGTTATACGCTATATGAGTAAAGATGAAGCGATTGCATCAGCTTCTGAACGCGGTGGTAAAGGCGGATTGGTTCCCAATAATCGTGGTGATAAAGCCATATGGGTTAATCATGATAGTCGACCAGGTTTTAATCCCGGAAATGAAAAATATCGTGCAGTTATGACTGTGAATGACTCTGGGGTTGAGCTTCTTAATCAACACAGTGATATATCAAAAGTTGATTATAAAGAAACTGGGCTGAAAGACGGAGTTCTATCAAAGAGAAATGAACCTGGAGCAAAGGGTATTGGTAAAAATATTCTTTCTCGGTTTAATGATAAAATCACTTCATTCCATATTGAAAAGAAAGATGCTAAAGGAAATTGGAAAAAATGTGGTAAGAGGATTACTTAATGATTTTTGAAATGTATCTACATAAAATCGAACACTTCACTAATGCGAGAGCAGAGATTGATAGTTTTGGAAAATATTTCTATGTGCAAGATGAGCCGGATCTGTTTTCCGTTTGTTTTAAAAAAGAAAAAGGAAAGCCCGCAGAGTTGAGTCGTTGGCAAACTTGTTTTCCTAAAATTATGTTTCATCGGTCATTGAAGAAATTAGGCTTAAGTGAAGATGGAATGTATGCATTCGAAGTTTTCCTGTCTCGATTAGGTTATCTATTTCAAATAGATAATCGGCAGCGTATTGATAAAGATATCTTCATATTGTTTTATATATATCAACTCGTTTCTTTAAAAAATAGCAAAGAAGATTACGCAATAAAAGCAAAAAATTATTTTTTAAGATTTTTGTGCTTTGAAATGGGCATGGATTATGATTCGTATAATCTACTATGTATAACTAATGATGGGCTTTGTATAAATACCATTCAGCACGACAATGTATCAGTGTTGTCTTTGCTTGAACAATTTTACCTGCAATTAGGGAAAAAGAAAGACCTAGAGGATACTCAATCTATAAAACACTATCAATCATCGGTATTGAGTTTCTTATTTATTGAGGATAAGGAAAATAATCACCTGTTGTTTAATGATACAAATTGTTATCTTAGCGATCCTAATACTTTCATGTATACGTACAAAAAATCCAAGAAAGTAATATACAAAGCTTTGGAGCAATGTTTTGATAAGTATCAGTCTACAAAAAACTTACTGATATCAAATTTCATACTAATGAATTACTCATATTATATTGTTAGAGATAATTTAGAAGATCTTAAAGCCTTAAGAAAAAACGTTTCTCAAGATGTATTTGAAAAAATTATTTCAGCTATAGTGTATAGAGGTTTTTTCGTTGATGAAGCTAAAATTTTAAAGTTAATTGATGAATATAATGTCAAGCCTGAAAGGGAGGGGTATATGTTATTTAATTTAATATACTCGATTTAATGTATAAATATCCGACGGCAATCGAGGGTGTTATGGCTTCAAAGTTGGAACCGCCGTAGAGCCCTCGATGCTTAAAAAATAAGGTAAAGCTGGTAAAGAAATTTACGGTTCGATCGTTGCGAATAGATAATTATGTATACCTCATGCACTACCTGAGCGGATGCATCTAACAAAAGTACGGATTATTCGCATAACCAAAAGCATCTTATTATCTTGATTGGTTATTGATGATTTTACCCTCTCGGCGCTCAAAACGTTCACTGAAGAGGACACATTGCGCTCGCTGGAACCTGTTCCGATATTATGATCCGGCTTGTAGGCAGTTTACGCAGTAGGACCCGATTGTGCAGGGGGGATAAACCTTTGCCAGTATGCGCTGAATTCGCTGGGGTGAGTTGATCCGTGGGGGGTGAAACTAAGATGTGCACTGACGAAAGCAAATGACCATAATCAGGCTGACTTCGGTAGGTAGTGGCAAGGTCATGGGGAGTATAAAGGACGCGACGTGTGGTCTAACACAATGTTAAAAGAAGGTGATGTCGTTTATGGTGGTGCTCCCGAACAATCTGGTTTTTATTTTGATAAGGCAACTCTCGATGCCGCCGGCGGTAGTAGACAAAAACTATGGGAGAGTTTGCAGGTGAAGCCGCATAGAATATATGGATTCCGTAGCCAAATTCAGGCTTACCGAGTAAAACGTGATGCAGTTGCTGGAACAGGACAAGCATTATCACAAGATCCTGCTGTTTTTGGCCTGGGAGGACGAACACAGTTTTCCTGTCAAATTATAAAACTGTGCTTGAGCCTATTGACAAGCCTTTTGATATCGGAATATGGCTATGAATATTGATATAGATACAGGCGCTTTCTTATTCAATAAAATGCAGGCACTTACACCATTTACGACCAAAAAAGAAATAATGGATAATAACAATTTAAATTGGGAGGCTTGGCCAGATAAGGGAAATAACACAGTCTCTTATAGAGCTATTTTTAACATAAAAGGAAACACACATGGTGATATTTATTTAATAATTAACTTTATTAAACCTAATGATGGGAATGCCATTATAGGTAGATGGAGTTTCGCACCTGATAAATTAATTGATGGAGAGCAAAAGAAACCAGAGGGAAAAGTAACAAAAAGATTAAGGGAATGGTTCAAAGAAAAAACGAATATTGATCTCCCAATTCATGGTTCTTGGGGCCATATTGATGCGGCATATGACCATTGGAATTGCTCTGGCGCAATTTATTGCAATTATCGCACTGGTTTCAGAGATGAAAAATCCTGGAAGGATTATTGTAAATGGAATAATATAAAAATTTGAATTGGATGCATATTGGTGTGAAAAAATCTCGCAATTATTTAATGATGGGAAATAGAAAATTGCCAGGGGGGAAGTATAATTGTAATTACCTTTCCGGAGGCTATTTTGTTTTGCCAAGGAACGTCATTGAAAATTTTAATTAAACATTCGGGAGTGTATATTTAAAAATCTTAAGATTAATTGAGTTAAATATAGAGTGGAAAGATTAAATCTAGTGTAAATGCAGGATTATAGGGTAACACTACAAAGCCTAATAAGGGTTGCGGAAGAGCAATATCAGAATTTTCAATCAAGGAACATCTTCCCATGAAAAACCTTGAAGATCAACAAATTGAATCTGAAATCAACTCCTTTGTTGAAAAAGGAAATGAGTTTCACGACGATAAAAGATACGCCGAGGCTTTAGAGCAATACCAAAAAGCCTGGCAAGCTCTCCCTGAGCCAAAGCTCGAATGCGAGCTCGCCAACTGGATCTCTGCTTGCATGTACAGTGTATATTTTGATCTCGCGGATTATGCTGAGGCAAAGAAATGGGGAGAAACGACATTAAGGACGCGTGAATCGGATATAGACACTGCACCCTTAATCGATCTCGGTATGACCTGTTATGAGTTGAATCAATTCGAGGAAGCGTATCAATATTTTAACGATGCTTATAACTATGGCAAAGAGCGTGCTTTTCAGGATAGACCTGAAAAATATCTTGAGTTCTATCTGCGCAAGAGGGCGTAAGTTCGTTAATCTATAAAAAATAAAAAATAAAAAATAAAAAATAAAAAATAAAAAATAAAAAATAAAAAATAAAAAATCAAAAATCAAAAATCAAAAATCAAAAATCAAAAATCAAACAAGAAGTTCATCACTTCGTCATCTTTAACAATGTAATCTTTCCCTTCCGCACGCATCTTGCTTGCTTTTTTCGCGCCTTGCTCTCGATAAGCTGTCGGTCTCTGACTTTACCCGCGACGAACTTCACCGGGAGACCAGCCGCACCCAGGGGCTGCTGACTACCCGGAGCGAGTACGACCGCCTCGGCCGCCTGCATCGCCGGGACGTCTTTACCGGCAACGCTCAGCGCCCGTCGCCGCGTCGCTGGTCCCGCCGCTGGGATTATGACTACCGCAATAACCTGGTGCGCGAAGAGCGGGACGATAACCCGTTCAGCTGGTACCGCTGGCAGTACGACAGCGCCGGGCGCCTGCTGGTCCAGGACGGCACGCTGCCCGGCCAGGAGCAGTGGCGCTGGGATGCGGCCGGTAACCCGCTCGAAGGATCCGCTGAGAAGGTCACGCACAACCGCCTGACGCAGCTGAACGGCATTCGCTGGCACTATGACATCCACGGCCGCACCGTGGAGAAGGATAACGGCCAGACCCGCTGGCACTACCGCTACGATGGTGAGCATCGCCTGACGGAGGTTATCAGCCAGCCGCGGGACCGCAATAAACCGCAGACGCAGGTCAGCTTCCGCTACGATCCGCTCGGACGCCGCATCAGCAAAACGCGTCGCCAGATGCTGGGCGGACAGCCAGTCGGTAAGTTGGTCACCACCCGGTTTGTCTGGGAGGGGTTCCGCTTGCTGCAGGAAGTGCACGGGGATGTGCCGCTGACCTACGTTTACAGCGACCAGGACAGTTACGACCCGCTGGCGCGTATTGACGGCGTGGAAGCGCCGGAGATTTTCTGGTTCCACTGCCAGCCGAACGGCACGCCGGAGCGGATGACGGATATCGAGGGGCAGGTGCGCTGGGAAGGCGTGAACAGCGCCTGGGGCAAGCTGCTGCGGGAAAGCGAGACGCAGCTATCAGGATATTCTCAGAACCTGCGGATGCAGGGGCAATACCTGGACCGTGAGACAGGGCTGCACTACAATCTGTTCCGGTATTACGACCCGGACTGCGGAAGGTTTACGCAGCAGGACCCGATAGAGCTGGCGGGGGGATAAATCTTTACAGCTATGCTTCTAATCCTAAAATCTGGATAGATCCTTTAGGTCTAACGTCTTGTAAGGGGTTAACTTCCACACGTAGGGCTGGGGGGACAGGCAAACATTATGATCCTGTAAATGGACAAGGGTTGTATGTGTTACACGAGGAAAGAATATTATCTATGTAGGACGTGGGGATGCACCAACGCGATTGAATAGCCATGCGAATACACCGGGTAAATCTCATTTGGAACAGCTAACCATATTTGATAATAATTTGACCAAAGCTGAGGCTAAATACTTGGAACAAAGGATTATGGATCTTAATGGTGGAGCTAAGTCAACGAATTCCTTAACAAATCTTCTCAATAAAATCAGGTCATATAGTCCTAATAACCCAAATGCTAGCACATATGATATTGCGGGTCATTGTAGCGATTGGGGTGGGAAAGTATTGAAAGATGCGTTATCAATTCTGGACGGTAATGGCTTATGAAAGTAAAATATAAAGAGGGTGACATTTTTGTCATTCCATTGAGTAATGGGGAATATGCGATTTGTCATATTGTTTTTGCTCCAAGCAAAAAATTTAAGCAAGCAATAGGGTTCTGCATATTATCATTACAGCATACTGAAGAACTTATGGATAGCGGTTCATTAACGCCTTTAGTTTTTGAAAAGTTTGGTAAGGAGATGAAAGTTATCTTTACTGGCAACCAAAATATCAGCAAAGGCGTTTGGAAAATTATTGGTTACGGTGATCTCACAGAAGAAAAAAAACAACTGAAAATATTTAATTATGCAGGTGGTTTGTATAATGGAGAGGACGAGATCAGGAGATTATCTGTTGCAGAATACCCTAATTACACAACAATGGGGGTATCAGGGTTTGAGCTTGTCGATAACATTCTGACCAATATTTGAGTATCAGGAGAAGGGTGCTTCCCCTGTCACCTTTCGTATTACAGTCACTCAATAACGCCTTGAAAAATATCACAGGAGTTTTATTTTTTGATGGCTTGAACTCACATTATAGGTAGAGCGAGAATAAAAATAGAGGTAATGTAATGAATGATAAAAAAATACAAATAGTTGACCTACTGATTTCGCATAGTCAAATATTTTTACGTTCCCGAGATTATGACGAAAAACTGAGTCAGTGGGGAAAAGGCAATGTTTCTCAAGGTGCTGTTCTACACAAGGATTATGTTATATTCGATCCATTACCAGAGGACGCGTTTGGAGCAAACGTCAATATCAAAATAGAGAATGCTTTCAAATTGGATGAAAATGCTCAGCGCTGTATTGTTGTACCATTTTTCATTACGGATAAACATAAGCTGCAAATCGCTTCTGTAACTGAGAAATTCGATTTAAATATAGATATGAACGATAAAGTTTATTCACTTTTTTATGAGATTTGTGAAGGGGATGAAATTTACTATAATTTCACTCTTGTACCGACGAAAGAAGCTATTACTGCTAAGTTTTTGCTAGATGACCCTTGGGGAGGAATAAAAGATTATCCTCTCAAAGAAGGTTTTTTTTAAGTTAATATAAAATAAGTAAAATTGGAATATAAAAAAACTACGTCACGCCACTGTATGGAGTTTTCGTTAAAAATAAATCAAAAGTAAAACAAGAAGTTAATCACATCGCTGTCTGTGACGATGTAATCTTTCCCACCGCCCCCAAGGGCTGCTGACCAGCCGCAGCGAGTACGACAGCCTTGGCCGATTGCATCGCCGCGTCTTTACCGGCAATGCGCAGAGCCCTTCACTTTATGGAGCTTGAAGAAGTAGCGATTCCAGGCTCGGGGAATGTAAATTAGGTTGCTATATGAATGTTAATAAAGATGATGAACTCCTTGTAATAGTAAAGAACGAAGGAAGATTTTTTTGGTTTGTTGCCTTTAAAGAAAAGTGGATTTTGGACAGAGTTAAATGGGTAGACGATTTTGTGAAAAGCGGGGTAGAAATAAACCTACAGGATATCCATAAGGAAAGATATGACATACCAGTAGTAAATGAAGAAAACGTACAGATATTCATTGATAACTTAATTAAAGATGGTTATTTATACGATAAGGATGATATAGCTGAGGCGTTTTACAATAGACTTTCAGAAAAAACAACCTGGTGGGATATATATGATCTAATGCCGGATTTATTTATAGACTTTGATAGTAAGCGACTATTTTCTGAATATGTTGAGAGTATGCATTATCACAAATATGTTTCTGATGGGTGGTTAGGTGAACTTGTTGATTTCTGCAGTGATGGATCGTTACCTCAAGATGAAATGTTCTGGATAAAAAATGAAACAGATTATAGAAGCGTTGTGATCGCTAAAGGGTAAAAATATACTTTCGGCATATCATTTTTAGACTATGCAATGTTCTATTCAACACGTTAATTATTCTTTATATTAAATGAACAAAAGCCGTTACCAGCCGTTTTGACAAACTTCAATGCACTGTGTTAAAAATATATTTCTCTGCACCTCCCCAAGGGACTTTTTTATTGCTTAACACCCACTCTCCCAAGGGAAGTCGTCATTGTCAGTAACTGTGCGGTAAAAAACGGCTGGCATGATTGGTTTTTTCCTATGATTCTTAACGTGTTGTCCCAATCCGGACCCGCGTATTAAGATTAAAATACACATAAACGTTATACCAATACCGGGTGGCAAAAGAGGAGCTGCATAAGCAGTTCCAACAAGCGGTTTAAAACAGAGCTAAGAGGCAAAGGATGAGCACGGTTTACATTGTCATTTTGACCTATATAAAACCCCTTGAAGAGGTTGACGCAGCGATACCTGCTCATGTTGAGTGGCTTAAAAAGGGGTACGAAGAAGGGATATTCCTGGCGTCCGGTAGACGGATCCCAAGAAACGGTGGGGTCATTCTCGCGAAATGTGAGAGCCTTGCCTCTCTTGAAGAGCGCTTACGCGATGATCCTTTTCAGAGGTTAAAGCTTGCGACTGTTGAGATCATTCCATTTGAACCCAGCATGAAAACAGAACTCCTGGAAAATGTGTTTTAACCCCGGAATAAAAAAATCCACGCCAAAGCGTGGATTTTTTTCATTCAAAACAAATCAAACGTTAAACAGGAAGTTCATCACATCGCCATCTTTAACGATATAATCTTTCCCTTCCGCACGCATCTTGCCTGCTTCTTTCGCGCCTTGCTCACCTTTGTAGGTGATGAAGTCTTCAAACGCGATGGTCTGCGCACGAATAAAGCCTTTCTCGAAGTCGGTGTGGATCTTACCGGCCGCCTGAGGCGCAGTCGCACCCACAGGGATCGTCCACGCACGCACTTCCTTCACGCCAGCGGTGAAGTAGGTCTGCAGGTTCAGCAGCTCGTAGCCTGCACGGATCACGCGGTTCAGGCCCGGCTCTTCCAGACCCAGCTCGGCCATAAACTCTTCACGGTCAGCGTCGTCCAGCTCGGCGATGTCAGATTCAACCGCAGCGCAAACCGCCACAACCACAGACCCTTCAGCCGCTGCGATTTCACGGACTTTGTCCAGATACGGGTTGTTCTCGAAACCGTCTTCGTTAACGTTGGCGATGTACATGGTTGGCTTCAGGGTCAGGAAGCTCAGGTATTTGATTGCCGCCTTGTCTTCTTCCGTCAGATTTTTCAGCGCACGCAGCATGCCCGCGTTTTCCAGCTGTGGGAGACATTTTTCCAGCGCAGCCAGTTCCGCTTTCGCATCCTTGTCGCCGCCTTTGGCTTTCTTCTGCACGCGGTGAATAGCGCGTTCACAGGTGTCGAGGTCAGAGAGTGCCAGCTCGGTGTTGATAACGTCGATGTCGTCAGCCGGATCCACTTTGTTGTTAACGTGGATGATGTTGTCGTTCTCGAAGCAACGCACAACGTGGCCGATCGCTTCGGTTTCACGAATGTTGGTCAGGAACTGGTTACCCAGACCTTCACCTTTGGATGCGCCTTTTACCAGACCCGCGATATCCACGAACTCCATGGTGGTTGGCAGAATGCGCTGAGGCTTTACGATTTCCGCGAGCTGGTCCAGACGCGGGTCCGGCATTGGCACAACACCGGTGTTAGGTTCGATGGTACAGAACGGGAAGTTCGCCGCTTCGATACCCGCTTTGGTAAGCGCGTTAAACAGGGTGGATTTGCCCACGTTTGGCAGACCGACGATACCGCATTTGAATCCCATTTCTAAATCACCTTAATATCTTGATAATCAATCCGTTAACGATAACCGATTGATGAAAAGTAAATAACTACGCCTATTATACACGTAACCCGCATGCCGCGCGGTAAAAAAGCCGTATCGGGCGGATTATTGCGCTTTGAAAGCGTGTAAGCGGTTTGTCGCTTTGGTTAACCCATCTTTCAGCCAGATTTCAGTGCAGCGAGCCGCTTCGTCTACCGCATCGTCAATCAGTTTCTGCTCAGAAACCGGGGGTTTACCGAGTACGAAACCGACAACTTTGTTTTTATCGCCCGGATGACCGATTCCCACGCGCAAACGGTGGAAATTCGGGTTATTGCCCAGCTTGCTAATGATATCTTTAAGACCGTTGTGACCGCCGTGCCCGCCGCCCAGTTTGAATTTTGCCACACCAGGCGGGAGATCCAGCTCATCGTGCGCCACCAGAATTTCATCCGGGTTGATACGATAAAACGTTGCCATTGCCGCCACGGCTTTACCGCTCAGGTTCATAAAGGTGGTTGGCACCAGCAGACGAACATCAGCGCCAGCAAGGTTGATACGTGAGGTATAGCCAAAGAATTTAGGTTCTTCACGCAGGGGAGCACGTAACCGCTCGGCCAGGAGATCGACGTACCATGCCCCGGCATTATGGCGTGTTGCCGCATACTCTGCGCCTGGGTTGGCGAGGCCGACAATCAGTTTAATCGTCACGATTCAATTCCTAATGGGTTCCAGATCTGGCGCGTAGTTTACTGTCTGACGAGCCGCTTGACAAAATTCTGCGATCTCCACAGCGGAATACGAATAATTTCTTATTTGAACAATTAGAATTTCAAGCTGTTCAAAGTCTTATTTGTAAACTTTTGTTTGGACGTTATCGGTAATTGTGATCATTCACGCAACTCATAAAAGGGGCGTTGTCTATACTTTACACACAAGGATTAGGGGCTTTTCCCCTGACAACCCAAAGTTCCGGAGGTGACACATGAAACGCAAAAACGCTTCGTTATTCGGTAACGTGCTGATGGGGTTGGGACTGTTCGTGATGGTAGCTGGCGTGGGTTATTCAATTTTAAACCAACTGCCGCAGCTTGATCTCCCGCAATACTTCGCGCATGGCGCGATATTGAGCATCTTCATTGGTGCGGTATTGTGGCTGGCAGGGGCTCGCATGAGCGGCCGTGAGGAAGTGTGTGACAAATACTGGTGGTTGCGCCACTACGACAAACGCTGTCGTCGCGACCAGCATAAGCACAGCTAGTGCTACGATAAAGAACACCGAAACGGTTCCCTGGGGAGCCGTTTTTTTTTGCATCAAGGATTGACCCTCACGTAACGTAAGGCTCCAGAGTGGCGCCACTGGCAAAGAAAAGGAGCAGTTATGTTGATTCAGGTGGGTGAGCTGGCGAAACGTGCCGGGATCACCGTGCGGACTTTGCACCACTATGATCAAACAGGGTTGTTGCTGCCTTCTGCCAGAAGCGCGGCAGGTTACCGGCTTTACAACCTGGCGGATGTCCAGCGTCTACATATGATCCAGGCGCTGGCAAAAGCGGGGCTGGAACTTGCTGAAATCAGGGATTTCCTGGAACAGGAGTCGCTGTCGTTAACCGAGTTACTCGATGCGCAAATCACGTTGCTGGATAAACAGCTGCGTAGCATACATACGCTGCGCGACCGGCTGGTGGAGCTGCGAACCGGGCTTCTCGACGATGCGACACCGGATCTGGAATCCTGGCTACAGACTCTGGAGTTAATGAATATGTACGATCGCTGGTTTAGCAAAGAAGAGTTACAGCAACTGCCGTTTGCGGTGCAGAAGGATGCGCTGGCGGCTATCTGGTCAGGGCTGGTTAAAGAGGCCAACACGCTACTGGAGCACCATATACCCGCTACGGACGCGCGGGCGATGGATCTGGCGACGCGCTGGATGGAACGCCTGGAGCAGGACACGGCGGGCAAGCCGGAGTTTCTCACCCGGCTGAACGAGATGCACAGCGTTGAACCGCAGATGCAGGCGCAGACCGGCATCACGCCGGAAATGACGGATTACATCACGCGTGCTTTTGCTGAATCTAAGCTCAGCATATGGGAGAAGTATCTTACTGCCGAAGAGATGGCCTTTACCCGGGCACATTACTTTGACCGCATGATGGAGTGGCCGCCGCTGGTGGCGAAACTGCATCAGGCGCAGCGGGAAAATATCGATCCTGCCACGGAGGAAGCGCAAAAGCTGGCTGAAAACTGGCTGGCATTGTTCCAGTCTTACGCGGGCACCAACCCGGAGACCCAGCAAAAGTTTCGCACTGCCATGCAGCAGGAACCGCATATCATGAAAGGAACATGGATGACGCCTGCTGTGCTTGAATGGCTCCAGCAGGCGATTGGAGTGATGATGCAGAGACGTTACTCTGCATCAGGCCACTCACAGATCCGCTAATGCGGCTTCCCGGTTAGGGTAGAAGGAGAGTCGGCCAGGGATTGGCTGCACACCTGCGCGCGCCATGGTGCGCAGGGGCTGGAATTCCAGGTTACTCACGCGCAGTTCACAGCCTTCCGGGAGACGTTTCACAAAGCGCTGGAAGGCATCCAGTCCACCGGCATCCAGCACCGGAACAGCATCCCATTTCAGCACCACAATCCGTTTCCCCGCGATGCGGGATTCGAGATCGCTGAACAGCCCCTCTGCGGCGGCAAAGAACAGTGGACCAATCACACGCAGAACCAGCACATCGTCAGGCACCTCGACGTTCACCGGGGAAAGACGCGTCATCTGCGCAATACGGCGCATAAACAGCAGGGAAGCCAGCACAATCCCGACACTGATGGCGATGACCATATCAAACAGCACGGTCAGCGACATACAAAGCAGCATCACGATAATGTCGTCTTTCGGCGCGCGACGCAGCAGGTTCACCACCTTATGCGCCTCACTCATGTTCCAGGCCACCATCAGCAACAGGGCGGCCATGGCAGAAAGCGGTAGCCAGGAGAGCAGCGGAGCAAGGATAAGCAGGGCGAGGATCACCAGCACGGAGTGGATCACTGCCGAAATAGGGGATGTTGCCCCGGCACGCACGTTTGCCGCAGAGCGTGCGATGGCTGCCGTTGCAGTGATGCCGCCAAAGAACGGTGCGATAAGGTTGCCCAGGCCCTGACCAACCAGCTCGCTGTTGGCTTTATGCTTCGTTCCTGTCATGCCGTCCAGAACTACCGCACAGAGCAGAGATTCAATCGCCCCCAGCATGGCCATTGAGAAGGCCGCAGGAAGCAGGGCGCGCAGCGAATCCCAGCTTAACGTAAAGCTGGAACCGGGCATATCCCACGGCAGCACCAACTGTGGCAACAGCTGCGGAATTCCGCTCCCCTGTGAACCATCAGCCAGAATATAGTGGAACTGCGAGCCGATAGTGGCGACATGGCCACCGAACATATTGACGATAGCCATCACCGCGCAGCCCAACAGCAGCGCGGGCAGATGGCCCGGGAGACGAATGCCCAGACGAGGCCAGATAATCAGCGTACCCAGCGTCACAATCCCGATAGCGGCGTCGCCCAGGTTGGCGGTCGGCAGCGCCATAAACAGCGCCCCCACTTTTTGCAGGTAGTGCTCCGGTACGTGGGGCATCTGCAGACCGAGGAAGTCCTTGATCTGCATGGTCCCGATGGTGATACCAATCCCGGAGGTGAACCCCAGCGTCACGGAAAGGGGGATGTATTCAATCAACCTGCCAAAACGGGCAAGACCAAACAAAATCAAAAAGACGCCGGACATCAGGGTGGCAACCAGCAGGCCTGCCAGACCAAACTGCTGGGAAACCGGGTAGAGGATCACCACAAAGGCAGCGGTCGGGCCAGAGACGCTGAAGCGTGAACCGCCGGTCAGGGCAATGACGATCCCGGCAACGGCCGAGGTATAAAGACCATACTGCGGTGCAACGCCGCTGCCAATCGCCAGCGCCATTGCCAGCGGAATGGCGATAATGCCGACGGTGATCCCGGCTATCAGGTCACGTAGAAAGCGTGACGAGGTGTATTTCTCTTTCCAGCAAGCGTCGATGAGGGCGCGAAAGGGCAGAACATGTGAGGAGGTTACGTTTTTCACAATTATCTATCTTCCAGATGCGCATCATCTGTCATGTGAATGGCAGGTGAAGGAGGCATTAATCATACAAATAAATATTAAAGACAAAAAAACCCGCCGCAGCGGGTTTTTTGGCCGTGCTCGATTAGTGTTCGAACATAGCTGAGATGGATTCTTCGTTGCTGATACGACGAATCGCTTCGGCCAGCATCCCGGACAGGGTCAAAGTACGCACGTTTGGCAGCGCTTTGATTTCGTCACTCAGTGGGATGGTATCGCACACCACAACTTCGTCAATGACAGAGTTACGGAGGTTGTTTACCGCGTTACCGGAGAAGATCGGGTGAGTTGCGTAAGCGAATACGCGCTTGGCACCACGTTCTTTCAGTGCTTCAGCAGCTTTACACAGCGTACCGCCGGTATCGATCATGTCGTCAACCAGCACGCAGTCACGGCCAGCTACGTCACCGATGATATGCATCACCTGAGAAACGTTAGCGCGCGGACGACGTTTGTCGATGATCGCCATATCGGTATCGTTCAGCAGCTTCGCGATAGCACGAGCACGTACCACGCCGCCGATGTCCGGAGAAACCACAATTGGGTTGTCCAGGTTCAGCTGCAGCATGTCTTCCAGCAGAATTGGGCTGCCGAATACGTTATCAACCGGGACGTCGAAGAAGCCCTGGATCTGCTCTGCGTGCAGGTCAACGGTCAGTACGCGGTCAACACCGACGCTGGACAGGAAGTCAGCGACAACTTTGGCGGTGATAGGTACACGTGCAGAACGAACACGACGGTCCTGACGGGCATAGCCGAAGTAAGGGATTACAGCAGTGATACGGCCTGCTGAAGCGCGACGCAGAGCGTCGACCATAACAACCAGTTCCATCAGGTTGTCATTTGTTGGAGCACAGGTGGACTGGATGATGAAAATATCACCACCGCGTACATTTTCGTTAATTTGTACGCTGACTTCGCCGTCGCTAAAGCGACCTACGGCGGCGTCGCCGAGGGAAGTGTACAGGCGGTTGGCAATACGTTGTGCTAGTTCCGGGGTGGCGTTACCAGCAAAAAGCTTCATATCAGGCACGAGAAGAACCTCAGGCATGCGTCCAGTGGTGGATAGCGTTCGCCGCAAACTGTGCGGGCCAGGCGAATACTACCCAGGCGGTGTATTAAAGAGCGCGATGCAACGTCTGGAACAGGGTGACGTTGTCACCGAAACTCAGTCTGCGCCAGAATGGCCTGCTGTAGGGGAGACGTGTTCATCCCACGCGCTACAAAACCATGCAGCCAAACCGGCGCTTGCTCAAGCACCTGACGAGCGGCGGATTCGGTGTCAAATTCAGCAAAGACACAGGCCCCTGTACCAGTCAGGCGCGACGGCGCGTATTCTAACAGCCAGGAAAGCACCGCATCAACCTCGCGAAAACGTTTTCTTGCGATATCCTCGCAATCGTTGCTGAATTCACAATTTAATAACGTTTCTATTGACCGAACCGGAGTATCTCTTTTCAGGTCAGGATCTTTAAAGATGACCGGGGTCGGAATGCTCACGCCGGGGTGGGCAACGAGATACCATTTTTCTGGCGGCTCGACCGGAGAGAGGATCTCACCTACACCTTCGGCAAATGCTGCATGACCACGAATAAACACCGGTACATCCGCACCCAGGGTCAATCCTAAGGCTGCCAGTTCGTCCGTTGACAGCCCACAACCCCAGAGATGGTTCAGGGCAACCAGCACGGTGGCGGCATTGGATGAGCCTCCACCGAGACCACCACCCATTGGCAGACGTTTCTCAATGCGGATATCTGCGCCGCTGCCTGCCGGTAGTCGTCCGGAATCAGCAGCCGCTTTCATCAGCAAACGCGCCGCGCGGACAATCAGGTTGTCCTCATGCGCCACACCTTCGACAGGCGTCAGCAGGCAAACCTGCCCGTCCTGACGCAGCTCAATCGAGATCGTGTCACCATAATCAATAAACTGAAATAGCGTCTGCAGGGTGTGATAGCCATCAGCACGCTGGCCGGTAATGTATAAAAACAGGTTCAGTTTTGCCGGAGAGGGCCAGTGGGTCATCATTTAACGATCCAGTTGTCCATTTTCAGCTTGATACGCTGGCTGCCCTGAGTCAGTTCCATATTCGATGGCAGCGAAGGTTTACTGTTGCTGTCATAGGCGTTGTACACCACTTTCCAGGTTTTGCCGTTCTGCGCGTAGTTCACCTGGCTCAGACGGTACTGATCGTCAAGCTGGTAGTCGGTGGCATCCCCCGGCAGGCCAAGGATCCACTGACGCAGGCTATTGAGCGGGATAGGCATCCCCGTCAGCTTACCAATCATCTCTTCGGCATCGGTCGCGGTGTAGTGCTGGCCTTTGTTATCGGTGATCTGGGCTTCACCTGGTTTCGCGATAAGCTCCAGTTCGGTGCTGCCCAGCGGGTTCAGCAGCAGCAGACGGTAGTTGTCCTGACCTGTTTGCTGCCAGAAGAAACGTGCATAAACCTTTTGTTCGTCAGAGAGATACGCGAAAGCGCCACGAGTCTGGTACTGGCTCAAATTACGAACGTCCTGCTGGTGTTGACGCCACTGCGGAGAGTCAGGGCTTTTGCCTGGGCCTTTTGGTTGGGTGACAGTACAGGCGGTCAGAACCAGTGCGGCCAGCGGCAGCAGGCGAATCAGTCGGGTCATAATGAGGACAAATCCTTGAGATACGTTGCAGTTATAACTGTTAATGCTAGCGTTGAAGGGCCCCACCGTCTACGTTCAAATTATCTCAAAGCGCGATGTAACCTATTACTCCGAAAGGGTGCAGTCTCTTTTATTGATCTCGCGCATCCTGTATGATGCGTTCTGCTAACCTTATTAACGCTGGTACTACTCCCGCTCAACATGACCTTATTAGCACTCGGCATTAACCACAAAACAGCCCCGGTTTCGCTGCGAGAACGCGTCACGTTTTCGCCAGATACACTTGACCTGGCGCTGGACAGCTTGCTTGCACAACCAATGGTGCAGGGTGGCGTGGTGCTCTCGACGTGCAACCGTACCGAGCTTTATTTGAGTGTGGAAGAGCAGGATAACCTGCACGAGGCGCTGATCCGCTGGTTATGCGAATACCACAATCTCAACGAAGACGAACTGCGCAATAGCCTTTACTGGCATCAGGACAATGATGCCGTCAGCCATCTGATGCGCGTGGCCAGCGGGCTGGATTCGCTGGTTCTCGGCGAGCCGCAAATTCTGGGGCAGGTGAAAAAAGCGTTTGCGGATTCGCAGAAAGGGCATCTGAAGGCCAGTGAACTGGAACGTATGTTCCAGAAGTCATTCTCTGTGGCTAAGCGTGTGCGAACCGAAACCGACATTGGTGCCAGTGCGGTTTCTGTTGCTTTCGCGGCCTGCACCCTTGCACGCCAAATCTTTGAATCCCTGTCGACCGTTACCGTGATGCTGGTGGGTGCGGGCGAAACCATCGAACTTGTCGCGCGCCATCTGCGCGAACATAAAGTGAAAAAGATGATTATCGCCAACCGTACCCGCGAACGTGCTCAGGTGCTGGCGGACGAAGTGGGCGCAGAGGTGGTGGCGTTAAGCGACATTGATGAACGCCTGAAAGAGGCGGACATTATTATCAGCTCTACCGCCAGCCCACTGCCGATCATCGGTAAAGGGATGGTGGAGCGTGCGCTGAAATCCCGTCGTAATCAGCCGATGCTGCTGGTGGATATCGCCGTCCCGCGCGATGTTGAGCCAGAAGTCGGTAAACTGGCTAACGCCTATCTTTACAGCGTGGATGACCTGCAAAGTATAATTTCGCACAACCTTGCCCAGCGTAAAGCGGCGGCAGTGCAGGCGGAAACCATTGTTGAGCAGGAAACCAGTGAGTTTATGGCCTGGCTGCGCGCGCAAAGCGTCAGCGAGACCATCCGCGAGTACCGCGGGCAGGCGGAGCAGGTGCGTGATGACCTGACAGCCAAAGCGTTAGCGGCCCTGGAACAGGGTGGCGACGCACATGCTATTATGCAGGATCTGGCATGGAAACTGACCAATCGCTTGATCCATGCCCCAACCAAATCTCTTCAGCAGGCTGCCCGTGACGGGGATGATGAACGCCTGACTATTCTGCGCAACAGCCTCGGGCTGGAATAGCGCCCTATACCCATTTTCTAAGACAAGGTGCACTTACGCCTATGAAGCCTTCTATCGTCGCTAAACTGGAAGCTCTGCACGAGCGCCATGAGGAAGTACAGGCGCTGCTCGGTGATGCCGGGACTATTGCGGACCAGGAACGTTTTCGCGCGCTCTCCCGTGAATACGCGCAGTTAAGTGATGTTTCTAAATGCTTTACTGACTGGCGACAGGTTCAGGAAGATATCGAAACTGCGCAGATGATGCTTGATGACCCTGAAATGCGCGAAATGGCGCAGGAAGAGTTGCAGGATGCGAAAGCGCGTTCAGAAGAGATGGAACAGCAGCTTCAGGTGCTGCTGCTGCCGAAAGATCCGGACGATGAACGTAACGCGTTTGTGGAAGTCCGCGCCGGTACTGGCGGTGATGAAGCGGCCCTGTTTGCCGGGGATCTGTTCCGCATGTACAGCCGCTACGCTGAATCGCGCCGCTGGCGTGTGGAGATCATGAGCGCCAACGAAGGTGAGCATGGTGGCTTTAAAGAAGTGATCGCGAAGATCAGCGGCGACGGTGTATATGGCCGTCTCAAGTTTGAATCTGGCGGTCATCGTGTGCAGCGCGTACCTGCCACCGAATCGCAGGGGCGTATTCATACGTCAGCCTGTACCGTTGCGGTCATGCCGGAACTGCCGGAAGCGGAACTGCCGGACATCAACCCGGCCGATCTGCGTATCGACACCTTCCGTTCCTCCGGAGCGGGTGGTCAGCACGTTAACACCACCGACTCCGCTATTCGTATTACCCACCTGCCAACCGGTATTGTCGTCGAATGTCAGGACGAACGTTCGCAGCATAAAAACAAAGCCAAAGCGCTTTCTGTGCTCGGTGCGCGTATCCACGCGGCAGAAATGGCAAAACGCCAGCAGGCAGAAGCGTCTACTCGCCGTAACCTGCTGGGCAGCGGCGACCGCAGCGACCGTAACCGCACCTACAACTTCCCGCAGGGGCGCGTGACCGACCACCGCATCAACGTGACGCTTTACCGTCTGGACGAAGTGATGGAAGGTAAACTGGATATGCTGATTGAGCCTATTGTGCAGGAATACCAGGCCGATCAACTGGCGGCGCTGTCCGAGCAGGAATAATGGATTTCCAGAGCTGGTTACGCCAGGCCGTCGGTGAGCTTGCAGAAAGTGAGAGTCCTAAACGCGACGCCGAAATCTTGCTTGAGCATGTGACGGGGAAACCGCGCACTTATCTGCTGGCTTTCGGGGAAACACAGCTGGCTTCTGAGCAGGAAGCGCAACTCGCCATACTGCTTGCCCGTCGCAAGACTGGTGAGCCGGTGGCACATCTGGTTGGAGAGCGTGAATTCTGGTCGTTACCTTTGTACGTCTCGGCTGCGACTCTGATCCCACGCCCGGACACCGAGTGTCTGGTAGAGCAGGCGCTGGCGCGTTTACCGGCTAGCGCCAGTCGAATCCTCGATCTTGGCACTGGCACGGGCGCTATTGCACTGGCGCTTGCCAGTGAACGCCCGGACTGTGATGTGACGGCAGTGGATGTGATGCCAGACGCGGTAGCGCTGGCACAGCGTAACGTGGACAGGCTCGGCCTGAATAACGTCACCGTACTGCACAGCAGCTGGTTTAGCGCGCTGGAAAATCACACGTTTGGGATGATTGTCAGCAACCCTCCTTACATTGACGAACATGATCCGCATCTTGCGCAGGGAGATGTCCGTTTCGAACCGCTGACGGCCCTGGTCGCGGCTAACGAGGGACTGGCCGATCTTGATCACATTGTGACAACGTCACGGCAACATTTAGTTCGCGGCGGCTGGCTGCTGGTGGAGCACGGCTGGACGCAGGGAGAAGCCGTGCGGGCGTTGTTTACGCAAGCAGGCTACACCGCAGTGGAAACCTGTCGCGACTACGGCGGCAACGAACGTCTGACACTGGGGCAGTGGTGATGAGCCTGTTTACTGTGCTTATTTCCGCTCACCTGATTTCCGTTGCGCTGACCATCGGTTTTTTCATCGTGCGCTACTGGTGGCGTTACAGCAACAATCCGCTGATAGATGCCCGCTGGGTGCGTGTCGCACCGCACTGTATCGATACGGTACTGTTCCTGACTGGCGCCGGACTCATGTGGAAGACCGGCTATCTGCCATTTACTGATAAAGGCGCATGGCTGACTGAAAAGCTGTTTGGCGTTATCATCTATATCGTTTTGGGTTTTATCGCGCTTGGGCGTCGTCGTCCGCGCAGCCAGCAGGTGGGATTTATTGCCTTTCTGCTGGGTCTGGTGGTGCTGTACATCATCATTAAACTCGCCACCACAAGAATACCGTTACTGGGGTAAGTCATGAAGTCCTTAGCCGATTTCGAATTTAATAAAGTGCCGCTTTGCGATGGCATGATCCTGATTTCGGAGATGATCCGTGACGATTTTACGTCGCAGTATGTCTACGATGAGCTGGAGAATCTGGTCAGCCTGGCGCGTGAAGAGATCAATCAGGCACGCCCGCAAGACTGGCAATTAGAAAAGTTGATCGAGCTTTTCTACGGCGAGTGGGGTTTCTGCGACACGCGTGGCGTGTATCGCCTGTCTGACGCATTATGGCTGGACCAGGTCTTAAAGAATCGTCAGGGCAGCGCCGTTGCGCTGGGCTCTATTTTGCTGTGGGTCGCACACCGTCTGGATATTCCACTGGTGCCGGTCATTTTCCCGACGCAGATGATACTGCGTGCCGAGTGGCTGGATGGTGAGATGTGGCTCATTAATCCATTTAATGGCGACACGCTGGATGAACATACGCTGGACGTCTGGCTGAAAGGCAATATCAGCCCGGTGGCCGAGCTCTTTAACGAAGATCTCGACGAGGCGGATAACTCAGAAGTGATCCGCAAGCTGCTGGATACGCTGAAATCAGCGCTGATGGAAGAGCGTCAGATGGAACTGGCTTTGCGTGCCAGTGAAGTGCTGCTGCAGTTTAATCCGGAAGATCCGTATGAAATTCGCGACCGCGGGCTTATATATGCTCAGCTCGATTGCGAACACGTCGCACTGAATGATTTGAGTTATTTCGTGGAACAATGTCCGGAAGATCCGATTAGCGAAATGATTCGTGCGCAGATCAACGCGATCTCGCACAAACAAATTACACTGCATTAATCTTAATTCCGATTCACACCTGAATAAGGCGATCCTATGAAACAAAAAGTGGTTAGCATTGGTGATATCAACGTGGCAAACGATCTGCCGTTCGTGCTGTTTGGCGGTATGAACGTGCTGGAATCCCGCGATCTCGCTATGCGTATCTGCGAACACTACGTGACTGTGACCCAGAAACTGGGTATCCCGTACGTGTTTAAAGCCTCTTTTGATAAAGCCAACCGCTCCTCTATCAACTCTTACCGTGGCCCGGGCCTGGAAGAGGGGATGAAAATTTTCCAGGAGCTGAAACAGACCTTTGGCGTGAAAGTGATCACCGACGTGCATGAAGCCTCTCAGGCGCAGCCAGTGGCGGACGTGGTAGATGTTATCCAGTTGCCGGCATTCCTGGCTCGCCAGACCGACCTGGTTGCCGCAATGGCGAAAACCGGTGCAGTTATCAACGTGAAAAAACCACAGTTCGTCAGCCCGGGTCAGATGGGTAACATCGTCGATAAGTTTATTGAAGGTGGCAACGACAAAGTTATTCTGTGCGACCGTGGTTCAAACTTCGGTTACGACAACCTCGTTGTGGATATGCTGGGCTTCAGCGTGATGAAGAACGTCTCTAATCAGTCTCCGGTGATCTTCGACGTGACGCACGCACTGCAGTGCCGCGATCCGTTTGGTGCTGCGTCTGGTGGCCGCCGTGCCCAGGTTACCGAGCTGGCGCGCGCCGGTATGGCAACCGGCCTGGCAGGTCTGTTTATTGAAGCGCACCCGGATCCGGCTAACGCAAAATGCGATGGCCCATCCGCGCTGCCGCTGGATAAACTGGAGCCGTTCCTGAAACAGATCAAAGCGATTGACGATCTGGTGAAGAGCTTCGAAGAACTGGATACCAGCAACTAATAAAAAAACCCGCTTCGGCGGGTTTTTTTATGGGGCATGGCAAAAAGGCTACGCAAAAATCGTCATCAAATAGGCGACAAACAGCGCCATATGCGCCGCACCGTTTAACACATTGGTGCGTCCGGTCGAGAACGAAATCTGACACAATAACAGTGATGCCACCATCACGATCATCTCTGGTGCACCCAGCGCAAACTGCAGCTCGTTACCCGTCATAAACGCAATCAACGTCACCACCGGAACAGTAAGTGAAATGGTGGCCAGCACGGAGCCGAAGAACAGGTTCATCGCACGCTGCACCTGATTATTCAGTACCGCTTTCAGCGCGCCCAGCCCTTCAGGGGACAGAATCAACAGCGCTACCAGGAAGCCGGTAAATGCCACCGGTGCGTTCAACTCGGTTAATAGTGTCTCCAGCGGATTGGCGTTCATCTTGGTGACCGCGATAACCGCAATCAGATGCACGATCAGCCAAACCGTGTGCCACGCGCTGCTGTGGGCCGACGGTTTACCGTGATGCGGGTCGTCATCGTCGCTGTCGTCTTCATGCTCATACACAAACAGACTCTGGTGCGTTTTGGTCTGAATCAGCAGGAATACGCCGTACATGGCCGCAGAAATCAGCGCAACCAACAATGCCTGACCGGTGGAGAAGTTCGCGCCCGGCAGCGCCATCGGGAACACCAGCACGATAATCGCCAGCGGGAAGAGGGCAATCAGATACTGTTTAATGCCGAACAGGTTCATATACTGGGTCGCGAATTTACGGCCACCCAGTAACAGCGAGAAGCCCACCAGGCCGCCCGTCACAATCATAATGATTGAGTAGAGCGTATCGCGCATCAGCGTCGGTGCGGCATCACCGGTCGCCATCAGCGCAGAGATCAGGCTAACTTCGAGAATAACAACAGAAAGACTAAGAATTAACGAACCGTACGGCTCACCCAGACGATGGGCCAATACGTCCGCATGGCGAACGACGCTAAAGGCGCTGGTTAAAATACCAACCAGAGCAAGAATATTGATACCGACCACCACTGGCAGTGACTGGCTACTTCCCCAGAAGAGCAGCACAGCCAGTGCCAGAACCGGGAAAATGAGTGACGTCTCCTTGTGGCGGGTTTTTACCGCCTCGTGTGTTGCTGTCATGTGCTTCTCCATCAATGCAGGTGCTTGTAATTATAGATAGATTTTTGAGGCCATTAAATTAACAGATATCTGTTAAATACCCTTTATTTTTTACTTATTTTTACCCTTTGCGCTAACTTTTCACTTTACTGCATATAATATGCAGTCTTAATTAAATATATTTTAAATATCATTGCATTATGAATGTAATGTCTTCAGGAATTTTTACCGGCTGGCACCATGACATATCATCGTCCACACTTATCTCTTTAACCAAAAGAGAGGTTAGCGATGCCCTATAAAACGAAACGCGAATTACCTGATAACGTACAAAACGTGCTGCCCGCGCATGCGCAGGATATCTACAAAGAAGCGTTTAATAGCGCCTGGGAACAATACAAAGATAAAGAAGATCGCCGGGATGATGCGAGCCGTGAAGAGACGGCGCACAAAGTCGCCTGGGCCGCAGTAAAACATGAATATGAGAAAGGAGACGACGATAAATGGCATAAAAAGAAATAGCCGTGAAATTATTCGCTGCCTTCATTTTGACTTTTCAGGCGGTTGAACTTCCGTTGTATTGCAACTGGTCCGCTAATTGCTTATCGTTATTTGACTGCTGGCAAAATGACCAGCAAATAATGCCGGGAAGGCGAATTACAGATGTCGCAAGGAAGCATGCAGTGGCGGAGGTGTAAAGTGTTAACGCGTGATTTCTTAATGAAGGCAGATTGTAAGACGGCATTTGGTGCTATTGAGGAATCGCTTCTCTGGTCGGCTGAACAACGTGCGGCATCACTCGCTGCCACGCTTGCCTGCCGCCCGGATGATGGCCCGGTATGGATTTTTGGCTACGGCTCTCTGATGTGGAACCCGGCTCTGGAATTTGTCGAATCGGCAACGGGAACGCTGCCGGGCTGGCATCGCGCATTTTGCCTGCGTCTGACGGCCGGGCGTGGCAGTGCGTGTCAACCTGGGCGCATGCTTGCACTGAAAGAGGGCGGACGCACCACGGGTGTGGCATATCGCCTCCCGGATGCCACGTTGGAAGAGGAGCTCACGCTGCTCTGGAAGCGCGAGATGATCACTGGCTGCTATATGCCAAGCTGGTGCAAACTGGAACTCGATGACGGACGCACCGTCAATGCGCTGGTCTTTATTATGGATCCTCGCCATCCGCTGTATGAAGCGGACACCCGTACGCAGGTTATTGCCCCGCTGATTGCTGCCGCCAGTGGCCCGCTGGGTACTAACGCGCAGTATCTCTTCTCTCTCGATGACGAGCTGACCCGCCTCGGTATGAAGGACGACTGTCTGAACGAACTGGTGGTGAAGGTGAAGGCGCTACTGGAAGGGAACCCGCTCAACAGCTCGCTGCGACCGGGTTTTGCCTGATAATACGCCCGGCTCGCCGGGCGTTTAATGTTATGCTGCCACGTAGCTGACAGAATGCTCCAGTGACTGACTGTGGCTGTCAATCAGAACATCCCATGTGCCAGTATAAGGTACCGTAAGCCAGGCTTTATCATCCTGCACGGTCAGAATATCTGCCTGCGATTGTTTTTGTGCTTTCGAACTCATCAGATGAATACGGCAGCGCTCTGAGCAACGAACCACTACCGTATCCCCGCCAAACAGTTTCAAACTTGTTTTTACCAGTGCCATTTTTTACCCCGTAGTCTTAAACAACGCTCTCCCTGCAGCCATATCCGAGCGTGATGTTGTTCACAATTCACTCATTGCATAACACCAAAGGGGAGGGGGCGGGATGCTGATTTTGATCAAAAAATGGCATAACGATTAAACAAAAATGACAAAATCCCTAAAAATTTCAGCTGGCGCGCGTTTTACCCGCTAAACGCGCGCCGGAAGAAAATTAAATGCGGAAATGTCCGGCGGTTTCAGCAAGGTCACCCGCCTGGCTCTGCAGGGCACCCGCAGCAGCGGCGGATTGCACGACCAGCTCGGCGTTCTGCTGCACCATCCTGTCGAGATGGGTCACCGCATGGTTGATCTCATGGATACCTTTCATCTGCTCGCTGGTGGCGATGGAGATTTCACGCATGATGCCCGAGACGCTGCTGATGCTGGAACGGATCTCATTCATGCTTTCCCCTGCCAGATGCACGTAACGGGAGCCCGTTGCCACGCTGTCAGTGGTGGAATCGATAAGCGATTTGATCTCTTTCGCTGCCTGGGCGCTACGACTGGCCAGGTTACGTACTTCGCCTGCCACCACGGCAAACCCGCGGCCTTGTTCCCCGGCTCGTGCTGCTTCCACCGAAGCGTTCAACGCCAGAATATTGGTCTGGAAGGCAATGCCGTCAATCACGCTGGTGATATCACCAATTTTTGCGGAAGCCACTTCGATGGACTGCATGGTACTGATTGCCTGAGATACCACCTCTCCACCACGTGCCGCTGCCGCTGAGGCTTTGCTCGCCTGGTCGTTCGCTTCTGCGGCAGACTCATTCGATTGGGTCACGGATGCGGTGATCTGCTCCACGGCACTGGCGGTCTCGCGCAGGCTGGACGCCGCCTGCTCGGTGCGTCCGGAAAGATCCTGGTTACCTGCCGCAATTTCCTGCGCGGCATTTTTCACCGATGCGCTGGCATCACGGAGCTGTACCATGACCACAGAGAGTTTATCGCTGAAGGCGTTAAACGCCTGGGCAATCTGCGCGACTTCGTCTTCACCATTATCTGGCAGGCGCTGCGACAGATCGTTGGTCCCGTTGGCAATGTTGTGCATTGCGTCGCGGATGTCGGACAGTCGCTTCAGCAGACGGGCAATCAGGAAGTGAACAATAGCGGCACTCAGCAGAGCCAGGATCACCAGCGAGATAGCCGACGCTTTAAGCAGGGAACGCATGCCGGATGTCGCATCGCCATTGTCGAGGGCGACGACTAACATCCAGTTAGTGCCTGGCACGGCCGTCGCAACAAAGGTTTTTTCTTTGTCATCGAATGTGCCGTCAACCGGATTACCGCTTTTCAGCGCCGCAAAGTCGATACCCTTGATCGTCTCGGCAAACGGTTTAAGCGTCAGAGCCGGATCATTGGCGGCAATTACGGTGCCATCACTGGTCAGGAGTAATCCACTACTTGCCGGGGTCGGATGGATCCCGCGCACGTTAGCGACCACGCTATCCATGGCCACATCGCCTGCCACGACGGCTTTCAGGGTGCCATTTTCTTTTACCGGCACGGCAAACGTCACCACCAGTTTCCCGGTACCGGCATCAACGTAAGGTGCGGTGACAACCGGGGCGTCCTGGCTTACCACCTGCTGATACCAGGGGCGAATAGTCGGGTCATAATCCGCGGGGACGCCCGCAGGTTCAGAGAATTTAGCTGTTTTGCTGGCATAGCCAACATAGACGTTGGTGAATCCCCCCGCCTGCGCCAGTTGTTTGAAAACCGGAACCGGATCCTCACTCAGCGCCACGGTTTGAGCGGAAGCAATCACCGTCATTTTGCTTTTTACCCAGTCGGCAATCGCCATGTTATGGCTGGCGCTGGTACTGGTCAGGATATCGCGTTGTGACTGCTGGTTATCCTGACGTGTGACCTGGAAGTTAATAACGGTATTAAGGAGAAGGGCGACGACCAGACAGCCTGCCGTCGCGACGATGATGCGTGCACGAATGGATCTGAACATAAGTGAAATACCTGCTGTGTTGTTTCCATGCCTATCGGCAATCTCGCAGGTAAACTTGATGCTGAAACCGCGTCCATAAGAAAATAATATTTTTACGGATTTATTATCAAAAAGTTAATACTTTATCAGCGCGTAGAGTCCATTCGGCCAGTTCAACCAGCGTACCAATTTCTACACCATCAATTAGCGGCAGCCCGGTAATGCCACGCCCGTCGGTGCAGGTCTTGCACAGTTTGACCGGAACATTTTGCGCGGTGAGTATCTCCAGCATTTGCTGGATGTTGTAGCCTTCTGCGGGTTTCTGCCCCTTTAGCCCGGCAGTGACCGCGTCCGACATTAAAAAGAGCCGTAACTCCAGTTCGCTCTCTTTATCGCGGAGTGCGATAGCCAGACGCAGGCTGTTAAAAAGGGATTCGCTGCCGTAAGCCGCACCGTTAGCGATGATGACTATCTTCTGCATGTTGACTCCTGTTCTTATAAAGGCACGAATATTGCTTAGATTCCCGAGGTTTGTTGTCCGGGAGAGTAAGCATGACATTAATGGCTGGCAGTTCGCCAGGTGCAACCGAATGGCTCCAGCGCGCACGAGCGATGCGCCGGGAGCAGCTCAGCAAGCTGGCGCAGTTGGGGGTGCTGGTGCATGGTATTAGCCACCTGGTGCACATGCTCCAGTGCGAGCGCGGGGCATCCAATGTCTGGCTCTGCTCACAGGGTAAGCTCTACGCGCCAGAATGCAAAGCCAGCCGGGCGCTGGTGGATGAATACCTTGCTGCACTTTATGGCATTCTTGAAAAACAATCTCCAATCCCGGGAAGTGCCGTCTGCGAACGTATCGGTGGGGCACTGCGAAGTCTGGATACGCTTTCCGTCCTGCGTGATGCTGTTGTCCAGCAAACCATTACGGCGCCGCAGGCGATGGAACATTACTGCCGCATGCTTCGCCATCTGCTCAGTATCGTGCCGCAACTTAATGACAGCATTGACGATCCGCAAATCGCAGGCCGTTTTGTTGCTCTTTATAGCCTGATGCAGGGCAAAGAGCTGGCGGGACAAGAGCGAGCCCTGGGGGCTATTGGCTTTACACAGGGTTTTTTCGATGATGTGACCCGCCAGAGACTGGTTGACCGTATCGACGGACAACAGGCCTGTTTTGACATTTTTCTCTCACACAGCCACGCAGACGTACAGACAACCTTTTCCCTGAACTGCCAGCCCGATCGCGAAACAGAGCAATTGAGGCGCGTGGCCTGTACCCGCCAGCCTGCTGCAGATAACGGCCATACTGCACTGACCTGGTTTGCCCTGCAAACTGCGCGCCTTGAACATCTTCGCGCGCTGGAGGAGATAATCATCGCTGACCTGGTAGTCGCAGTGGACGAGCGTATCCATCATGACGATGACTACGCATTGCCTGCCGATGAACAGGACGATCTGCTGACACTTTACCCGGATAAACCGCTGCTGACTTTGGTTCGCCAGCAGGCTCGCGAGATAGAACAACTCTCCCGTCAGCTCGCGTCGCTGCGCGATACGCTTGAAGAACGTAAAACTATAGATAAAGCGAAAAGCGTACTGATGAGCCACCAGAATATGAGTGAAGAGCAGGCATGGACGGCGCTGCGCAAAATGGCGATGGACAAGAACCAACGCATGGTGGATATCGCCCGCGCGCTGCTCACGGTGAAGAGTTTGTGGCAGGTAACACCAAAGGAGTAGTTGCACAATCAGTGGGCATTTAATGCCTGATTGAGGTGCGTGAACATGAGGAGATCCCGCTCATCACCGCGAAAATCACGCATTAAAACCTGGCATCCACTTTGCATTATCTGATTAACCATTTTTGACGATGCGCCAACGGCGGTGCATCAGTCTTCGGGATAAAGGCGTCCAACGGTGCTTCGGCACTGTCGGGCGCTTTTTTTTGGCTTTTTTTCAGGAGTGGTCATGGCGGATTTGTCGAGACGGCGGTTTTTGCAGGCCAGCATGCTGGCGAGTGGGGCGATACTGTTACCGGGTGTCATGCATGGCGCATGGGCGGCGGGTTCGGATAAACCGGAGCAGGAAACAGTGCGCATTGGGTTTATCCCGCTGACTGACTGTGCTCCGGTGGTTATCGCGGCCCTGAAAGGCTTTGATAAAAAATACGGCATCACCATTGTCCCCACCAAGGAAGCGAGCTGGGCGGCGGTGCGCGACAAACTTGTCGCGGGAGAACTGGATGCTGCACACATTCTGTATGGCTTGCTGTACGGGCTGGAATTGGGGATCGCCGGAAAGCCACAGCAAATGGCGAACCTGATGACGCTTAATCAGAACGGACAGGCCATTACACTTTCCAGCGATCTGGCCGACAAGGGCGTGCGTGACCTCGACGGATTGAAAAAACACATCGGGAAGCAGGCGCCGGGGACGTACACCTTCGCGCACACTTTCCCGACCGGGACCCACGCCATGTGGCTCTACTATTGGCTGGCCAGTGCAGGCATTCATCCGTTCGACGATGTCCGTACCGTGGTCGTACCGCCACCGCAAATGGTGATGAATATGCGCATTGGCAACATGGTCGGCTTTTGCGTCGGTGAGCCGTGGAATGCGCGGGCCATCAACGACCGCATCGGTTTTACCGCCGCAACGTCGCAGTCGATCTGGGCCGATCACCCCGAAAAAATACTCGGCACGCGCCGGGACTGGGTTGAGAAAAACCCCAATACCGCCCGTGCGCTGGTGAGTGCTGTACTGGAGGCTTCTCGCTGGATAGACGCCTCACCGGAAAACAAACGTGAAACCGCGCAGATCCTCTCGCGTCGGGCCTGGCTTAACACCAAAGAGCAGTACCTCACCGGGAGAATGCTCGGCGAATACGACAACGGCATTGGCAAGCGTTGGCAGGATGCCAACCCACTCCGCTTCTTCAATAACGGGGCGGTCAGCTATCCGTACCTGTCAGACGGTATGTGGTTCTTAACCCAGTTCCGCCGTTGGGGATTACTCAAAACCGCACCGGACTACGCGGCCATTGCCGCACGCATTAATCAGACCTCGGTCTGGCAGGACGCCGCCACGGCCGTGGGCGGGATCTCTGCACCATCATCACCTGTTCGCAGCAGCACCCTGATGGACGGCACCGTCTGGAACGGTACCGACCCGGAAGGTTACGCCAACCGCTTCGCTATTCACCGTAAAGGGGCTTGATTATGCAGCATCTGCAAAAGACGAAATCACAAGCGATACCGGAGAGCGGGGAAGTGATTACCCTGCCTCCGGTGCAGGTTCGCCGCCGTCCACCGTCATTTTCCCGGCGGATCAACGGCCTTTTACAGCGCCTCATCCCGGCACTACTCGGGCTGGGGCTACTGGTGGTGCTCTGGCAACTGGCTGCGATTAACAGCAAGGGGTTTCCGACACCGCTCAGCACGCTGGATTCAGCAATCACGCTGTTTGCCGATCCGTTTTACCGTGACGGGCCTAACGATATGGGCATCGGCTGGAACGTACTCGCGTCTTTGCAGCGTGTGGCGGTGGGCTTTGGCCTCGCGGCGCTGGCGGGTATTCCGCTGGGCTTCCTGATCGGTCGTTTCACCTTTTTCTCGCGCATGTTTACGCCGTTGATTGCACTGCTGCGCCCGGTCAGCCCGCTGGCGTGGCTACCAATCGGTCTGCTGTTGTTCCAGAAAGCCGAGCCTGCATCGAGCTGGACCATTTTTATCTGTTCCATCTGGCCGATGGTGATTAACACCGCTGAAGGGGTGCGTCGTATTCCGCAGGACTACCTCAACGTCGCCCGTGTGTTGCAACTTTCCGAGTGGACCATCATGCGCCGTATTCTCTTCCCGGCCGTGCTGCCCGCTGTGTTGACCGGGGTACGCCTTTCTATCGGCATTGCCTGGCTGGTGATTGTCGCCGCCGAGATGCTGACCGGAGGTTTAGGGATTGGCTTCTGGATCTGGAACGAGTGGAACAACCTCAACGTTGAAAACATTCTCATCGCCATTGTCATCATTGGCGTGGTCGGGTTGCTGCTGGAGCAGGGGTTGATGCTGATCGCCCGTCGCTTTAGCTGGCAGGAAAAATAAGGAGCGAAGATGAAACCTTTAATTCAGGTCCAGGCTGTTAGTCAGCGTTTTTCCACCGCCAGCGGAGAGTTTCTGGCGCTGCAAAACGTCTCTTTTGATATTCACGAAGGCGAAACCGTGAGCCTGATTGGCCACTCCGGTTGCGGTAAATCGACGCTGCTGAACCTTATCGCCGGGATCACGCTGCCCACCGAAGGCGGGTTGATCTGTGATAACCGGGAGATTGCCGGGCCAGGGCCGGAGCGTGCGGTTGTCTTCCAGAACCATTCCCTGCTGCCGTGGTTGACCTGTTTCGACAACGTCGCCCTGGCAGTGGATCAAGTGTTTCGTCGCACCATGAGCAAGGCCGAGCGCAAAGAGTGGATTGAGCACAACCTTGATCGCGTGCAGATGGGGCACGCCCTGCATAAACGACCGGGGGAAATTTCCGGCGGTATGAAACAGCGCGTGGGTATCGCCCGGGCGCTGGCGATGAAACCCAAAGTCTTGTTGATGGATGAACCGTTCGGCGCACTGGATGCGCTCACCCGGGCCCATCTGCAGGATTCAGTGATGCAGATCCAGCAGGCACTCAACACCACCATTGTGCTCATCACGCATGACGTGGACGAAGCCGTGCTGCTTTCAGACCGGGTATTGATGATGACTAACGGCCCGGCGGCCACCGTCGGTGAAATCTTGCACGTTGATCTACCGCGTCCGCGCAATCGGGTTCACCTGGCTGACGACAGTCGCTATCACCATATGCGTCAGCAGATCCTGCATTTCCTCTATGAAAAGCAGCCCAAAGCGGCGTGAAGGAGCGGCGACGATGCGACTGATCATTATCGGCAATGGGATGGCAGCAACGCGGCTGATTGCCTCGCTGACTGAGCGTGCGCCAGGTCGTTTCGCTATCACCGTGTTTGGCGATGAACCAGAGCATGCCTATAACCGCATCCAGCTTTCACCGGTGCTGGGTGGCGAAAAAACGGCTGCGGGTATCTGTCTTCAGGATGACGAATGGTACCAGCAGCGCGGCGTGACGGTGCTGCGGAACGAAAAGGCGATTGCCGTGAATGTCGACACGCGGGAAGTGCAAACCGCCGCCCGCACGCTGGGTTGGGATGCGCTGGTGTTTGCCACCGGATCTACGCCCTTTGTTCCGCCAATCCCCGGCGGCGATGCACCGCATGTGTTCACGTTCCGTACCCTGGCAGATACCCGGGCTATTCAGGCGATCGCTGGCCCGGCGGTGGTACTGGGAGGCGGCGTACTCGGGGTTGAGACGGCGGCAGCGCTGGCACGTAAAGGTGACAATGTCACTCTTGTTCATCGCGGTCCGTGGCTGATGGAGCAGCAGTTGGATCGGCAGGCGGGAATGCTGCTGGAAGAGGCGCTGGCGGCGCGGGGGGTGGGCTGTGAGCTTGCCTCTGGCATCGCGGAGATAAGCGTAAATAGTGTGACGTTGCTCAACGGGCGCAGCATCGCCGCCACGCGCGTGGTACTGGCAACCGGCGTACAGCCCAACATCGCGCTGGCGGAGGCCAGCGGCATTCGCTGCAAGCGCGGCATCGTGGTGGATCACCAGATGCAAACCTCCGAGCGGAACGTCTACGCCATTGGCGAGTGCTGTGAAATTGACGGTCAGACGTTTGGCCTGGTCGCCCCCTGTCTGGCGCAGGCGGATATGCTTGCCGCTCGACTGACCGGCGACGTCACCGCGCCATTTGCCCGGACCGACAACGGCGTGCGCCTCAAGGTGACCGGCGTGGAGCTGTTCAGCCTTGGTCGTGCGGCGGAGCAGGAGGGCGATGTCGTCTGGAGCGCATGGGACCCGCTGTCCCGTCACTATCGACGTTTACTGATCCATCAGGGGGCGCTGGCTGGCGTGTTGCTGATGGGCGACTGCCGCAGCGCGGCAATATTTACCGATTTACTGGCAACGGCGGCTCCTGCTCACGCGGACTGGCTGTTCGATCGATTCACTACGCAGCCACAGGTTGCAGGACGGAATGTTATGACAAAACCTACTCTGGTGGTGGTTGGACACGGTATGGTCGGCCACCATTTTCTCGAAGAATGTGTTAACCGCAATTTACACCAGCAATACCAGATTATCGTCTTTGGGGAAGAGCGCTATGCCGCCTACGACCGGGTGCATCTGTCCGAGTATTTTGGCGGGCGTAGCGCAGAGTCGCTCTCACTGGTGGCAGGGGATTTTTTTGCTGAACACGGTATTGAGCTGCGTCTGTCCCGGCAAATTGTCGATATCGACCGGGACGCGCATGTGGTTCGTACCGCCAGCGGACACGAAACCCACTGGGACAAACTGGTTCTGGCAACGGGTTCGTATCCGTTTGTCCCGCCGGTGCCGGGCAACACGCTGCCGGGTTGCTTTGTTTACCGTACCCTTGATGATCTGGACAACATTTCGGCCCATGCGGCGGGTTCGCGCCGCGGTGTGGTGATTGGTGGCGGCCTGCTGGGGCTGGAGGCGGCGAATGCCCTTAAACAGCTCGGGCTGGAAACCCACGTGGTGGAGTTTGCGCCGAATCTGATGGCGGTACAGCTCGACAACGACGGTGCGGCAATGCTGCGTAAAAAAATTGAAGCGCTCGGCGTAGGTGTCCATACCGGTAAAGCAACCACCGAAATTGCGCCGACAGATACCGGGATGGTATTGCGCTTCGCCGACGGTGAACAGCTGGAAACCGATATGGTGGTCTTTTCTGCCGGGATCCGCCCGCAGGATGCGCTGGCTCGCAGCAGTGGGCTAACCATTGGCGAACGCGGCGGGATTTGCATTGATACCCACTGTCAGACCTCCGATAAAGACGTGTTTGCGATTGGGGAATGTGCCCTGTGGGAAGGGAAAATTTTCGGTCTGGTGGCACCAGGCTACCAGATGGCGCGCATTGCGGCGGCGACGCTGGCCGGGGAGGAAAAATCATTTACCGGGGCTGATATGAGCACCAAACTGAAACTGCTTGGCGTGGATGTGGCTTCGTTTGGCGATGCGCATGGCCGGACGCCGGGTGCGCTGAGCTATCAGTGGACGCACGGTCCGCAGCAGGTCTACAAAAAAATCGTGGTCAGCCATGACAGCAAAACGCTGTTAGGTGGCGTGCTGGTGGGCGATGCCAGCGAATACGCCACGCTGGTGCAGATGATGCTCAACGGGATAGTCCTGCCGAAAGAGCCAGAGACGTTGATTTTACCCGCCGTGGCGGGCAGTGCGCCGAAAGCGCTCGGTGTGGCGGCGCTGCCGGAAAGTGCGCAGATTTGCTCCTGTCATAACGTCAGCAAAGGTGATATCTGCCGGGCTGTGAGCGCCGGTGCGACGGACATCGGGGCCATCAAGCAGTGCACGAAAGCGGCGACTGGCTGCGGCGGCTGCAGTGCGCTGGTCAAACAGGTGATGGAGTACCAGCTTGCTGAGCTGGGCGTGGAGGTGAAAAAGGATATCTGCGAACACTTCCCGTACTCGCGCCAGGAGATTTATCACCTGGTACGTGTTAACCACATTCACACGTTCGATCAGCTGATTAGCCGTTACGGACAAGGTCACGGGTGTGAAATCTGTAAGCCGCTGGTGGGCTCAGTGCTGGCGTCCTGCTGGAACGAATATCTGCTGAAACCGGCGCATCTGCCACTGCAGGATACCAATGACCGTTATTTTGCCAACATTCAAAAAGATGGAACTTACTCCATCGTACCGCGGATGCCGGCAGGAGAAGTGACCGCTGACGGGCTGATCGCCATCGGCCAGATTGCCAAACGTTATCAGTTGTACAGCAAAATTACTGGCGGGCAACGTATTGACCTGTTTGGCGCTACGCTCGAGCAGTTGCCGGAGATCTGGCAGGCGCTGGTGAATGCCGGATTTGAAACCGGGCATGCCTACGGCAAATCACTGCGCACGGTGAAATCCTGCGTCGGGTCAACCTGGTGTCGTTACGGCGTGCAGGATTCCACCAGGCTCGCGGTGAAACTGGAGCACCGTTACAAAGGTCTGCGCGCGCCGCACAAAATCAAAATGGCGGTGTCTGGCTGTACCCGTGAGTGCGCCGAGGCGCAGAGCAAAGATGTCGGGGTGATTGCTACCGACAAAGGCTGGAACCTCTATCTGTGCGGTAACGGCGGCATGAAACCGCGCCATGCAGATCTCTTTGCCAGCGATCTGGACGATGAAATGCTGATTCGCACGGTTGATCGTTTCCTGATGTTTTATATCCGTACGGCGGACCGTTTGCAGCGTACCAGCACCTGGATGGACAACCTGGAGGGCGGTCTCGACTATCTGCGTGAGGTGATCCTCAATGACAGCCTGGGCATTGCCCACGAGCTGGAGCAGGAGATGGCCCGTGTTGTGGAAACCTACCAGTGCGAATGGCAAACCACGCTTAACGATCCAAACCGTCTGGCGCTGTTCCGCACCGCAGTGAACGACGCCGCAGAGGATCAAAGCAAACGCTGGCAGGAAATTTGTGGTATCGACGATATCCCTGAGCAGGCAGGTATTGGTGCGCGTCTGGGACGCAAAGCGATTGCGCTGTTCCGCTTTGGTCAGTCTGTTTACGCCCTCGACGATCTGGAGCCAGGCAGCAGTGCAAATGTGCTTTCACGCGGCATTCTGGGGGATGCGGCGGGTGAGCCTGTAGTCGTCTCTCCACTCTATAAACACCGCATTCGTCTGCGTGATGGGTGCCAGGTTGATAACGGCGAACCAGCGGTTCGTGCCTGGCCGGTGAAAATTGAAAACGGCAAGGTATGGGTCGGGAATGATGCGCTGCTTTTACGTGCGGAGGCCTCATGAATGAAACCCGAACAACGTGTCCGTACTGCGGGGTAGGCTGTGGCGTAATCGCCAGGGTCAAAGGCGAAAAGGTCACCGTGCGTGGGGATGACCACCATCCCGCCAATTTTGGCCGTCTGTGCGTGAAAGGTTCGGCATTAGGTGAAACCACAGGGCTGCAGGGGCGGCTGCTTCATCCGGAGGTTGACGGCCAGGTGGTGCCCTGGTCGCAAGCGTTAAGCACGGCAGGCGAGCGGTTGCGGGCGATCATCGACACCTGGGGGCCGCAGGCGGTGGCGTTTTACGCGTCGGGTCAATTGCTTACCGAGGACTATTATGCCGCCAATAAGCTGATGAAAGGGTTTATCGGCGCGGCCAATATTGATACCAACTCCCGACTCTGCATGTCGTCGGCGGTGACGGGCTACAAACGCGCGTTTGGTGAGGATGTGGTTCCGTGCAGCTACGAGGATGTGGAAAACAGCGATCTGGTGGTATTGGTCGGGTCGAACGCTGCATGGACGCATCCGGTGCTGTATCAACGGTTAGTGCAGGCGCGACGCAACAATCCTGAGATGAAAGTGGTGGTGATTGATCCGCGCAAAACAGCCACCTGCGATATTGCGGATTTACACCTGGCACTCACACCCGGCAGTGATGCCGGGTTGTTTGTCGGTTTACTCAATGTTATTCAGGGAACTGACGCATGGCCAATTACCCGTGTGGCGGAGTTCTGCGGTCTCTCGACAGAGGATATAGGGCGCTTTTACGACTGGTTTGTAACTGCTCCCCGGGCTATCACGCTTTACACCATGGGGATCAACCAGTCCTCCAGCGGCAGCGACAAATGCAATGCCATCATTAATGTCCATCTCGCCAGCGGGAAGTTTGCCCGTCCGGGCTGCGGTCCGTTTTCGTTGACCGGGCAGCCCAATGCGATGGGCGGGCGGGAAGTCGGTGGGCTGGCAAATCAACTGGCGGCACACATGAATTTCGAGCCGGACGATCTTTCACGTGTGGCGCGTTTCTGGGGAACGGAAAGGCTGGCGCAGACGCCGGGCCTGATGGCAGTAGAGTTATTTGATGCCATCGCCCGGGGTGAGGTGAAGGCGGTCTGGATCATGGGCACGAATCCTGCCGTCTCTCTGCCGGACAGCCATGCGGTGTGTCAGGCGCTGGCAAACTGCCCACTGGTAATGGTGTCTGAAGTGATGCAGGAAACGGATACCAGTCGGTTTGCCCATATTCGTTTCCCTGCGCTGGGATGGGGAGAGAAAGACGGCACGGTGACCAATTCCGAGCGGCGTATCTCGCGCCAGCGCGCGTTTCTTCCTGCGCCGGGTGAGGCAAAGCCGGACTGGTGGATAATTTCTCAGATCGCGAAACGGTTAGGTTACGGGTCAGCGTTTTCCTGGGAACATCCTCAGGCGATCTTTTGCGAACATGCTGCGCTCTCTGCCTTTGAGAATAACGGCGCGCGGGCGTTTAATTTGCACGAACTTGCGGCGCTAAGCCGAGACGAGTGGGATCGAATGGAGCCTTATCAGTGGTCTGCGGGGCGTTTTTCGCAACGAAATGTTGTACCCGTCGATCCCTTGTCGCATGGTGCGACGGTAAGCCCTCTTTACCCGTTGATTCTCAACACCGGACGTATCCGCGATCAATGGCACACCATGACCAGAACGGGGTATGTACCCAGACTGATACAGCATATTGCCGAGCCCTTTGTTGAGGTTTGCGCCGCAGATGCCATTCGATTTTCACTGTGTGACGGGCAGTTGGCACGCATCAGTTCACCGCGTGGGGTGATGGTTGCCAGGGTGCGGGTAAAAGACGGGATTCGGGAAGGTGAGGTGTTTGCACCGATGCACTGGAATAACCAGTTTGCCCGTCAGGGAAAAGTTAACGTGCTGGTGGAAGGGCGTTGCGATCCGGTCTCGGGTCAGCCAGAGAGTAAACAAACCGCTGTCAGGATCATGCCCTGGCGACCACAGTGGCAGGGGGAGCTTTATGCCCGTGATCTGCCGGAGCTGCCGTCTTACGTCTACTGGTGGCGTAAAGCCACACGGTTGACCGTGGCAGGGGATAACCCTCTGCTGGAATGGGTGATGGCACACTGCACCGGGCAAGGATGGCAACTGCAGGTCGCCCAAACCAGTGAGCGCAGCAGCGTGCTGGCATGGCATAACGGCGAACTCATGCTTGGGTTCTGGGAAGGTACCGCGTTGCCGGTGCTGTCACATCCGGTGATTGAGGCCGCTTTTCAGTCGCCGCCCGAGCAACCAGCAGCGCGCCATGCATTGCTGAACGGGGAGGGTGTGGGGAAGCCTGTCGATCCGGGACGCATTATCTGTAGCTGTTTCTGCGTCGGGGAAAATGCGATACGGGAGGCCATTGTCGGAGGGTGTGGCTCCGTCGCAGAGTTGGGGGTGAAACTACGGTGTGGCACCAACTGCGGCTCCTGCGTGCCGGAACTGAAAGGGCTGTTTGGGATGTCAGGGGTATGAATTTGTAAGTCGGGTAAGGTGAAACCGCCACCCGACAATCAGGTTCAGGATAATCCTGAAATTTGCGCTAAGACTGCATTTCATAACTTATCGCGTTAATATTAAAAGCGTTGCCTTATAAACTCAGGTTCTTATTTACGACGTTGATGGCTGTATCGTCCTGCATTCGCTTTCTGTTATTACTCCCCCTTCTTACGGTGGGAGCCGTTCACGGTGCCCCGAGTTCCTTTGTGCATCAGGCAGAAAATCCCTTTGATAACAACGGGGATAGTTTGCCCGATCTCGGAATGGCCCCCCCAACCGGCGAGGGAGAAAAACACCTGGCCGAAATGGCAAAAGCGTTTGGTGAAGCCAGTATGACCGATAACGGTATGACCACGGGCGAGCAGGCGCGCCAGTTCGCGTTTGGTCAGGTACGTGATGCGGTGAGTGGGGAAGTGAACCAGCAGATTGAGTCCTGGCTCTCGCCCTGGGGCAACGCCAGCGTCAATTTACTGGTGGATGACGACGGTAAATTTAACGGTAGCAGCGGGAGCTGGTTTATCCCATGGAATGATAACAACCGTTACCTGAGCTGGAGCCAGTTTGGCGTGACGCAGCAGACGGATGGCCTGGTCAGTAACGCCGGGGTAGGTCAGCGTTGGGTCGCCGGCAAGTGGTTGCTGGGCTACAACACGTTTTACGATAACCTGCTGGATGAAAACCTGCAGCGTGCCGGGCTGGGCGCGGAAGCGTGGGGTGAAAATCTGCGTCTGTCAGCTAACTACTATCAGCCGTTTGCCAGCTGGCGTGACAGCTCTGACATTCAGGAGCAACGCATGGCGCGCGGGTACGATGTCACCGCCAAAGCCTGGTTGCCGTGGTTCCATCATCTGAACACCAGCGTTAGCTTCGAGCAATATTTTGGCGATAACGTCGACCTGTTCAACACCGGAACCGGCTATCACAACCCTGTCGCGGTAAATCTGGGGCTCAACTATACCCCTGTTCCGCTGCTCACGTTGACGGCGGCACATAAGCAGGGAGAGAGTGGCGTCAGTCAAAATAATCTCGGGCTGAAACTTAACTATCGCTTCGGCGTACCGCTTGTAAAACAGATCTCTGCCGGAGAAGTCGCCGCCACGCGCTCCCTGCGCGGGAGCCGCTATGACTCGCCGGAGCGGGACAACCTGCCGGTTATGGTGTTCCGCCAACGCAAAACGTTATCAGTGTATCTGGCGACGCCACCGTGGGATCTGAAAGGAGGCGAGACCGTGATGCTGAAGCTGCAAATTCGCAGCACGCATGGTATTCGTCAGATCCACTGGCAGGGCGATACCCAGGCACTGAGCCTGACTTCACCGACGAATAGCAACAGCAGCGACGGCTGGAGTGTGATTATGCCGGCCTGGGATGACCGTCAGGGGGCAACTAACCGCTGGCACTTGTCGGCAGTGGTAGAAGATGAGAAAGGTCAGCGCGTCTCTTCCAATGAGATCACGCTTATCGTGGTGCAACCGCTGGTCGCATTACCTAACGACGACCCGCGCTGGAGGCTGCTGCCGGATGAGTAATGCTTAAAAAATCCGTTCCTGATGTACCCACACTGCGGCTTCAACCCGGGATTTTAACTTCATTTTCTTCAGCATGTGTTTCACGTGTACTTTGACTGTGCTTTCGGTGATATCCAGGCGGCGGGCAATCATCTTGTTTGGCAGACCCTGAGCAATCAGCTTGAGAATGTCACGCTCACGTGGCGTTAACTGACTGACGTCGCGGTCAGAGGTGGCGCGGTTCGCACGCAGGCTGGCGGCCAGTACCGGCGTTAATGCTTCGCTCAGCACCATCTCTCCTGCGGCAGCCTGTTGCAGCGCTTTAAGCAGATCTTCCGGCTCCATATCTTTTAGCAGATAGCCGTCGGCGCCACGCTTCAGTGCTGTGACCACATCTTCTTCATGGTTCGACACGCTAAAGACCACTACGCGACCGGAAAGGGATTTTTCCCGCAACTTGTCGAGGGTTTCCAGACCGTTCATGCCGGGCATATTGAGATCAAGCAGGATCAGATCAGGATCAAGCGCTTCAGCAAGCTCAATGCCTTGCTCACCGTTGCTGGCTTCGCCTACGACGGTGATATCGGGGGCCATGCTGACCAGCTGTTTCACGCCTGTACGCAGCATCGGATGGTCGTCGATCAACAGAATTGATGCCGGTTCCTGATTAGTCATGGGTTTCTCCTTGAGCAGTTGTGAGCGGTTTCTCGGGAATAAAGGTGACAACAACTTCCGTGCCACCTGTCTCTCTCCGGCGAACCTGGCAATCACCGCGCAGGCTTTGGGCGCGGTCTCGCATGATGATTAAACCATAGTGGTTAGTTCGTTCGGCATTTTCCGGCACGCCGCGGCCGTTGTCATGAACCGTGAGCCTGACCTGATTATCGTGCTGGCTGACGGTGACGGTTACCGCCGTCGCGTCGGCATGTTTGAGCACATTACTCAACGCCTCACGGGCGATCTGCAGTAAATGAATGGCCTGATGCGACGGGACAAACCGTGGCGGTAACTGGTAATCCAGTTTTACCGGGAACCCCAATCGGGCGCTAAATTCGTGACAGCTGGATTCCAGGGCGGGGCGCAGGCCCGGTTCAGTGAGCTGCAGACGGAAAGTGGTCAGCAGTTCACGAAGTTGCACCCAGGAGGTATTCAGCTCGTTGCGGATCTGGCTCAGCAGTTGTTTATTACTTTCCGGCATCTCCGTATCCTGCATTTGCAGGCAGCTCACCTGCATTTTCATACAGGAGAGCGACTGGGCGATGGAGTCGTGAAGCTCGCGGGCGATGGTTGCGCGCTCTTCCATAACGATCAACTGCTGCTGTTTTTCCTGATGACGGTCGAGTGCCAGTGTGGCCGTCAACTGTTCAACCAGCGTATCAACCAGTTGCTGCTGGTCGTGGCTAAGGTGACGACCGGCCGGCAGGGTTGCCAGCAGAATGCCGTACTGGGTGTGGTTGTCCGTCAACCGCCACTTCAGCGTGGTGCCACTCGACGTCAACGGCGGCAAGCCGCGAGGACAAAGATGGCAACCTTTGTCATCACAGGACATATCGGACTGGCAGGTAAACTCCTGATGGTTTTCTTCGTCTTCCACATCGTAAACCCGCAGCTCCAGGTCGTGAAGCAGGGTCAGATTTTGCAGGCCATTCAGTACCGGCGAGAGACGCTCGCAGAGCGGCACTTGCATATGCAGACGACGGTTGGCTTGCCACAGGAAGGAGAGCATCTCGTTTTTCTGCTCCAGCCCGGCCGTTTTTTCCTGAACGCGCTGCTCCAGCACCGCGTAGCTTTCGGAGAGTTCTGCCGACATGGTATTCAGGGCCTGGCCGAGCATCGCCATCTCATTGCGCCCGCTGATATGGGTACGTTGAGTAAAATCTCTTGCGGTGACCGCGCGGGCCATCGCCAGCAACTGTTTCCAGGGATTCAGCAGCCGTGCACGGAGCCAGACAATCGTGAAGATGAGTAACAGCCCCATACACAGCGCCATTGCACGGTGCATCATCACTACCCGGTCAATACGCAATTCGGTGGTTTGGTCAAAAGAGGAGACCAGGGCATCAATGCGTGATACGAAACCCGCAACGTCCTGCGCAACAGACTCTGAACCGCGCGCCTGTTTCAGTCCCGGCTGCAGTTGGGTATGCCAGTAGCCCTGGAGTGCTTTAAGCTGAGATTGCTGACCGGCGCGAATGGCGGCGTTTTCCAGTTCCGGGCTGAACGCCGTGCGTTCCATTTCATCGATGAGGGGCTGATCGCCCTGCGTCAGGGGAACCGATGCCAGCAGACGGTAACTCTGCATACGTAGCGAGCCTGCCTCATTGATGGCATGCGCGTTACCCTGTACTCCCTGTACCAGCCAGCCGGAGATCGCCATGCCCGTCACACCGAGGGCGGTGGACAGCAAAACGATCAGCGCGACCTGATTCACGAGTGTCAGCGGAGATAAACATCTTTTTAACATAGAGTTGCCGTGCTCCTGACGTGGCCTGCTTGCAGGAATGGCGCTATTCTGGTGCATACCCTGGAGTATACCCATACCAATAAAGGATTACCCCCAAATTGCCAACGAAGTAACGGGAAGGGGGTGGGGGTAGCAAGGAAACGTCAGTACCGTGAAAAACCACATCTTTTTTACCGTAATAACCTACTCATTAAGGATGAGAGCTTTTTTTTCGCCGCAAATCCTCCCACTTTTCCTTTGATTTATATCAACTTACCGCCGCTCTAAAACCCTAATGTTTGCAGCATCATTCGAGAATCAGAGGTGTCTATGAGTCACTCATCCGCTCCCGAAAGGGAAAATGGTGCCGTTATTACAGACTGGCGTCCAGAGGATCCGGCGTTCTGGCAACAGCGCGGTCATCGTGTAGCAAGCCGGAATCTGTGGATTTCCGTTCCGTGTTTGTTGTTAGCGTTTTGCGTCTGGATGTTGTTTAGTGCTGTGGCGGTAAACCTGCCAAAAGTCGGTTTTACCTTTACAACCGATCAGCTGTTTATGTTGACCGCGCTGCCGTCCTTGTCCGGCGCATTGCTGCGTGTGCCTTACGCATTTATGGTTCCGGTGTTTGGCGGTCGTCGCTGGACGGCATTCAGTACCGGTATCATGATCGTGCCATGTGTCTGGCTCGGTTTCGCGGTGCAGGATACGTCTACCCCGTTTAGCGTGTTCGTAATTATCTCCCTGCTGTGTGGCTTTGCGGGGGCGAACTTTGCCTCCAGTATGGCGAACATCAGCTTCTTCTTCCCGAAAGCGAAACAGGGCGGTGCGCTGGGCATTAACGGTGGCCTGGGCAACATGGGCGTCAGTGTGATGCAGTTGATCGCGCCGCTGGCGATCTCTGTCTCCATTTTCGCAGCGTTTGGCGGCGGTGGCGTTGAGCAAGCGGATGGCTCTTCCCTGTATCTGCAAAACGCCTCCTGGATCTGGGTTCCGTTCCTGGTGATCTTCACCCTGGCGGCCTGGTTCTTTATGAACGATCTGTCAGCGTCAAAAGCGTCTCTGAGCGAGCAGTTGCCGGTGCTGAAACGCGGGCATCTGTGGGTAATGGCGTTACTGTATCTGGCAACGTTCGGTTCGTTTATAGGTTTCTCTGCGGGCTTCGCCATGTTGTCGAAAACGCAGTTCCCGGACATTCAGATCCTGCAGTTTGCCTTCTTTGGGCCATTTATTGGTGCACTGGCGCGTTCGCTGGGTGGCATGGTGTCTGACCGTCTCGGCGGGACACGCGTAACGCTGGTGAACTTTGTGGTGATGGCTGTCTTCTGTGCGCTGCTGTTCCTGACGCTGCCAACTGACGGACAAGGAGGGAACTTCACCGCCTTCTTCGGTGTGTTTATGGTGCTGTTCCTGACTGCCGGGCTGGGAAGTGCTTCTACTTTCCAGATGATTTCCGTGATCTTCCGTAAACTGACTATGGATCGCGTAAAAGCACAGGGCGGAACCGAAGAACAGGCGATGCGTGAAGCGGCAACGGACACGGCGGCAGCGCTGGGCTTCATCTCTGCCATTGGCGCAATTGGTGGCTTCTTTATTCCGAAAGCGTTCGGTATCTCTCTTGACCTGACCGGCTCTCCGGCGGGGGCAATGAAAGTCTTCCTCGTCTTCTATATCGCCTGCGTTGTGATCACGTGGCTGGTATATGGCCGTAATACTAAGAAAAATAAGTAAGTTTGATTATCCGTTTACGCGGCCTTCGGGTCGCGTTTTTTTTGGCTCGCGAATAGTTACAACATACTGACGGGTTTGCAGAGGAAATCTGCGGGTAACACTGTGATCGCCATCGCTTTGCAGGGGGTTCTACCCCTTAATACCTGGGATGTTAAATCGTCTCCGTCTTTTTGTACGGCAAAATAAAAATATTCATATAAATCATTATGCTATGAATAATAAAAAGCTACCGCTTTGGTGGTATTTGCTCTAATACCTCGCGTGAAAGTCCCTCGTCGTCTTGATCGTTATCAATTCTCCCCCTCTTTCAGGGCGTTACCTTCGCTGCAAATCAGCAATGTCGATTTAGAGAGCCACAGGCTCCACACAGGAGATACCCGATGAGCAAATTTTTGGACCGGTTTCGCTACTTCAAGCAGAAGGGCGAAACTTTTGCCGATGGGCACGGCCAGGTTCTGGAGACTAACCGGGACTGGGAAGACGGTTACCGCCAGCGCTGGCAGCATGACAAAGTCGTCCGTTCGACCCATGGCGTGAACTGCACCGGCTCATGCAGCTGGAAGATTTTCGTTAAAAACGGTCTGGTGACCTGGGAAATGCAGCAGACCGACTATCCGCGCACTCGCCCGGATATGCCAAACCATGAGCCGCGTGGCTGCCCGCGTGGGGCGAGCTACTCATGGTATCTCTACAGTGCTAACCGCCTGAAATACCCTCTGATGCGTAAACGCCTGATGAAAATGTGGCGTGAAGCGAAAGTTCAGCACAGCGATCCGGTTGATGCCTGGGCGTCTATTATCGAAGACGCTGACAAAGCGAAAAGTTTTAAGCAGGCTCGTGGTCGCGGTGGCTTTGTGCGCTCTTCCTGGAAAGAGGTGAACGAGCTGATTGCTGCCTCTAACGTCTACACCGTTAAAACTTATGGTCCGGACCGCGTGGCGGGCTTCTCGCCAATCCCGGCGATGTCGATGGTTTCTTATGCGTCAGGGGCTCGTTACCTCTCTCTGATTGGCGGTACCTGCCTGAGCTTCTACGACTGGTACTGTGACCTGCCGCCGGCATCGCCACAGACCTGGGGTGAGCAAACCGACGTGCCAGAATCTGCTGACTGGTACAACTCCAGCTACCTCATCGCCTGGGGCTCTAATGTGCCGCAGACCCGTACGCCAGATGCACACTTCTTTACCGAAGTCCGTTACAAAGGCACCAAAACCGTGGCGGTGACCCCCGACTACGCAGAAATCGCCAAACTCTGCGATCTGTGGCTGGCACCGAAACAGGGTACCGATGCTGCGATGGCGATGGCGATGGGCCACGTCATGTTGCGTGAATTCCACCTTGATAAGCCTAGCCAGTACTTCACCGACTACGTGCGTCGTTACACCGACATGCCGATGCTGGTGATGCTGGAAGAGCGTGATGGCTACTACGCCGCAGGCCGTACGCTGCGTGCTGCCGATCTGGTGGACGCGCTGGGCCAGGAAAATAACCCTGAGTGGAAAACCGTTGCTTACAACAACAACGGCGAGCTGGTGGCACCAAACGGCTCTATCGGTTTCCGCTGGGGTGAGAAGGGTAAGTGGAATCTTGAACAACGCAACGGCACGACCGGCGAAGAGACGGAACTACGTCTGAGCATGCTGGGCAGCCAGGACGAGATCTCCGATGTGGGCTTCCCGTATTTCGGTGGTGAAGGTTCCGAACACTTTAACAAGGTCGAGCTGCAGAACGTTCTGATGCATAAGCTGCCGGTAAAACGCTTGCAGTTGGCTGACGGTTCCACGGCGCTGGTCACCACTGTTTATGACCTGACCATGGCGAACTATGGTCTGGAACGTGGTCTGGGCGACGAAAACTGCGCAACTCACTACGATGAGGTGAAAGCTTACACCCCAGCGTGGGCGGAGCAGATCACTGGCGTTCCTCGGGCACAAATCACCCGTATCGCACGTGAATTCGCAGAAAACGCCGACAAGACGCACGGTCGTTCGATGATCATCGTCGGTGCCGGTTTGAACCACTGGTATCACCTCGATATGAACTATCGTGGTCTGATCAATATGCTGATCTTCTGTGGCTGTGTTGGTCAGAGCGGCGGCGGCTGGGCGCACTACGTGGGCCAGGAAAAACTGCGTCCACAGACCGGCTGGCAGCCGCTGGCGTTTGCCCTTGACTGGCAGCGTCCGGCACGTCACATGAACAGCACGTCTTACTTCTATAACCACTCCAGCCAGTGGCGTTACGAGACCGTAACCGCGCAAGAACTGCTCTCGCCAATGGCGGATAAATCCCGTTACAGCGGCCACCTGATCGATTTCAACGTACGTGCCGAGCGCATGGGCTGGCTGCCATCGGCACCTCAACTGGGCACCAACCCACTGCGCATTGCAGAAGAGGCGAAGAAAGCGGGCATGTCGCCGGTGGATTACACCGTTAAGTCTCTCAAAGACGGTTCCATTCGTTTCGCGGCAGAACAGCCAGAGAACGGAAAAAACCATCCTCGCAACCTGTTTATCTGGCGCTCCAACCTGCTGGGCTCGTCCGGTAAAGGGCACGAGTACATGCTGAAATATCTGCTGGGCACCGAGAACGGTATTCAGGGGAAAGATCTCGGCAAGCAGGGCGGCGTGAAGCCGGAAGAGGTGGAGTGGAAAGACAACGGCCTCGACGGCAAGCTGGATCTGGTGGTGACCCTGGACTTCCGTCTGTCCAGCACCTGCCTGTACTCCGACATTGTGTTGCCAACCGCGACCTGGTACGAAAAAGACGACATGAATACCTCGGATATGCATCCGTTTATTCATCCCCTGTCTGCGGCCGTTGATCCGGCGTGGGAATCGAAAAGCGACTGGGATATCTACAAAGACATCGCGAAAAAATTCTCCGAAGTCTGCGTAGGGCATCTGGGTAAAGAAACCGACGTGGTGACGCTGCCAATCCAGCACGACTCCGCCGCCGAACTGGCTCAACCGCTGGACGTGAAGGACTGGAAAAAAGGCGAATGTGACCTGATCCCGGGTGTAACCGCACCGCACATTATTGCGGTTGAACGTGACTACCCGGCAACCTGGGAGCGCTTTACCTCTATCGGCCCGCTGATGGAGAAAATCGGTAACGGCGGGAAAGGGATCGCCTGGAATACCCAGAGTGAAATGGATCTGCTGCGTAAGCTCAATTACACCAAAGCGGACGGCCCGGCCAAAGGTCAGCCAATGCTGAATACGGCGATTGATGCAGCAGAGATGATCCTGACCCTGGCGCCGGAAACCAACGGCCACGTGGCGGTGAAAGCGTGGGCGGCACTGAGCGAATTTACCGGCCGTGACCATACGCACCTGGCGACGAATAAAGAGGAAGAGAAAATTCGCTTCCGCGATATTCAGGCGCAGCCGCGCAAAATTATCTCCAGCCCGACCTGGTCTGGTCTGGAAGATGAGCATGTCTCCTACAACGCCGGTTATACCAACGTTCACGAGCTGATCCCATGGCGTACCCTCTCCGGGCGTCAGTCTCTGTATCAGGATCATCAGTGGATGCGTGATTTCGGTGAAAGTCTGCTGGTTTACCGTCCGCCAATCGACACCCGTTCGGTGAAGGCGGTAATGGGGGCGAAATCCAACGGTAACCCTGAGAAGGCGCTGAACTTTCTCACGCCGCATCAGAAGTGGGGGATCCACTCTACCTACAGCGACAACCTGCTGATGCTGACGTTGTCACGTGGTGGCCCGATTGTCTGGATGAGTGAAACGGATGCCAAAGATCTGGGTATTGAAGATAACGACTGGATCGAAGTGTTCAACAGCAACGGTGCGCTGACGGCGCGTGCGGTGGTGAGCCAGCGTGTACCGGCCGGGATGACCATGATGTACCACGCGCAGGAACGTATCGTTAACCTGCCGGGTTCTGAAATCACCGAGCAGCGCGGCGGTATCCACAACTCCGTGACCCGTATTACACCGAAGCCGACCCACATGATTGGTGGCTATGCGCAGCTGGCCTACGGCTTTAACTACTACGGTACCGTAGGGTCTAACCGCGATGAGTTCGTGGTGGTACGTAAGATGAAGAATATTAACTGGTTAGACGGCGAAGGTAATGACCAGGTACAGGAGAGCGTAAAATGAAAATTCGTTCACAAGTCGGCATGGTGCTGAATCTGGATAAATGCATCGGCTGTCATACCTGCTCAGTCACCTGTAAAAACGTATGGACCAGTCGCGAGGGTATGGAATACGCGTGGTTCAACAACGTGGAAAGCAAGCCAGGCACCGGGTTCCCGACCGACTGGGAAAATCAGGAAAAATGGAAGGGCGGCTGGATCCGCAAGATCAACGGTAAACTGCAGCCGCGCATGGGTAACCGTGCGATGCTGCTGGGTAAAATCTTCGCTAACCCGCATCTGCCGGGCATCGACGATTACTACGAGCCGTTTGATTACGACTACCAGAACCTGCACAACGCGCCGGAAAGCAAGCACCAGCCGATCGCCCGTCCACGCTCGCTGATCACCGGTCAACGCATGGACAAAATTACCAGCGGCCCAAACTGGGAAGAGATTCTGGGTGGCGAGTTCGAAAAACGCGCCAAAGATCAGAACTTCGAGAACATGCAGAAGGCGATGTACGGCCAGTTCGAAAATACCTTCATGATGTATCTGCCGCGCCTGTGCGAGCACTGCCTGAACCCGGCGTGTGTGGCGACTTGCCCGAGCGGTGCCATCTACAAGCGTGAAGAAGACGGCATCGTGCTGATCGACCAGGATAAATGTCGCGGTTGGCGTATGTGCATCACCGGCTGCCCGTACAAAAAAATCTACTTCAACTGGAAGAGCGGGAAATCCGAGAAGTGCATCTTCTGCTATCCGCGTATTGAAGCGGGGATGCCGACCGTTTGCTCTGAAAGCTGTGTAGGCCGTATTCGTTATCTCGGCGTGCTGTTGTATGACGCGGACGCGATTGAAAATGCCGCCAGCACCGAGCACGAGAAAGATCTGTATCAGCGTCAGCTGGACGTGTTCCTCGATCCGAACGATCCGAAGGTGATTGAGCAGGCGCTGAAAGATGGCGTACCACAGAGCGTGATTGACGCCGCACAGCAGTCTCCGGTGTACAAAATGGCAATGGACTGGAAACTGGCTCTGCCACTGCACCCGGAATACCGCACGCTGCCGATGGTCTGGTACGTGCCGCCTCTGTCGCCGATTCAGTCAGCTGCAGATGCGGGTGAGCTGGGCAGCAACGGCATTCTGCCGGACGTGGAAAGCCTGCGTATTCCGGTTCAGTACCTGGCGAACCTGCTGACTGCCGGTGATACGCAGCCAGTACTGCTGGCACTCAAGCGGATGCTGGCAATGCGCCACTTCAAACGTGCGGAAACGGTAGACGGTGTCATTGATACCCGTGCGCTGGAAGAGGTCGGTCTGAGTGAAGCGCAGGCGCAGGAGATGTATCGCTATCTGGCTATTGCCAACTACGAAGACCGTTTCGTCGTACCGAGCAGCCACCGTGAACTGGCTAGCGAAGCCTTCCCCGAGAAAAACGGCTGTGGTTTTACCTTTGGCGACGGTTGCCACGGGTCAGACAGCAAATTCAACCTGTTCAACAGCCGCCGCATCGACGCCATGGATGTGACCAGTAAAACGGAGCCGCACCCATGATTGAACTCGTTATCGTTTCTCGTTTGCTCGAGTACCCGGATGCTGCGCTTGTGCAGCATCAACAGGAACTTTTCGATGCACTCACATCATCTGAAAACCTGGATAAAGAGGATGCCCAGACATTGGGCATTTTTCTCCGGGACCTGTTAACGCGTGATCTTCTGGATGCGCAGGCGGATTACAGCCAACTGTTTGACCGTGGACGCGCAACCTCATTACTGCTGTTTGAACATGTTCACGGTGAATCCCGTGACCGGGGTCAGGCGATGGTTGACCTGATGGCACAGTATGAGCAACACGGCCTGCAACTCGACAGCTGTGAGCTGCCTGACCATCTGCCGCTGTATCTGGAGTATCTGGCGCAGTTGCCGAAAGAAGAGGCTCTCGGTGGCCTCCAGGACATTGCGCCGATCCTGGCGTTGCTCAGTGCGCGTCTTAAGCAGCGCGAGAGCCGCTATGCGGTACTGTTCGAGCTACTGGTGAAACTGGCTAACGCGTCTGTCGACAGTGAAAAAGTGGCGGAGAAAATCGCAGATGAAGCCCGCGATGATACACCGCAGGCGCTGGATGCCGTCTGGGAAGAAGAACAGGTGAAATTCTTTGCTGACCAGAGCTGCGGCGAGTCTGAAATCTCGGCTCACCAGCGTCGTTTTGCCGGCGCTGTGGCCCCGCAATATTTGAATATCTCTAACGGAGGACGGCAATAATGCACTTCCTGAATATGTTCTTCTTTGACATCTACCCGTATATCGCGGGCACCGTGTTCCTGGTGGGAAGCTGGTTGCGTTATGACTACGGTCAGTACACCTGGCGTGCTGCCTCCAGCCAGATGCTGGATCGTAAAGGAATGCATGTGGGTTCTAACCTGTTCCACATTGGTATTCTGGGGATTTTTGCCGGTCACTTCCTCGGGATGCTGACGCCGCACTGGATGTATGAGGCGTGGCTGCCCATTGAGGTGAAGCAGAAGATGGCGATGATCGCAGGGGGCGCTTGCGGCGTGATGACGCTGGTAGGGGGTTTACTGCTGTTGAAACGCCGTCTGTTCAGCCCGCGTGTGCGTGCAACGACCACCGGAGCTGACATCCTCATCCTTTCCCTGTTGATGGTGCAGTGTGCGCTGGGTCTGCTGACCATTCCGTTCTCTGCACAGCATATGGACGGCAGCGAAATGATGAAACTGGTCGGCTGGGCACAATCTGTGGTGACGTTCCACGGTGGTGCGTCGGCGCACCTGGACGGCGTGGCGTTTATCTTCCGCCTGCACCTGGTGCTGGGGATGACGCTGTTTGTGCTGTTCCCGTTCTCCCGACTGGTACATATCTGGAGCGCGCCGGTAGAGTATCTGACGCGCAAATACCAGATTGTGCGTGCCCGTCGCTAATTTGCTGTTTTGATCCCAACCCCGCACTCGCGGGGTTTTTTTTCACCCCAGCCCAGATTGTTGCCTGCTGCAGCAAACAGGATCAGTGCTCCGCCCGCCACCTGCGTCAGGTTTAGCGAGTGCCCGAATACCAGATTATCGACAATAATCGCCACCACCGGATAGATAAACGACAGCGAACCGGTAATGGGCGTAGGCAGCTTCTGAATAGCGCTATAGAGCAACTGATACATAATGCCGGTATGGACGATGCCCAGCGTCAACAAAATTGGCCACGGAAAATCCCCTGATAATGAGGACATGTGGGCAAACGGTAGAAGCATTACCACGCCGGTCAGCACCTGAATAAAGGCAATATGCTGCGGTGCAATGGATCGCAGCTTGCGGGCTATAATGGCAGTCACTGCGTAGAAGAACGCTGCCGCCATTGCCAGACCGATACCCGTCAGCCAGTTGGCACTATGCGCTCCGGTCAGCTCACTGGAGAGCAATATCACCACGCCGCCAAAGGCGATGAATAGCCAGCCCCATTTCACCAGGCTGACGCGTTCACCTAATAACATCCCCATCAAAACCAGCATAAACGGCTGGGTGTTATACACCACAGTAGAAAGTCCAATAGAGATTCGTTCATAGGCAGCGAAGAGCAGGAGCCAGTTCACCACGAGAGCCACACCACCGAGAATAGCCAGTAACAGTGTTGTCCGGGTGAGGGGACTGAACGGCTTTTGACTCATCCGAATAAAAATAAACAGTGCGATGGCCCCGATAAGGCAGCGCCAGAACACGACTTCCGTTACTGGCAGACCGGAAAGTAAAACAAACGCGCCAATTGAGCCGGAAATTAACATCGCCAGGCTCATTTGCCAGACGCCTTTATGTAAATCACGCATCATTCACCTCCTGATTAATGACGCTATTGTCGAAAATTGCTGTCGGGTTTTACAGAGGTGATATAAGGTTGAATACGTTAATGACTTTTTAAAATTAGGTGAAAATGATGGAATACCTTCTCGATGATATCGACCGGCAAATTTTGGCCTGTCTGGTCGACGATGCGCGCATGTCGCTGAAGGTGCTTAGCGGCCGCATCGGTCTGACCTCACCCAGCACGGCAGAGCGGCTGAAAAGGCTGGAAGAGCGTGGTGTGATTCAGGGGTATGGCGCACGGGTGAATCTGGCGTCGTTAGGTTATACGCTGCAGGCGCTGGTGCGTGTGCGACCTTTGCCTGGGTTGTTACATAAGGTAGATAAATACATTCAGGCGATGCCGGAGTGCATAGAGAGCGATAAAGTGACTGGCGAAGACTGTTTTGTTATCAGGCTGGTGGTGCGTTCAATTGAGCAGCTTGATGGATTGCTGGATGGTCTGGCCGAACATGCTCAGTGTAATACATCGATCGTGAAAAGCTCACCGGTAAAGAGACGGCTACCACCGATGTAATTGTTGTTTTTAATGTGATGGTGGTGGGGGAAGGATTCGAACCTTCGAAGTCGATGACGGCAGATTTACAGTCTGCTCCCTTTGGCCGCTCGGGAACCCCACCAGGGGTAATTCTAATTTTGAGGTACTGCTGAGAGATGGTGGTGGGGGAAGGATTCGAACCTTCGAAGTCGATGACGGCAGATTTACAGTCTGCTCCCTTTGGCCGCTCGGGAACCCCACCACGGGGNNNGGGGGAAGGATTCGAACCTTCGAAGTCGATGACGGCAGATTTACAGTCTGCTCCCTTTGGCCGCTCGGGAACCCCACCACGGGGTAATGCTTTTTACTGGCCTGCTTCCTATCGGAAGCGGGGCGCATCATATCAAATGAGACGCCCCTGTAAAGCATTCCTTTAGGGAAATGAAGTTGTTTGGCTGCTTTTTATCCGTAAAGGCGCAAAGCTAATCAATTCATTTTCCGAAAGATTAAAGAATGATAGTTCTGTTACCGTAGACGAAGACGCGCTGGGCAAGCACCTGATACAACGCACGGCTTAAGACGTTCTTCTCGACGTCACGTCCCGCGCGCATCATGTCTTCTGCGGTATAGGTGTGATCCACGTGAATCACGTCCTGCATGATAATTGGACCTTCATCCAGGTTGTCATTCACGTAGTGCGCAGTCGCACCGATAATCTTCACGCCACGCTCGTACGCCTGATGATAAGGACGTGCGCCAATAAAGGCTGGCAGGAACGAGTGGTGAATGTTGATAATCTTGTTTGGGAAACGCGCCACGAAGGATGGCGTCAACACACGCATGTATTTCGCCAGCACGACGTAGTCGGGATTATGCGCTTCAATGGCCTGCGCCATCAGGTCGTCGTGCTCTTCACGTGTATGACCTTCGTGGCTCACCAGTTCGAACGGAATATCAAAACGCTCAACCAGTGTGCGCAGCGTCTCGTGGTTGCCGATCACGGCAGCAATTTCGACATCCAGGCCACCGTAGTTTGCTTTCATCAACAGATCGCCAAGGCAATGTGCTTCTTTGGTCACCAGAATCACGATACGGCGTCGACCTGCAGGCGTCAGTTCACGTACGGAGCCTTCCGGCAACGCGCTGTCCAGATCGGCAAGCAGGGTAGTGTCGTTGAAAATACCTTCCAGTTCGGTACGCATAAAGAAACGACCGGTACGGTGATCAACGAACTCGTTGTTCTGCACGATATTCAGTTCATGTTTGTAACAAATGTTGGTAATTCGTGCGATCAGTCCTTTTTGATCGGGACAGATGGTGCGCAGAACTTTACGTTGTAGTGATTGCATCGCCGGGAAATCCTGTTTGTGTATTTGCGAAGTCTGGGTTGTCAGGCATTACTGCCCGCAACACTTTTTAAATTTTTTACCTGAACCACATGGGCAGGGATCGTTACGACCAAACTGTGGGCGCGTTCCGTCAATATAATACCATTGCCCGCTTTCCTTTAAGAACCGGGAACGTTCGATAATGGCCGCCGTTTTATCGCGCTCGACAAAGCGGGCAACAAAGCTGACGTAGCCTTCGTTGTCGTCGTTTCCGGCCGATGCTTCAAAAACGGTCAGTCCAAGCCACTGCGTGTTGGTGAAGCCAGCTTCAATGTCCTGGCGAAAATCGGCAGCATGGCATGACGGGTGCCAGGTTTTGATCAGATAGTCTGCGTCTTTGATCACAAAAGCAGTGTACCGTGAACGCATGAGGTGTGACGGGTCTGGTGCAACCTGATCGCCAGAAAGATATCGCTGGCAACATAGGCTATACTCCAGAGCGCTACCACAAGGGCAGAGTTGAGACACGATTCTCTTCCTGGAACAAAAAATAAGGGCGTAAAACGCTTCGGGTAGCACTATGTTAACTGAGCAGTTGCGTTGACGCTATGTCAGGAATCCAGGGGACGTAAAACAGGGCTAATGAGAAAGGTTAAAATTGGACTGGCGCTGGGCTCAGGTGCAGCCCGGGGATGGTCACATATCGGCGTGATTAATGCCTTAAACCAGATGGGCGTTGAGGTTGATATTGTTGCAGGGTGTTCAATAGGATCGCTTGTCGGCTCCGCTTACGCGTGCGGAAAGCTTCCGGAACTTGAAACCTGGGTACGTTCCTTCAGCTACTGGGATGTGCTGCGCCTGATGGACCTCTCATGGCAGCGTGGTGGGCTGTTGCGCGGCGAACGCGTTTTTAACCAGTTCCGCCAGGTTATGCCTCTTGAAGACTTCACTGACTGTCAGATGCCTTTCGGCGCTGTTGCGACGAACCTCAGCACAGGTCGCGAGCTTTGGCTTACCGAAGGTGATATTCATCTTGCCGTTCGTGCCTCCTGCAGTATGCCGGGATTAATGGCTCCTGTACCGCATAATGGTTACTGGCTTGTCGATGGTGGCGTTGTTAACCCGGTCCCTATCTCCCTGACGCGCGCAATGGGTGCCGACATCGTCATTGCCGTGGATTTACAGCATGACGCCCACCTGATGCAACAAGACCTCATGCCGGTGAATCTCCAGAGCGAAGATGTCGAAGGTGAGAAACTGGCCTGGCATGAACGTTTGCGTGGAAGAATCGGGCGTATGGCTGCACGACGCTCTGTGACTGCGCCGACGGCAATTGAAATTATGACTACCTCTATCCAGGTTCTTGAGAATCGCCTTAAGCGAAACCGCATGGCTGGCGACCCTCCAGATATTCTGATTCAACCGTACTGTCCGCAAATATCTACCCTTGATTTCCATCGAGCTGAGGCCGCCATCGCAGCGGGCTCGATAGCCGTCGAAAAGAAAATGGACGAGCTGTTGCCTTTTGTGCGAACAGCACGTTAAGCACCTTTTTTTGATTACTTCAGCAAAATCTGACAGGCGGTAGTGCTGATAGCATGCCACTATTTAATTACTGTCAGCCAGGGGAGGAACCATGACGCAGCCATTGGCCGGAAAACACATTTTGATTGTTGAAGACGAGGTCGTTTTCCGATCGCTACTGGATTCGTGGTTATCCTCAATGGGAGCAATCACTTCGCTGGCTGAAGATGGTATCGACGCGCTGGAAAAAATGGTCAGCATCACCCCCGACCTGATGATTTGTGACATTGCGATGCCGCGTATGAACGGACTGAAGCTGGTTGAACATCTGCGTAACGAAGGCAATCAGACGCCGATTCTGGTGATATCTGCCACAGAGAATATGGCCGATATTGCCAAAGCGCTGCGACTTGGGGTTCAGGATATCCTGCTTAAACCAGTCAAGGACCTGAACCGGTTACGAGAGACGGTGTTAGCTTGTCTTTATCCGAACATGTTTAATTCCCGGGTAGAGGAAGAGGAACGTCTGTTTCAGGACTGGGATGCCCTGGTAAGTAATCCTCCTGCCGCGGCTAAACTGTTGCAGGAACTCCAGCCGCCCGTACAGCAAACTATTTCACATTGTCGAATAAACTATCGCCAACTGGTTGCGGCGGACCAACCTGGGCTGGTGCTGGATATTGCACCACTGTCTGATTCAGACCTGGCCTTTTATTCCCTGGATGTGACCCGGGCGGGGGATAATGGTGTGTTAGCGGCGTTATTACTTCGTGCGCTATTCAATGGTCTGTTGCAAGAACAGCTATCGCATCAGGGACAACGGCTTCCGGAGCTGGGCAGTTTACTAAAACAAGTGAACCAACTTTTTCGTCAGGCCAATTTGCCTGGGCAGTTTCCGTTATTGGTCGGTTATTACCATAGTGGTTTAAAGAATTTGATCCTCGTTTCAGCGGGTCTTAACGCCTCACTGAATACGGGGGAACATCATATTCAGGTAAGTAACGGTGTGCCGCTTGGGACACTGGGAACAGCGTATCTTAATCAAATTAGCCATCGTTGCTCCTCCTGGCAGTGCCAAATTTGGGGTGCCGGGGGACGGTTACGATTAATGTTGTCCACGGAATAAGCAATTGGATCTTAATTTTAAGATTGCTTTACCTGTGTTTTGCGGGGAGTGCTACTATCCCTGCCCAGATTCATGCGTATTTATCCTAATTGATCGGCAACGCGTTCTTTTCAGACCCGAACTGTGGGGCGAGGCTGATATACTCAACGCGTTATTTATTGCATAAAAGTTCAAAACTTGAACAGCTCAGGAGAATTTGAATGGCTGCCCTAAATTCGAAAGTCAGAAAGGCCGTTATCCCGGTAGCGGGATTGGGGACCAGGATGTTACCAGCAACTAAGGCGATTCCTAAAGAGATGCTGCCTCTGGTTGATAAGCCATTAATCCAGTACGTCGTTAATGAGTGTATCGCAGCCGGCATCACTGAAATTGTGCTGGTTACGCATTCATCAAAAAACTCTATCGAAAACCATTTCGATACAAGTTTTGAACTTGAAGCCATGCTGGAAAAGCGCGTTAAGCGTCAGTTGTTACAGGAAGTGCAGTCTATTTGCCCTCCGCACGTGACTATTATGCAGGTTCGTCAGGGGCTGGCTAAAGGCCTGGGTCATGCGGTTATGTGTGCCCACCCTGTTGTCGGTGATGAGCCAGTGGCGGTAATACTGCCAGACGTAATTCTGGATGAATACGAATCAGATCTTTCTCAGGATAATTTGGCTGAGATGATCAAACGTTTTGATGAAACAGGTAGCAGCCAGATTATGGTTGAGCCAGTTGAAGACGTGACCGCTTACGGTGTGGTTGACTGCAAAGGCGTTAACCTTGAGCCTGGCGAAAGCGTGCCAATGGTTGGCGTTGTAGAGAAGCCAAAAGCCGACGTGGCGCCTTCTAACCTGGCAGTGGTTGGTCGCTATGTACTGAGTGCGGAAATCTGGCCTCTGCTTGCTAAAACGCCTCCAGGAGCGGGTGATGAGATCCAACTGACCGACGCCATTGATATGTTGATCGAGAAAGAGACCGTTGAGGCTTACCATATGAAAGGTAAGAGCCATGACTGCGGTAATAAGCTCGGTTATATGCAGGCGTTTGTTGAATATGGCATTCGTCACAATACCCTGGGTGAAGAATTTAAAACCTGGCTCAAAGAGAGCGTAGGTATTAAGAAATAACCAAGGCCGCAAATGTTTGAGACCGGTGAGGCGCTGCCCACCGGTTTTTTTATGCCCACAACAACCACGTATCCCGTTTGTTTGTAAGCGATGGCAATAGCCGAATAAGATTCTATGACAGAGTGTAAGGGGATGTTGGTGATAAAATTGTGGTTAAAAAAAATCCCGCATTAAGCGGGATTTTATGGAATGTGACTTGATTAATCCTTGATCAGGAAGTCATCCAGCTGTTTACCTTGCTCATCCATAGCTTTCTTGATAACAGCAGGTGTACGACCCTGGCCAGTCCAGGTTTTAGTTTCGCCATTCTCGTCAACGTAGCTATATTTAGCAGGACGAGCAGCGCGTTTTGCTTTGGTGCCGGTTTTAGCTGCAGCCATGCTGTTCAGCAATTCATTCGGATCGATACCATCAGCAATCAGCATTTCACGATATTGTTGCAGTTTACGAGTGCGCTCTTCGATTTCAGCAGCAGCAGCGCTTTCTTCTTCACGACGTTCATTAACTACAACTTCTAATTTTTCCAGCATTTCTTCAAGCGTTTCGAGGGTACATTCTCTTGCCTGCGCACGAAGAGTACGGATGTTGTTCAGAATTTTAAGTGCTTCGCTCATTGTAGTAATCTCAAACTTATAATGGGGGGTGGTTTGTTGACCTAATAATAGAGCCATAAATTCAGTTGTGCAATAGCCAGGAATGTAAGGAATTCAAAAAATACTAAATAATGCCGCTAGTATTAATTACGCTAACTTAAATTCCATCACCCAACAATCTTGCTTGTTATCAGCCCAGGCCTACGCAACCTGCTCGATTGCATCTTTTTTTTGTGACATTTACCGCAGGAATTATAGTTGCTGCGGATAAATATCAGCCTTTCGTATTAGTTCCATTGAGTGATGTTAAGACAGTAATAGTTAATAAATAGTGAATTTTAATGAACATTGATTCCACTATAAAAAGAAGTGTTATGTTTGACTGACCTTATAACATATAGGCCAGACTGATTGCGTTTACTCTCTGTTTTAACGGATTATTTTCGTAGTCGAAGGGCGCTTAACTCCGCTCTGAACCGCATCGTCTGTGCGTTGTGTCGCTGTTGACCAGACAAAATATGGTACAATCAATCATCGGGAATATTACACATTGATTAGGGTTTTACGGCCAATGGCACAACTTTATTTCTACTATTCGGCAATGAATGCCGGCAAATCCACAGCACTGCTTCAATCCTCGTACAATTACCAGGAACGAGGAATGCGTACTGTTGTTTATACGGCTGAAATTGACGATCGCTTTGGTGCAGGGAAGGTGAGTTCCAGAATAGGACTTTCGTCTCCAGCCCGGCTGTTTAACCCGCAAACTGACCTGCTGGAGGACATTCGTACTGCACATGCCGCACAGCCTATTCATTGCGTTCTGGTTGATGAGAGTCAGTTTCTGACGCGTGAGCAGGTTCATGCCCTTTCAGAGGTAGTAGACGAACTCGATATCCCTGTTCTTTGCTATGGGCTGCGTACAGACTTCCGTGGCGAACTATTTGCAGGGAGTCAGTATTTACTTGCCTGGTCAGATAAACTCGTTGAACTCAAAACTATCTGCTTTTGCGGCAGGAAAGCCAGTATGGTGCTTCGTCTCGACCAGGCCGGTAAGCCTTATGCAGACGGTGAACAGGTGGTGATAGGTGGCAATGAACGCTATGTTTCGGTCTGCCGTAAGCATTATAAAGAAGCGTTAACGACAGGCTCACTGACGGCGATTCAGCACGACAACAGAAAATAATCTTTACCTTGTTCTTCAGACATAAAAAAACCCGCCATTGGCGGGTTTTTTATCAGACTGTCAGTTAAGCGCTTTTCTTCGCTTTCTTGTCAGTTTTGATGGCAGGAGCTTCTGTTTTCACAGCCGCAACGTCACCTTCTTTGAACTCACGACCGTAGTAGGTATCCAGCAGAATCTGTTTCAGCTCGGAGATCAGTGGGTAGCGCGGGTTAGCACCAGTACACTGGTCATCGAAGGCATCTTCGGACAGTTTATCTACGTGGGCGAGGAAGTCAGCTTCCTGAACGCCAGCTTCACGGATAGATTTAGGAATACCCAGTTCAGCTTTAAGGCTTTCCAGCCATGCCAGCAGTTTCTCAATCTTCGCAGCAGTACGGTCACCCGCAGCGCTCAGACCCAGATGGTCAGCGATTTCAGCGTAACGGCGACGTGCTTGCGGACGGTCGTACTGGCTGAATGCAGTCTGCTTGGTTGGGTTGTCATTCGCGTTATAACGGATAACGTTGCTGATCAACAGGGCGTTCGCCAGACCGTGAGGAATGTGGAACTGAGAACCCAGTTTGTGCGCCATTGAGTGGCAAACACCCAGGAAGGCGTTAGCAAACGCGATACCGGCGATGGTTGCTGCACTGTGTACACGCTCACGTGCTACAGGGTTTTTCGACCCTTCATTGTAGGATGCTGGCAGGTTTTCTTTCAGCAGTTTCAGAGCCTGCAGAGCCTGACCATCAGAGAACTCAGACGCCAGTACGGAAACGTAAGCTTCCAGAGCGTGAGTTACCGCATCCAGACCACCGAATGCACACAGTGATTTCGGCATTTCCATGACCAGGTTGGCGTCAACAATCGCCATGTCTGGGGTCAGTGCGTAGTCAGCCAGTGGGTATTTCTGACCTGTTGCATCGTCAGTAACAACCGCAAACGGAGTCACTTCTGAACCGGTACCGGAAGTGGTAGTAACGGCGATCATTTTCGCTTTTACGCCCATTTTCGGGAACTTGTAGATACGTTTACGGATATCCATAAAGCGCAGTGCCAGTTCTTCAAAGTGAGTTTCAGGATGTTCGTACATCACCCACATGATTTTCGCGGCATCCATTGGGGAACCACCACCCAGAGCGATAATCACATCTGGTTTGAAGGAGTTCGCCAGTTCAGCACCTTTGCGAACAACGCTCAGGGTTGGGTCAGCTTCAACTTCAAAGAAGACTTCAGTTTCGACGCCAGCCGCTTTCAGAACAGAGGTGATCTGGTCAGCGTAGCCGTTGTTGAACAGGAAACGGTCAGTCACGATGAGCGCACGTTTGTGGCCATCAGTAATCACTTCATCCAGCGCAATTGGCAGAGAGCCACGGCGGAAGTAGATAGATTTCGGAAGTTTGTGCCACAACATGTTTTCAGCTCGCTTAGCAACGGTTTTCTTGTTGATCAGGTGTTTTGGACCAACGTTTTCAGAGATGGAGTTACCACCCCAGGAACCACAACCCAGAGTCAGGGAAGGTGCGAGTTTGAAGTTGTACAGGTCACCGATACCACCCTGAGAAGCAGGGGTGTTAATCAGGATACGTGCAGTTTTCATCTTCTGACCGAAGTGAGCAACACGCTCTGGCTGGTTATCCTGGTCGGTATACAGGCAAGAAGTGTGACCGATACCGCCCATGGCAACCAGTTTCTCTGCTTTCTCTACTGCATCGTCGAAATCTTTCGCGCGGTACATTGCCAGAGTCGGAGACAGTTTTTCGTGTGCAAATGGCTCGCTCTCATCAACAACTTTCACTTCACCGATCAGGATCTTAGTGGTTGCCGGAACGGTGAAACCTGCGAGTTCAGCAATTTTATACGCTGGCTGCCCAACGATAGCGGCGTTCAGTGCGCCATTTTTCAGGATGATGTCCTGAACGGCTTTCAGCTCTTTACCTTGCAGCATGTAGCCACCGTGGCTGGCGAAACGTTCGCGAACGGCGTCATACACAGAATCTACAACAACAACGGACTGTTCAGATGCACAGATAACGCCGTTATCGAAGGTTTTGGACATCAGAACAGAAGCAACGGCACGTTTGATATCAGCCGTTTCGTCGATAACAACAGGAGTGTTACCTGCGCCTACGCCGATTGCTGGTTTACCGGAGCTGTACGCTGCTTTAACCATGCCAGGACCACCGGTCGCCAGGATCAGGTTAATGTCAGGGTGGTGCATCAGGGCGTTGGAGAGTTCAACAGAAGGTTGATCAATCCAGCCGATCAGATCTTTTGGTGCGCCCGCAGCAATAGCAGCCTGCAATACGATATCTGCAGCTTTGTTCGTTGCATCTTTCGCACGTGGATGTGGGGAGAAGATGATTGCGTTACGAGTCTTCAGGCTAATCAGTGATTTGAAGATAGCAGTAGACGTTGGGTTGGTGGTTGGAACGATACCGCAAATGATGCCGATAGGTTCTGCAATCGTGATAGTACCGAAGGTGTCGTCTTCAGACAGCACGCCACAGGTTTTCTCATCTTTATAGGCGTTGTAGATATACTCAGAAGCAAAGTGGTTTTTGATCACTTTATCTTCAACGATACCCATACCGGATTCGGCAACGGCCATTTTAGCGAGAGGGATTCGAGCATCTGCAGCAGCCAGAGCGGCCGCGCGGAAGATTTTATCAACCTGTTCTTGGGTGAAATTGGCATATTCACGCTGGGCTTTTTTAACGCGCTCGACGAGGGCGTTCAGTTCAGCGATATTAGTAACAGCCATAATGCTCTCCTGATAATGTTTAAACTCTTTTAGTAAACCAGCGCTCGATACGTCAGACAGTATAGACAGAGCTGATATGACTTGCGTAACACAAAATAAAACAAAGAGTTACTTTCTACACCAGCACACTAATTTACTAAAAGAGCCTTACCTTAGCATCATCCCTTTTTGTCAGGTGACCTCCCTGGGGTGTAATCAAGATTACTCACTTCTGAGTACGGAAATCATGATCTGCGTCAATTTCCCCCCAAGCTGATACCTTTCAGCAGGGTTATTTCTTTGAGATTTTTCCAGTGTTAAATAATTACGTAAGTATTGGAAGTGGCGCTATCATTGATTCTACATATGTTTAACATCCTGAAATGATAACGTTTTGGCACAGATTTCGAGTGAAGTATGCTAATAAAAAGGGTATCTTCAGCGCGATTTCACATGACAAATTGTCAGTCCCGGGCATGCGCATAAGCGGAGCAAAACGTGATCCAAACGCTCTTTGATTTTCCAACGTATTTTAAATTTTTTATTGGTTTGTTTGCCCTGGTCAACCCGGTGGGGATCATTCCTGTCTTCATTAGTATGACCAGTTACCAGACGGCGGCGGCCAGGAACAAGACCAACCTCACCGCTAACCTGTCAGTGGCTATTATATTGCTCACCTCCCTTTTTCTGGGGGACGCCATTCTTCAGCTCTTCGGGATTTCGATCGACTCTTTCCGCATTGCGGGTGGGATCCTGGTTGTGACCATCGCCATGTCTATGATCAGCGGTAAGCTGGGTGAGGATAAACAGAACAAACAGGAGAAGTCAGAAACCGCCATCCGTGAAAGCATTGGCGTGGTACCGCTGGCTTTACCGCTTATGGCTGGCCCTGGCGCCATCAGTTCAACTATTGTCTGGGGCACGCGTTACCATAGCCTGATGCATTTGATTGGCTTTTCCGTGGCCATTGCCATTTTCGCGCTCTGCTGCTGGGGAGTATTCCGTATGGCACCGTGGCTGGTGCGGTTGTTGGGCCAGACGGGCATCAACGTCATAACGCGTATCATGGGCCTGCTGTTGATGGCGTTAGGGATCGAATTTATTGTCACCGGTATTAAAAGCATTTTCCCCGGCTTGTTACACTAATATTTCATATGAAAGAACGGAGCTATGGCTCCGTTTTTTTACGTGATTATCAGCAAATCATATAACTAAAGTTGAAATGCTCACATATCATAATAAATTCTACTAATAATGTTCATCTCTTGTATTTCAATAAGTTATTAATTCCCGCCTAACCCGCCTGCACAGAAAACCTTCGATCGCTCTGTTATTTTACTCACATGATACTCTGGGGCTTGCTGAGAGATAACCGAAATGATATTAGTAATTTCAACATTCCCCTAGATGAATGTGCTAAATAATAACCAGTTGTTAAATTTTTGTACAAAAACTCTCGATGATAGCGCAGCGACGCGCTTGTAGAGAAGGTTTTCTCTATCTTATTGAATGTCATGCTTTTTAGTGGCGTTTGATGTCTGGCAGGGCTGCCCTCAACGATACGGTTCTCACCGTAAAAGAGAATTGCTTAACAAATTTGCAAAATGTATTGGCGTGCGTTTACGCCATTTGATACTTTCCGGCCTACTATTTTGCAGCATAAAACAAGTAGATGAGAATTATTTTCATATGCTTCTCTTCTCAGATATCCAACGCAGGTCTCAAACAGGGGAGGCCTGTAAAGAATCGACGCAAGACGGCCATACGAGCGGTCAGTAATAAAAAAGTCGGTGATAGCAAGAAGTAAAAAGAAGAACCTGGCAGCAGCAAAAAAAACTCCTGCGCTGTACAGGCCCCAACAGGGGATTACACAGCTGGCGAAAGCCAGTCATTATAATGAGTGGAGTACCAACACAATGTCCATCATCACAAAAAAAAATCTGGTAGCGGCGGGGATTTTAACTGCGCTAATCGCGGGCAACGCTGCAATGGCTGCGGACGTACCTGCAGGTGTTCAACTGGCTGAAAAACAGACGTTGGTTCGTAACAACGGTGCGGAAGTTCAGTCTCTTGACCCGCATAAAATTGAAGGTGTTCCTGAGTCTAACGTTAACCGCGACCTGTTCGAAGGTCTGCTGGTGACTGACGTAGACGGCCACCCGGCACCGGGTGTGGCAGAAAAATGGGAAAATAAAGATTTCAAAGTCTGGACCTTCCATCTGCGTAAAGATGCGAAATGGTCTGACGGCACGCCGGTTACCGCCGAAGATTTCGTTTATAGCTGGCAGCGTCTGGCGAATCCAAATACCGCCTCTCCGTATGCGAGCTACCTGCAATATGGCCACATTGCCAATATTGATGACATCATCGCAGGCAAAAAACCGGTCACCGACCTGGGCGTGAAAGCGATCGATGCGAATACCTTTGAAGTTACGTTGAGCGAACCTGTTCCGTACTTCTATAAGCTGCTGGTTCACCCGTCTGTTTCTCCAGTACCAAAATCCGCCGTAGAAAAATTTGGTGAAAAATGGACTCAGCCTGCCAATATCGTGACCAACGGTGCCTACAAACTGAAAGACTGGGTAGTCAACGAACGTATGGTTCTGGAGCGTAACCCGCAATATTGGGACAACGCGAAAACCGTGATTAATCAGGTGACCTATCTGCCAATTTCTTCCGAAGTGACTGACGTTAACCGCTACCGTAGCGGTGAAATCGACATGACCTATAACAACATGCCGATTGAACTGTTCCAGAAGCTGAAAAAAGAAATTCCTAAAGAAGTGCATGTTGATCCGTATCTGTGCACCTATTACTACGAAATCAACAACCAGAAAGCACCGTTTACCGATGTACGTGTCCGTACAGCACTGAAACTGGCACTGGATCGCGATATCATCGTGAACAAAGTGAAAAACCAGGGCGATCTGCCAGCATACAGCTATACACCTCCATACACCGATGGCGCAAAACTGACTGAGCCAGACTGGTTCAAACAGACGCAAGAGCAGCGTAACGCAGAAGCGAAGAAACTGCTTGCTGAAGCGGGCTACACTGCAGATAAGCCGCTGACTTTCAGCCTGCTGTATAACACCTCTGATCTGCACAAAAAACTGGCTATCGCTGTTGCCTCGATCTGGAAAAAGAACCTGGGCGTAAACGTGAAGCTGGAAAACCAGGAGTGGAAAACCTTCCTGGATAGCCGTCATCAGGGCACCTTTGACGTGGCGCGTGCTGGCTGGTGTGCGGACTATAACGAACCGACCTCCTTCCTGAACACCATGCTGAGCGACAGCTCAAACAACACCGCGCACTATAAGAGCCCGGCGTTTGACAAGCTGATTGGCGATACGCTGAAAACCACTGACGAAGCACAGCGTACTGAACTGTACTCTAAAGCTGAGCAGCAGCTGGATAAAGACTCCGCGATCGTTCCGGTTTACTACTATGTTAACGCCCGTCTGGTGAAACCGTGGGTAGGTGGCTATACCGGTAAAGACCCGATGGATAATATCTACGTTAAAAACTTGTATATTATCAAGCATTAATGGCAATGAGTGGGGCGAGTTTACTCGCCCCACGGTGTCTAACCAACGTCACAATATATAGGCACACGCCAGAAGGTACGGGCAATGTTGAAATTTATCCTACGTCGCTGTCTTGAAGCGATTCCAACGCTGTTTATTCTTATTACAATTTCCTTCTTCATGATGCGTCTTGCGCCGGGAAGTCCATTTACCGGTGAACGTACGTTGCCGCCAGAAGTCATGGCGAATATTGAAGCGAAATATCACCTGAACGATCCTATCTCCACCCAATACTTCAATTATCTGAAGCAACTGGCTCACGGTGATTTTGGACCGTCATTCAAATATAAAGACTATTCCGTTAACGACCTGGTGGCTTCCAGCTTCCCGGTATCGGCAAAACTGGGTGCTGCGGCGTTCTTGCTGGCCGTTGTTCTCGGAGTGTCTGCGGGCGTTATCGCCGCACTTAAACAAAATACTAAATGGGATTATACCGTAATGGGGGTGGCGATGACCGGGGTAGTCATACCCAGCTTCGTTGTCGCGCCGTTACTGGTGATGATATTTGCCATCACGCTGAAATGGCTACCTGGCGGTGGCTGGAACGGCGGGGCGTTAAAGTTCATGATTTTGCCGATGGTGGCATTATCTCTGGCGTACATTGCCAGTATTGCGCGTATCACCCGAGGTTCAATGATTGAAGTGTTGCACTCGAACTTCATTCGCACCGCGCGCGCAAAAGGGCTGCCGATGCGTCGGATTATCTTCCGCCACGCACTCAAACCAGCGCTGTTACCTGTGCTCTCCTACATGGGGCCGGCATTCGTCGGGATCATCACTGGCTCAATGGTTATCGAAACCATCTACGGTCTGCCGGGTATTGGTCAACTGTTCGTAAATGGCGCGCTCAACCGCGACTATTCGCTGGTACTGAGCCTGACCATTCTCGTTGGTGCTCTGACCATTCTCTTTAACGCAATTGTCGATGTGCTGTATGCCGTCATCGACCCGAAAATCCGTTACTAACTGGAGCACGCCATGATGTTGAGTAAGAAAAACAGCGAGGCGCTGGAAAACTTCAGTGAAAAACTGGAAGTAGAAGGTCGTAGCCTCTGGCAGGACGCGCGCCGCCGCTTTATGCACAACCGTGCCGCGGTTGCCAGTCTGGTTGTTCTGGTGATCATCGCGCTGTTTGTGACCCTGGCGCCGATGCTGTCGCAATTTACCTATTTCGACACTGACTGGGGCATGATGTCCAGCGCACCTGATATGGAGTCCGGACACTATTTTGGTACGGATTCCTCCGGGCGCGATCTGCTGGTGCGTGTCGCTATCGGAGGCCGTATTTCGCTGATGGTGGGTATCGCTGCTGCACTGGTGGCGGTGATTGTGGGCACGCTCTATGGCTCACTCTCTGGTTACCTTGGCGGTAAAGTAGACTCCGTGATGATGCGTCTGCTGGAAATCCTGAACTCCTTCCCGTTCATGTTCTTCGTTATCCTGTTGGTGACCTTCTTCGGCCAGAACATCCTGTTGATTTTCGTGGCTATCGGAATGGTTTCCTGGCTGGATATGGCGCGTATTGTGCGCGGACAGACACTGAGCCTCAAACGCAAAGAGTTTATCGAAGCCGCGCAGGTAGGTGGTGTATCAATCGGTAATATTGTGGTTCGTCATATCGTTCCTAACGTGCTGGGTGTGGTAGTGGTTTATGCTTCACTGCTGGTACCAAGCATGATCCTGTTTGAATCCTTCCTGAGCTTCCTGGGGCTGGGTACGCAAGAGCCTTTGAGCAGCTGGGGGGCACTCCTGAGTGATGGTGCAAACTCCATGGAAGTATCACCGTGGTTACTGCTTTATCCGGCGGGTTTCCTGGTTGTCACCCTGTTTTGTTTTAACTTTATCGGCGATGGCCTGCGTGATGCCCTCGACCCGAAAGACCGTTAAGGAGCGCCGTCATGACAATTATTGAAACGGCCACTGCGCCGCAGGCGCAACAGCAGAGCAAACTTCTGCTGGATGTGAAAGATCTCCGTGTAACCTTTAAAACCCCGGACGGAGACGTTACCGCCGTTAACGATCTCAACTTCGACCTGCGTGCAGGTGAAACGCTGGGGATTGTCGGTGAATCTGGATCCGGAAAATCCCAGACCGCATTTGCGTTGATGGGACTGCTGGCTGCAAACGGTGTTATCGGGGGTTCTGCGAAATTCAACGGACGTGAAATCCTCAACCTGCCAGAGCATGAGCTGAACAAGCTGCGTGCCGAGCAGATCTCGATGATTTTCCAGGATCCGATGACTTCGCTGAACCCGTACATGCGGGTTGGCGAGCAGTTGATGGAAGTCCTGATGCTGCACAAAGGTCTGGGCAAAGCGGAAGCGTTTGAAGAGTCAGTCAAAATGCTGGATGCGGTGAAAATGCCGGAAGCCCGTAAGCGCATGCGCATGTTCCCGCACGAATTTTCTGGTGGCATGCGTCAGCGTGTGATGATTGCGATGGCGTTGCTGTGCCGGCCAAAACTGCTGATTGCCGATGAACCCACCACCGCGCTGGACGTCACCGTTCAGGCACAAATCATGACCCTGTTAAACGAGCTTAAGCGCGAGTTCAACACAGCGATCATCATGATCACCCACGACCTGGGCGTGGTTGCGGGTATCTGTGACAAAGTGCTGGTGATGTATGCCGGCCGTACCATGGAATATGGCAACGCGCGGGATGTGTTCTATCACCCAGCCCACCCGTACTCAATTGGTCTGTTGAATGCGGTACCGCGTCTCGATGCGGAAGGGGAATCTCTGCTCACTATTCCGGGTAACCCGCCAAACCTGCTGCGTCTGCCGAAAGGTTGTCCGTTCCAGCCGCGTTGCCCGCACGCGATGGAAATCTGCAACAGCGCTCCGCCGCTGGAAGCGTTTGCACCAGGCCGTCTGCGCGCCTGCTTTAAGCCGCAGGAGGAGTTGGTATGAACGCATTAGATGAAAAACGTAATGTGCTGCTCGAAATCGCTGACCTCAAAGTGCATTTTGACATCAAAGACGGTAAGCAGTGGTTCTGGCAACCACCCAAGACCCTGAAAGCGGTCGATGGGGTCACGCTGCGTTTGTACGAAGGCGAAACCCTGGGCGTGGTAGGGGAGTCTGGCTGCGGTAAATCTACCTTCGCGCGCGCCATTATTGGTCTGGTAAAAGCCACTGGCGGCAAAGTGGCCTGGCTGGGTAAAGACTTGTTGGGGATGAAGCCTGACGAGTGGCGTGACGTGCGTAGTGATATCCAGATGATTTTCCAGGATCCACTGGCATCATTGAACCCGCGTATGACCATCGGTGAGATTATTGCCGAGCCGCTACGTACTTATCATCCGAAGATGGCTCGTCAGGAAGTGCGCGATCGCGTGAAGGCAATGATGATGAAAGTTGGGCTACTGCCTAACCTTATCAACCGTTACCCGCACGAATTCTCAGGCGGCCAGTGTCAGCGTATTGGTATTGCACGTGCGTTGATCCTCGAACCGAAGCTGATTATCTGTGATGAGCCAGTGTCTGCGCTGGACGTGTCCATTCAGGCACAGGTGGTTAACCTGCTGCAGAAACTACAGCGTGAAATGGGGCTGTCACTCATTTTCATCGCACATGATCTGGCCGTGGTGAAACACATTTCTGACCGCGTACTGGTGATGTATTTAGGCCATGCTGTGGAATTGGGCACCTATGATGAGGTGTACCACAACCCACTGCATCCTTATACCAAAGCGCTGATGTCTGCGGTGCCGATCCCCGATCCTGACCTGGAAAAGAATAAAACGATTCAGCTTCTGGAAGGGGAATTGCCCTCACCAATTAACCCGCCGTCGGGCTGCGTCTTCCGTACGCGATGCCCTATGGCCGGGCCGGAATGCGCGAAAACGCGGCCGGTTCTGGAAGGCAGTTTCCGACATGCGGTTTCCTGCCTGAAAGTAGACCCGTTATAATCGCAAGGGCTGACATGATGTCAGCCCTTATTTTTTGCGAGGTTACTGTGTCGCTTTTACTCACGCCAGCCCGTCGGCGGCTTTACCATTTTTTATTCGATCCTGAAACAGTTTCCGGGAGACGCTTCGAAGGCCTCTGTGGTTTATTTGCGCTGCTCAGCGTGGTTGTGATCTTTATTGAGTCAGGTGTCGGGACGCAATATCACCTGACATTTGACGAATGGCATATTTTTGTCTGGCTTGAGTTGGCGATTACCCTGGTCTTTACCGCTGAATATTGCCTGAGAGTCATTTGCTGGCCCAACCCGGCCAGATACGTTTTCAGCTTTTGGGGATTTATTGATTTAGCGACGATCCTGCCGCTCTATGTGATGTGGCTGTGGCCGGAAATCAGCCTGAGTTACGTCTTTGCCTGGCGGGCGATGCGTGTCATTCGGGTATTACGTATCCTTAAATTACTGCGTTTTATGCCGTCATTGCACGTGTTCTGGCGCGCGATAGTCAGCGCACGGCACCAGCTTATTCTGTTCTATTCATTTATTGCCATCGTCATGATTGTTTTCGGCGCACTGATGTATCTGATAGAAGGGCCAAAATATGGCTTCACGACGCTCAATGCCTCGGTCTATTGGGCCATCGTGACCGTGACGACCGTGGGGTATGGCGACATCACACCGCATACCCCACTGGGACGTATTGTGGCATCAGTGCTGATTTTGATTGGCTATTCGGTGATTGCCATCCCGACAGGGCTCATTACCACACATATGAGCAGTGCCTTTCAGAGTCGCAAACAGCAGCGCAAATGCCCGAATTGTCATCAGGGGGAGCATGAACACAGCGCACGGTTTTGTAGCCGCTGCGGAAGTGAATTACCGGATTAAATAAAAAAGGCTGCAATCGCAGCCTTTTTACTATTCGCGCCAGAGGATATGGCACAGTTTGTGGTCTTTCTCGCGGCACAGCAGGATGCGGGCGAAGATGTCGTTTATTTCGCCGCCATCTTCATCAGCCAGCCCAATCACCACTTCGGCAAAGAAGTCAGGATTGAGGTCGAAATCCACATGCTCAGCCCAGTCTTCTGAAGGGTCGAATAATTCGGCACCGCCACGCTCTTCGAACTGCAGATTAAAGAGGATCACGTCTGCGGGATCGAGGTTATCAACCGCCAGTTCGAGAAAAATGTCATAGGCCTGCTCGAGCGTTTCGTCTTCGGTCAGGCGATTGTTCAGATCCATTTCCATGATGACTACCTGTTTAACATCGTTGGGCACGTTTTACAGCAACGGACTAAAGAAGTAAAACAGTCGTTCGGCAATTCTCTGCCACAGCGGACGTTTTACCCACAGTCTGGCATCCAGCAGTCGCGAGCGGGAGATATAATCATCCTGCACCGCCGCCAGGTCACCGCCAAAACCGGCGTCATCAATCACCAGTGTGATCTCAAAATTGAGCCACAGACTCCGCATATCCAGGTTGACTGTGCCCACCAGGCTTAATTCACCGTCAACAAGGACACTCTTGGTGTGGAGCAATCCGCCTTCAAACTGGTAAATTTTCACGCCTGCGGCCAACAGTTCGCTAAAGAATGCCCGGCTGGCCCAGCCCACCAGCAGCGAGTCATTTTTGCGTGGCAAAATGATACTCACGTCGACACCGCGTTGCGCCGCAGTACAGATTGCGTGCAGCAGGTCATCGCTGGGGACAAAGTAAGGCGTGGTCATGATCAGGTATTCACGGGCAGAGTAGGTTGCCGTCAGAAGCGCCTGATGAATCAAATCTTCAGGGAAACCAGGCCCGGATGCAATGGTATGAATGGTGTGACCGCTGGCCTCTTCAAACGGCATAATATTGCCGTCAGGTGGTGGTGGCAGAATACGTTTACCGGTTTCAATCTCCCAGTCGCATGAGTAAACGATACCCATAGAGGTGGCAATCGGCCCCTCCATTCTCGCCATCAAATCAACCCATTGCCCAACCCCTGAATCCTGTTTAAAGAAGCGAGGGTCAACCATATTCATACTGCCGGTGTAAGCAATATAATTATCGATCATGATCATCTTACGGTGCTGGCGGAGATCCATCCGGCGCAAAAACACACGCAGGAGGTTAACCTTCAGCGCCTCAACCACCTCGATACCGGCATTACGCATCATGCCCGCCCAGGGGCTGCGGAAAAATGCCACACTGCCTGCAGAGTCCAGCATCAGACGGCAGTGAATGCCCCGACGTGCAGCGGCCATCAGAGATTCAGCAACCTGGTCGGCCATACCACCGGGCTGCCAGATGTAAAACACCATCTCAATGTTATGGCGAGCCAGTTGAATATCGCGGATCAACGCCTGCATGACATCGTCAGAAGTGGTCAGCAACTGGAGCTGATTGCCTTTGACACCGCCAATCCCCTGACGGCGTTCACACAGCTTAAACAGCGAAGCGGCAACACTGCTGTTCTCCTCGGCAAAAATATGTTTGCAGGCTTTAAGATCGTTAAGCCACTTCGCGGTCGAGGGCCACATGGCGCGGGCACGCTCGGCGCGGCGTTTGCCCAGATGAAGCTCACCGAAAGAGAGATAGGCAATAATTCCTACCAGCGGGAGGATGTAGATTATCAGAAGCCAGGCCATGGCAGAGGGTACGGCTCTGCGCTTCATCAGGATGCGTAATGTCACACCCGCGATTAACAGCCAGTATCCCAGAATGACCAGCCAACTCACCACGGTGTAGAAGGTTGTCATAGGTAAAAAAATCCTTTTGAAAGCGTATTGTTATGAGTGTACGCATCAGGATTCATCTGGCAAATAAAAACGCCAGGTAAAAGCGCTGGTTTGCTGCAGGGTTGGGTTTATAATGGCGTCTCTGTTAGAGAAAGAGTTGTAGACATGAAGCGCAGTAGAACTGAAGTAGGGCGCTGGCGCATGTTGCGACAGGTGAGTCGTCGCAAGGCACGTTGGCTGGAAGCACAATCCCGCCGCAATATGCGTATACACGCCATCAGGAAATGTGGAATGACCCGGCACCGCAACGCGTTGCTGTTCGCAGTCCAGGATATCTGAGAAACATGAGGGCACCGCAAGGTGCCCACTGATTTTATAGCGTCTGATTTTTGGGAATAGCGTGTTTGCAGCGATATTCCCGTTGTTTTTAGCAAAAGGAGGGAGAAGTGTTTGCGGAGTTTGGTGTACTGAATTTCTGGACGTACGTTGTAGGCGCATTTTTTATCGTGCTGGTACCTGGGCCGAATACTCTGTTTGTGCTGAAAACCGGGATTGGTCACGGCGTTAAAAAAGGTTATCTCGCCGCGACGGGTGTATTTATCGGCGATGCGGTACTGATGTTTCTGGCCTGGGCGGGCGTCGCGGCATTAATCCAGACCACACCGGTACTGTTTAACATCGTGCGCTATCTCGGGGCTTTTTATCTGCTCTGGCTGGGGGGCAAAATGCTCTGGTCGGTGGTGAACCGTCAAAAAAACGCTCATGAGAGCGGGCCTGAACCTGCCAGTATGATCATGAAACGTTCGCTGGTGTTAAGCCTGACCAATCCCAAAGCGATTCTCTTCTACGTATCGTTCTTCGTTCAGTTTATTGACGTGAATGCGCAGAGCACCGGCACTTCTTTCCTGATCCTCGCGACGACGCTGGAGTTAATAAGCTTTACGTACATGAGCTTTCTGATCTTCTCTGGCGCGTTTGTTACGCGTTACCTGAAAACCAAAAAGAAACTGGCAAAGCTTGGGAACGGGCTGATAGGGCTGCTGTTTGTCGGGTTTGCGGCAAGGTTAGCATCGCTGCATTGATGTGAAGAAACAGAAAGGCTCCTGAGGGAGCCTTTTTAATGTTTGACAATTTCCCGCTATTTAGTTGTATAGTACAACTAAATAGCGGAGACAATAACATGCACATCGAAACCCCTCTTGTCAGCGATATCCGTAGCGCCTCACGTTTGATGGTGCGCGAATTAGGTTTTATGGCCTCGACGCTGGCCTCAACGAATTATTCCCCCTCGGCGGTTCATACACTTGTCGAAATTGATTTGCGGAAAGAAATGACCGCAGGCCAACTGGTGCAACTGTTAGGCCTGGAAAAGTCCAGCGTCAGCCGGATGCTGGCACGCCTTATTGCAGCAGGCGAACTTGAAGAAGTCGTTTCCAGTGAAGACGCCAGAACGAAGTATCTACGACTGACGGCAAAAGGGCAGGAAACCGTCAGACGAATTAATACCTACAGTAGCGCTCGGGTGCTCACTGCAATAAAGCCACTGGATCCGTTGCAACAGAAAACAATATCTCAGGGCCTATCACTTTATGCCAGGGCGCTGCTGGCTGGCCGTGAAACACCGGTTGAGGTTCAATCTGACGTGCTGAAAATTGTACCGGGCTATCTGCCTGGCATGATTGGTCGTATCGCTGAGATGCATGCCAGTTATTATTCCCGGGAACATAATTTTGGTCGTTTCTTTGAGGCCAAAGTGGCTTCTGGGGTGGCCGAGTTTAGTGGGCGACTGGAGAAGCCGTGTAATCAGGTCTGGCTGGCAATATTGAACGATAAAATTGTCGGCTCGGTGGCTATTGATGGTGAAGATTTAGAACCGGGGGAAGCTCACCTTCGCTGGTTTATTCTTGATGATGGCTGTCGCGGATATGGCGTGGGGAAAAAACTTCTAACCGAAGCTATGGGTTTTTGCGATAACGTGGGCTTTTCTGCTGTGCATTTGTGGACATTCAATAAACTATCCGCCGCACGACGTCTGTATGAATCATTTGGTTTCAGATTAGCCAAAGAGTGGGAGGGTGACCAGTGGGGAAGTCTTATAACAGAGCAGCAATTTACCCGGTGTAAAGACGTCTAACATATAAAAGGCTCCCTGCTGGAGCCTTTTTTACATCAGAACACTTTCTTATAAGGGCGAACGGTCACCTTCGCATACACACCGGCCGCAACGTATGGGTCCGCGTCTGCCCAGGCGGTCGCCATTTCCAGAGATTCAAACTCAGCAATAACCGTGGAGCCGGAAAAACCAGCGGCACCCGGGTCATTGCTGTCTACTGCTGGCATTGGGCCTGCGGTCAGTAATCGACCTTCATCCTGCAGCAACTGTAAGCGTGCCAGATGGGCAGGGCGAACAGACAGACGTTTTTCGAGGGAATCCGCGACATCTTCAGAGTAAATCACGTAAAGCACGGTGAAGCTCCTTAACCGTTAAAAGTGTCAGTTACGTTATGTGAAAGGACAATTGACTGCAATGCAAAGATAAAAACAATGTTAATACCCTGATCTGAATGCGCCTTTTTTGGCCTCTCCTGCGCTTAAATTGCGCCAGAGCAAAGTGTCTTATTGAATATGATTGCTATTTGCATTTAAAATCAGTGTTCGGTTTTTTAACGTTGATGATTATGACTTCGATGACCCTTGATTTACCTCGCCGCTTTCCCTGGCCGACGCTGCTTTCTGTCGTTATTCACGGTGCTGTCGTGGCGGGTTTGCTCTATACCTCGGTTCATCAGGTTATTGAAATGCCCGCACCCGCGCAGCCGATTTCTGTGACGATGGTATCGCCAGCGGATCTCGAACCACCGCAGGCGGCACCTGCACCGCCACAGCCAGTTGCTGAACCTGAGCCGGAGCCCGAGCCGATTCCGGAGCCGCCGAAGGAAGCACCGGTGGTGATCCACAAACCTAAACCGGAGCCAAAACCTAAGCCGAAGCCAAAACCGGTGAAGAAAGTTGAGGAACGTCCGAAACGCGAAGAGCGTCCGGTTGAACCGCGTGCTACCCAGGCAGTTGAGAATACGGCACCTTCACGTCCGGCAATGAATAACACGGCGACAACCGCTAAACCGACAATATCGGCACCCGCGGGCCCACGAGCACTGAGCCGTAACGAGCCTCAGTATCCCCCACGTGCTAAGGCATTACGTATTGAAGGGCGCGAAAAGGTAAAATTCGACGTCACTGCGGATGGCCGTGTTGATAATGTGGAAATCTTATCTGCTCAACCTTCTAATATGTTTGAGCGAGAAGTGAAATCAGCGATGCGCAGATGGCGATACGAAGCCGGAAAACCGGGAAATGGGCTGATAGTGAATATTGTTTTCCGCCTGGATGGTGGGGCACAGATGGAATAAGAGAAGCCTCCGTATGGAGGCTTTTTTTCGGTCTATCAGGCTTGTGGAAGTTGACGAGGTTTCCCTTCACTATCCACCGCGACATAAATAAACAGCGCTTCTGTCGCTTTATAACGCTGCCCAATCGGCTCAGAAGAAACCTTCTTCACCCATACCTCGATGTTGATCGAAATGGAGGTGTTGCCGCGTTTTACGCAGCGCGCGTAGCAGCAAACCACATCTCCAACCGCAACAGGGCGCAGGAAGGTCATGCCATCCACTCTCACGGTCACTACGCGCCCGTGGGCAATCTCTTTTGCCAGAATTGCGCCGCCCATATCCATCTGCGACATCAGCCAGCCGCCAAAAATATCGCCATTGGCATTGGTATCAGCGGGCATTGCCAGTGTGCGTAAAACCAGTTCGCCCTGCGGGGCGTTAGTTGTTGTCATTGTATTAACTCGTAACGGAAGACTTCAGGCGGGATGCTACTATGATTTCACAGCGGAGAGAATAGACCAGAACGCCTGTCGTAGACGTTCTGGTCAGTCATTAATCAGTGCTTGTCGTCCTGCGGCATGTGACGATAGATGTATACACCGCTTAACAGCGTGAAGATAAGCGTCAGCGCAGTCAGGCCGAAGACCTTAAAGTTGACCCAGATATTCTGCGGCAGCCAGAAGGCAATATAGATATTGGCGAGGCCGCAGAGAATAAAGAAGACCGCCCAGGCAATATTCAGGCGAGACCATACTTCCTGCGGTAGTGTCAGCTCTTTGCCCAGCATGCGTTGGATCAGTGGTTTTTTCATTACCCATTGGCTGATCAGTAATGCACCTGCAAACAGCGCGTAAATCACAGTGACTTTCCACTTGATAAATTCATCGTTGTGGAAGAAGAGAGTTAGTCCACCAAATACGGCTACCAGGACAAACGTCACCAGTGCCATCTTTTCCACTTTGCGATAGCGAACCCAGCTGTAGATCAGCACAACAGCGGTAGCAATGATCAACGCCGTGGTAGCGGCATAGATGTCGTACAGCTTATAAAAAGCGAAAAAGACGACGAGTGGTAAAAAATCAAGAAACTGCTTCATTCTGTGATTCCATCTTCTGTGTTGAGCCGGGCCGGTAATGCGCCCGACATCAGGGTTACTGACGAATTAACATATACAGGCGGAACAGATAGACCAGCAGTACCGCTGAAATCAGGTTGCTCAGCGTATTCGCCACCACCGCACCTACATTTGGCGTTAATACCGCAAAATTCGGCGCAAACAATAACAAGAGCGTTTTAGCAAGCAGCCAGCCGATCACGGCCGGAGCGACCAGACGCATATTCGCCCATGCAAGTTTGATACTGCTGCGCATCGCGGTAAAAATCCCCATTTTATCCTGAACAATCATCACTGGGGCAAAAGAGAGCACGATAGCCAGCAACACGCCTGGTACCACAACCAGCATAATTCCCATCTGTACCAGCATAGTGGTTAAGAAGATCAGGATAAACAGCTTAGGCAAGACTGGCGCGCTGGCACCAATCGCCCGTAAAGCGCTGACCCGATGGCCCGCCGACACCAGTTGAATCATTAGCAGTACGCCACCCGCCAGCACCGCATTACCAATAAGACCTGAGAAAGTGGATGCAGCGGAAGCCCGCAGCAGAATTTGTTGTTGCTCAGGCGTCATGTTTTGTACCAGTTCAAACAACCCCACGCTGCCTGCAAGATGGTCGCCCTGGCTCAGGCTGGCAATTTGTTCTTCACTTGGTGAGAACGCATGACCAAGCACCACCGTGATAAAGGCGCATAGCAACGCGATCAGTAAAAAGGTAATGAACTGATTGCGGAAAAAGTTTCCCGTGTCACGGTAGACAGACTTCGCCGTGATAGACATGCACTCTCCTTGAGTATTGCAGGTGTTAATTAGCCGGCAATTGTACACCGGATGCACCTGCTGTGGCAGCATCAAGGCTTGTATGGAAAAGCATATCTTTGTAAAGCGGCGGTAATCCATAGCGAGCACGAGCACGATTGCAGGCTTCGTTGACCTGCCCATCCTCTCCCGACAAGGCAAACTCCCGGCATGGGCTGGGGCGATCTTCGTAAATAGAACACCGGGTAGACACCCCAGGTTCCCCTTGTAATGCAGCACACCGGCTCTGTTTTTGGTTCGTGCCGCTCATGCAGCGGAGAAAGGGGGTTAACGGCTCAGTGAGATGAGCCGGAACAGTACCGCCGCCATCGCTGGCTTCGGCCCAGTAGAAAGAGACTCGAAAATACGCACAACAGGCTCCGCACGTCATGCACGGGTTAAGATCACTCATGGCACACCTGCAAAAGAAGAACGCATCAAATCAACTTGTGAGAGGGTTAAATTATCCAGCCGTCGGAGGAAGGGCAAGAGGGGAAAATAGAAAAATTTTGGCACTGTGAAATGTCAAAAATTGACATGGAAACAACTTATTGCTTTTCAATGCTCCACAAAAAATTAACCCAGATCAATGAATGTTAAGTTATTGGTTTTAGTGTGATCTGTAGCAGATCACTTATTACTCATTTGTGAGTATATTCTCACCCGCGATTAAAACCACAACGATGGAGCGGATATGAAAAAATTAGCGGTGGCAGCCCTTGTATTAAGCAGTCTCTCTGGCGGCGCGTATGCGCATGAAGCAGGTGAATTCTTTATTCGTGCGGGTTCGGCGACGGTTCGCCCTACTGAAGGTTCGGATAATGTGCTGGGGATGGGCGGTTTTAACGTCAGTAATAATACCCAGTTAGGTTTAACGTTTACTTATATGGCGACGGAGAACATCGGTGTTGAGCTTCTGGCTGCAACGCCATTCCGTCATCGCGTTGGCCTGGGGCCAACCGGAGATATCGCCACAGTTCACCATTTACCACCAACGCTGATGGCGCAGTGGTACTTTGGCGATGCCAGCAGCAAAGTGCGTCCGTATATTGGCGCCGGTGTGAACTACACAACCTTCTTTGATGAGAAATTTAACGATACCGGTAAAGAGGCGGGTCTGTCAGACCTCAGTCTGAAAGATTCCTGGGGCATGGCCGGGCAGGTAGGTCTTGATTATCTGATTAACCGTGACTGGTTAATTAACGCCTCAGTCTGGTACATGGATATTGATACGGACGTACGCTTCAAAGCAGGCGGTCAACAGCAAAGTATCAGTACTCGACTGGACCCGTGGGTATTTATGTTCTCCGCAGGTTATCGTTTCTGATTTCATCTCCTGAGACTGGCCAGAAAACGGCCAGTCTTTCTGCAGTATCTCCTCTAACGTACAACCAGCACCGGACATTTGGCGTGGCGCACAACGACTGCCGCATTTGAGCCTAACAGATAGGTCGTAATATCAGGCCGATGAGAGGCAATAATGATCAGGTCTGCGTTGATACTGTCGGCCAGTTTCAGGATCTGATCTTTAGGCGCGCCAGAAATGGCATGTGTCTGAACGCGGTCAGGTGGCAATTTGAACTGCTTAACCATCTCATTGAGTTTCTCCAGCGCTTCTTGCTGTATTTCCGCCAGTTTTGGCATCTCAACGGAATAGGCCAGCCCAAGAGAAGAGTAGTAGGGGAAAGAGGGAACGACCGTCAGAAAATGAACTTTACCGTTACTGATTGCTGCGTTTGCCTGTACATAAGGAATCACCTGTTCGGTCAGGCGACTCTCAGAGATATCGACAGGAACAAGAATCGAATTAAACATGCCACACCTCCTGTTTGTTTTTTATCCACTTAAAGTGTAGTGCTGTTGTAATGACATTCACTGTATTTGCGATCAAAGTGGGATATAAGGCAGATTTTGAGGCGGGAGAGACACCCCTGAAAGGGGCGTCTGTGGCAGCATTATTTCTGAATCAAATAGCGGATGGTTGGCCCGTCCTGCTGGATATCCAACACCGTGTAACCGTGGTTTTTGGCATCCAGCGGAATATTGTTGATGGACTGCGGACAGTCACTCACTACTTCCAGAATTTCACCTTTTTTGAGCTGCGGTAGCGCTTCAAGTGTGGCAACCGCCGGATAAGGGCAGGGTTCGCCGACCATATCCAGGCGATAATCAGGCACGATCTCTTTCATGCTGCATTCTCCTGCGTTTGGGTTTTAACAGAGGCTCTGCGAAAGAAACGTTTTTCCTGCGCGATAACCAGTAAAAAGGCCGCCAGTAGCAGACCGTAGGTGACCAGCAGGCCGCCGAGGGGGCCGAAGGTGTTCAGCAGGTTCACCTTGTCCCAGTTGGTGGCAAGCACAGGCGACAGGTCATCCCAGAAGTAGGCCAGTATCGTCGAGCCGATAACATTTCCAAGACCCACCCACCAGTAATGCACTTGCCCCTCAACAGCGCGGTACATCCAGCCGGTTTCACACCCGCCAGCAAGCACGATCCCAAAGCCAAACAGCAGACCGCCAATCACCGCATTAGGACCCGCCCACATGATTTTCGGTTCGACACCCAACTGGACATAGCTGAAGATGCCGATGGCACTGACCGCCATCCCGGCGATAATCGCTTTCGCCATCATTGTGCGGCCAGTGATCCACATATCGCGAAATGCCGAAGTAAAGCAGATCTGCGCGCGTTCAATGAGAAGGCCAAAACCCACGCCAAACAGCATCGCCAGACCGAGTTTAGGCTGGTTCAGGGCAGTACACAGCGCCCACGCCAGCATGGCGAAAAAGACCAACATACCCAGGCGGAAGCGGCGACGGGCCTGAGAGGGCTTTTGCGTCAGTGGAGAAGCCGCACTCACCTTGACCATTTTGACCGGAATACGGAACAGCGGGAGAAGGGTAAATTTTGCGCCAAAGTAAGAACCGATTGCCGTGGCGACAGCAAAAAACCAGGCATGCAGTGAAAACTGCGGAATACCAGTAAAGAAGGCAGCAAGGTTACACCCCATCGCCAGGCGTGCGCCGAAGCCAGCAATCATGCCGCCGACAATCGCCTGCAGAATGCGGATTCGGCTTTTTGGTAGCCTCAGCTTGACATTATTTGCCCACAACGCAGCCGCTAAACATCCGCCGAACATACCCATGATCATCATCCCGTCAATGCGGGTGAGCGGCGTGCCGTCCAGATGAATGAGTTTAAAGTAACCCCACTCTTCGGTATGCACACCAGCGAGTTGCAGCAGTTGCCCACCCCAGCGGGTAAACTCGCCGGTGACGGCCCAGAAGGTGCCGGTAATGCCGAAATAGTAGGTAGAAAGGATCCCCGCCGCGATGACGGCCGGTACAGGTGACCAGAACTTAACCAGGTAAGTCTGTTTGAAGTAGTGCCATGACATGAGTAAGCCTCTGAACTCAGAAGGTTTAAAGCCGAAAAGAGACCAAATCATACGCTTACGAAAAGGATTGAAAAGCCATTCACACCGAAAATATCGATGAGATCAATTTTGGCATAATCCTTTAGAGATAGCGGGAATGTAGGGGAGAAGACCGTCTGGCTGAATCGCCAGACGGTGAAGGGGTCAGGCTTTACGCGTCGCGGCTTTCATCGCCGTTACAAATGCTTTGAGCTCAGCCAGCATCTGCTCAGGTTTGTCCACGTTCTTCTCGATGATTTTGACAATAGCCGAGCCGGATATCGCACCTGCCGCTTTTGCTTCAATCGCTGCTGAGACCTGTTCAGGAGATGAGATCCCGAAGCCCTGCAGCGGTGGTGCAGCATGGTACTCCGCCAGCTTTTCCACCAGATGATGCAGCGGCAGTGCAGCTTTGTTTTCCGCACCAGTCACGCCCGCACGGGAGAGCAGGTAGGTATACCCGCGACCGTAAGAGGCAATCTGGCGCAGCAGTTCGTCATCAGCATTCGGTGGGCAGATGAAAATCGGGGCAACGTTGTGGCGCATTGCTGCCTGGCGGAACGGTGCAGATTCCTCAACCGGCACATCCGCCACCAGTACGGAATCAACACCCACGCGTGCGCACTCGGCATAGAACTCATCGATCCCACGGTTAAACACCAGGTTGGCGTACATCAGCAGGCCAATCGGAATGGTTGGATGCTTTTGGCGGATGGTAGCCAGCATCTCAAAACACTGGGTTGGCGTTACACCCGCTGCAAAGGCGCGCAGCGTCGCATCCTGGATGGTTGGGCCATCCGCCAGCGGGTCAGAGAAGGGGATACCCAGCTCCAGCGCATCGGCACCCGCTTCAATCAGGGCGTCAATAATCTTCAGGGACTGTTCCGGACCCGGGTCGCCCAGGGTAACGAAGGGAACGAACGCGCCTTCCTGGCGTGATTTCAGTTCTGCAAATGCGTTATCGTAGCGTTCCATCAGATTTCCCCTCGTGCTTTCAGAATATCGTGAACGGTGAAGATATCTTTGTCACCGCGACCGGAAAGGTTAACCACTAACAGCTGCTCTTTTTCCGGGTTTTCTTTCATCATTTTCAGCGCGTGTGCCAGTGCGTGAGAAGACTCCAGCGCCGGGATAATCCCTTCGCTGCGACACAATGTTTTAAATGCTTCCAGCGCTTCATCATCGGTAATGGAAACATAATCCGCACGACCAATGCTGTTCAGGTACGCATGCTGTGGGCCAACAGACGGGAAATCGAGGCCTGCTGAGATAGAGTATGACTCTTCAATCTGGCCTTCGTCGGTCTGCATCATCGGGGACTTCATGCCGAAGTAGATCCCAACGCGGCCATGCTTCAGTGGCGCACCATGCTCACCCGTTTCAATTCCATGACCAGCAGGCTCAACGCCAATCAGGCCAACGCGGGTGTCGTCGATGAAATCGGCAAACATGCCGATAGCGTTAGAACCACCGCCGACGCAGGCGATCACCGCATCCGGCAGACGACCCTCTTTTTCAAGGATCTGCGCTTTGGTCTCTTCACCAATCATACGCTGGAATTCACGTACGATAGTCGGGAACGGGTGAGGGCCCGCAGCAGTACCCAGCATATAGTGCGCCGTTTCATAGCTGCCAGACCAGTCGCGCAGCGCTTCGTTACAGGCATCTTTCAGCGTGGCTGAACCACTGTGAACCGGGATTACTTCCGCACCCATCAGACGCATACGGAACACGTTCGGCGACTGACGCTCAACGTCTTTTGCGCCCATATAAATGCGGCATTTCAGACCGAGCAGGGCGCTGGCGAGAGCAGAGGCCACACCGTGTTGACCCGCGCCGGTCTCGGCGATGATTTCGGTTTTACCCATACGTTTGGCGAGCAGCGCCTGACCCAACACCTGGTTAGTTTTGTGTGCGCCGCCGTGAAGCAAATCTTCACGCTTGAGGTACAGCGTCGTTTTGGTGCCTTCGGTCAGGTTACGACACTTGGTCAGCGCCGTTGGACGACCAGCATAGTTTTTCAGCAGGTCAGTAAATTCAGCCTGAAATGCCGGATCCTTCTGTGCGCTGACAAACGCCTCTTCCAGCTGGCGCAGAGCGGGCATCAGGATTTGCGGGACGTACATCCCACCGAACTCACCAAAATAAGGGTTTAGTAATGTCGTCATCTTCTCTTCCTTAATATGCACGCAGAGTTTTAAATACCGAGGCCAGTTTGCTGGCATCTTTGATACCCGGTTGCGACTCTACGCCTGAATTGAAATCGAGGCCTGCGCAGCCTGTTTTGGCGGCTTCCACGCAGTTATCCGGGCTTAATCCGCCTGCCAGCAGGACGTTGTCCAGCTTTTCACCATTCAGCAGCGACCAGTCAAAACGCTGACCTGTGCCGCCCTGGCCGTTATCCAGTACGTATTTATCAACATGAGTAAGATTACGCGCTGGCAGGGTGTCGCCTACGCTCTGGGCTTTCCAGATTTGCACCTGCGGTGCCAGCACGGTTCGCAGAGCGTCTATATACGCCTGATCTTCATCACCATGGAGCTGGACTGCGCTCAGAGATAACGCATCGGCTTTTGCTGCCACGTCCGTGATATCCCCATTGCGGAAAACGCCGACGTAGCTGAGTGGTGCCGCTGCTATTACCTCGCGCGCCTGTTCTACGCTGACAGCACGCGGGGATGAATCGACAAAAATCAGCCCGCCGAAAATCGCCCCCGCGTCATACGCAGCCCGGGCATCCTGTTCGCGGGTCAAACCGCACACTTTGTTTTCACCCAGCAACACCCGGCGCACCGCCGCATTGAGGTCGTCATGTTCCATCATGGCGGAGCCAATCAGGAAACCGTTAGCAAAGTGGCTCAACTCACGAACCTGAGCGTAGCTGTTAATGCCGGACTCGCTGATCACTGTTACACCAGAGCCCAGACGCGGCGCGAGCTGGCGGGTGCGGTTGAGGTCGATCGACAGGTCGCGAAGATCGCGGTTGTTAATGCCGACCACTCTGGCTTCCAGCGCAATCGCGCGCTCCAGTTCTTCTTCATTACTGACTTCTGTCAGCACGCCCATGTTCAGGCTGTGCGCCACGGCAGACAGCTGGCGATACTGTTCATCGTCAAGCACCGAGAGCATTAGCAGGCAGGCGTCAGCCTGGTAAAAGCGCGCCAGCCAGATTTGATACGGGTCGATAATAAAGTCTTTGCACAGAATCGGCTGTGGTGCGATACCGCTGACGATGGGCAGAAAATCAAAGCTGCCCTGGAAATATTTCTCATCCGTCAGCACAGAAATGGCCGACGCATGGTGCTTGTAAATACCAGCGATACGCGCTGGGTCGAAATCGTCACGGATAACGCCTTTAGACGGGGACGCTTTTTTGCACTCAAGGATAAACGCAGTGCGTGCGCCCTGCAGGGCATCATAGAAACGACGGCTGCTTGGGACGACGTCATTCTGGAAACTGGCAAGCGGCTGTTGTTGCTTGCGGGCTTCCACCCAGATGGCCTTATCGGCAACGATTTTCGCTAAAACGGTCTGCATTCTTTACCCTCTTGCCGCAAGTGCGGTAACGCGATCGTAAGCTGCACCAGAGCGCAGTACATCCAGAACTTTTTGAACGTTGGCCTTCAGGTCTTCCTCACCGTGCAAACGCATCAGCATGGCGACGTTGGCAGCAACGGCGGCCTCATGAGCGACCTCTCCCTTACCTTGTAATAAGCGCGTCAGAATGTCACGGTTTTCTTCCGGCGTACCACCTGCCAGCGCTTCCTGGTGATATGGCGCTAAACCGAAGTCGGCTGCTTCCAGCTGATAACTCAGGATCTCACCGTCGCGCAGTTCGGCTACCAGCGTTGGCGCATGCAGCGACACTTCATCCATTCCTCCACTGTGAACCACTGCGGCACGTTGATATCCCAGAACACGCAGTGTCTCAGCAATCGGCAGCACCAGTTCAGGGCTATAGACACCAATCAGCGCCAGTGGCGGATGAGCCGGGTTGATAAGTGGCCCCAGTACGTTAAACAGCGTACGGGTTTTGAGCTGCTGACGAACTGGCATCGCGTGGCGGAAACCGGTGTGGTATTTCGGTGCAAACAGGAAACAGACACCCAGGTCATCCAGTGCTTCACGGGAACGTTCGGCGTTCATATCAAGATTTATACCGAAAGCTGCCAGCAAGTCAGACGAGCCTGAGCGGCTGGAAACGCTGCGGTTACCGTGTTTCGCGACTTTCAAACCACACGCCGCCGCCACGAAGGCGCTGGCGGTGGAGATGTTGATGCTGTTGCTGCCGTCACCGCCGGTGCCAACAATATCCGCAAACTGATAATCCGGGCGCGGGAACGGGGCGGCATTTTCCAGCAGTGCTGTGGCCGCACCGGCAATCTCCTGCGGGCTTTCTCCACGCACTTTCATGCTGACCAGTGCAGCAGCAAGCTGTTCAGGTTTCAGTTCACCGCGAACCACGGCGGAGAAGAGCTGGTGGCTCTCCTGCTGGCTCAGCGTCTGCGCCTGATACAGTTTTTCCAGAATCGGCTGCAGCGTATTGGTTTGCTCCAGCTTCTGTAACGCCCAGTCGAGAGTTTGTTCCAGCAGACGAGCACCGTTAGAGGTCAGAATCGATTCCGGGTGGAACTGCATACCGCAGACGCGGTCCGCATCATGACGCACCGCCATCACCATCCCTTCAAACGAGGCGTTAATGGTCAGTCCGGCTGGAATATTGCTCCCCACCAGCGAGTGGTAGCGCGCCACCGGGAGTGGGTTAGGCAACCCGGCAAACATCGCCTGACCGTCATGTTCGATGCTGGACGCTTTACCGTGCAGAATTTCGCCTGCCTGGCCGACGTAGCCGCCATAGGCTTCCACAATGGCCTGGTGACCAAGACAGATACCGATAATCGGCAGCTTTCCACGCATACGCGTGAGCAGTTCTGGCATACAGCCAGCTTCACTCGGTGCACCGGGTCCTGGAGAGAGCATCAACACCGGGTTTTGCATGGTGGCCAGTCGGTCAATCAGCGTCTGTGCTGGCACGTGGTTGCGGTAGATAACGACGTTATGACCATTCGCACGCAGCTGATCTGCAAGGTTATAAGTAAAGGAGTCGATATTATCGAGCAGCAGAATGTCAGCCATCAGAAAATCTCCTGTGCATGGTGTGCGGTAGCAATGGCGCGAAGTACCGCACGTGCTTTACTGCGTGTTTCGTCAGCTTCAGACTGCGGAACAGAATCAAGAACAATGCCTGCGCCTGCCTGTACGGTGGCAATACCGTCTTCGACATAGGCAGAACGGATTACGATGCAGGTATCGAGATCACCGTGGGCGGTAAAGTAACCCACCGCACCGCCGTAGCTACCGCGACGACGGCCTTCGGCACCGGCAATCAACTGCATGGCGCGTACTTTTGGCGCACCGCTCAGGGTCCCCATGTTCATGCAGGCGCGATAGGCGTGCAGCACGTCGAGGTCGCTGCGCAGTTCGCCCACCACGCGGGACACCAGGTGCATCACAAATGAATAACGGTCGACTTTGGTGAGGTCAGCAACGTAACGGCTACCCGGGGTACAAATGCGCGCCAGGTCGTTACGCGCCAGATCGACCAGCATCAGGTGCTCGGAAAGCTCCTTGTGGTCGGTACGCATTTCCAGCTCAATACGGCTGTCGAGATCGCGGTCAAGCGAGCCATCCGCACGACGCCCGCGTGGACGCGTCCCGGCAATGGGGTAGATCTCAATCTGGCGGCTGGTGGCATCGTATTTCAGCGAGCTTTCTGGTGACGCGCCAAACAGGGTGAAATCGTTGTCCTGCATAAAGAACATGTATGGACTCGGGTTGCTTTTCTTCAGCACGTCGTAGGCGGCCAGCGGAGACGGGCAGGGCAGAGAGAAGCGACGGGAAGGGACAACCTGGAAAATTTCACCGGCACGAATCGCTTTTTGCATCTGGCGAACAACGGCACCGTACTGATCATCCGTCTGATTGACGTCGCATGTCATCTTCTCCACGCGCTGCACCGGAAGCGCAGGCGGTGCTTCGGTCATTTGCTGCTGCAGCTGGGTGATGCGATGTTCAAGGCGGTTTTTCTCTGCCGCAGACGGCGTGAACAGGCTAGCCTGAATGCGGGTATATTTTTTCTGATGGTCGATCACCAGCAAGGTTTCCGCCAGGTAGAAGCAGTAGTCAGGGCAGCGGTTGCCTTGCTCTGTTTCCGGCAAATCTTCAAAACCCGCGACCAGGTCATACGCAAACAGCCCACCGAAGAACATCGCCTCACGTTCATCTTCCGGTACGGACACCAGGTTTTGCAGCAGGCGGAAAGCATCGAAAACGGACAGAGAACAGAGACGTGCGTCTTCGTCCAGCAACTGGCTGACCGGCGGGAAATGCAGAACCCGCATTTCCGGGTGGCGTTCATTTTCAATTCCGGCAGGCAGGGCGGCATCCAGCAGCGGCAGCAGCGACGCACCATTTTCTGACAACGCCTTAATGGTGACAGTGTCACCTAAAGCGGTAATACGCAATGCGCTATCAACCAGCAGCAGGCTCTTGAGATCGTCTTTGCTGTCAATATCCGCAGACTCCAGCAGCAACGTCGCCGGACGGGCACCGCACACCTGGTGAAACAGCGCGGTGGGATTGTGGCGATAGGCCGCCTCGCGGGTTAGCAATTCGAGGTGTGGTTTGGCTGTTTGCATGATGTTGTTCTCATTTATTCTGTTCAAAAAAAAGCCCGCTTAGTAGCGGGCTGGGTATCTGTTTGCATTTCGCAGACGCGTGACACTGCCCGATGATCAGGAAGTGCGCCACCAACCGTGCAGAGTGAAATGTGCTGTCATTTTCAGATACCTTTCTCGTGTGAACTTGCGTACTAGTTAACTAGTTCGATGGCAAGTTGTCAACCCTTGATTTCAGAATTTCAATGTAAGTCGGTATCATAGGGGTTTTGGATGCCTCCAACCTGTGATGGGAAGTGCTTTGAGCGATACCACCTACGCCAATATTTACGATTTACACAGCCATACTCAGGCCTCCGATGGCCTGCTGACACCCGAAGCACTGGTTCATCGCGCCATTGAAATGCGTGTCGGTACGCTGGCGATAACCGATCACGATACAACGGATGCTATTCAGGCAGCGCGCGCTGAGATTGCCCGCAGTGGACTTGCGTTGAATCTGGTGCCTGGCGTTGAGATATCGACCGTGTGGGAAAACCACGAAATTCATATTGTCGGTCTGAATATCAATATCGAACATCCGGCAATGTGCGCGTTTTTGCAAGAACAAAAATCACGCCGCAATCAACGAGCAGAGATGATCGGTGAACGCCTTGAAAAAGCGCACATCCCCGGAGCACTGGAAGGTGCGCAAAAGCTGGCGAACGGCGGGGCGGTGACTCGCGGCCATTTTGCCCGCTTTCTGGTTGAAGCAGGCAAAGCGACGACAATGGCGGATGTTTTCAAAAAGTATCTTGCTCGCGGGAAAACCGGATACGTTCCGCCACAGTGGTGTACAATAAAACAAGCTATTGATGTGATTCATCATTCTGGTGGCAAGGCCGTGCTGGCCCATCCGGGGCGATATAATCTTTCTGCTAAATGGCTGAAAAGACTACTGGCACACTTTGCCGAATGCGGTGGTGAGGCGATGGAAGTCGCCCAGTGTCAGCAGGCGCCCAATGAGCGCGCACAGCTCGCAACGTATGCCCGTCAGTTCGGCCTGCTTGGGTCACAAGGGTCTGATTTCCATCAGCCTTGTGCGTGGATCGAACTGGGGCGCAAGCTCTGGCTACCCGCAGGTGTGGAACCCGTCTGGCAGCTTTGGGAACAGCCGCAGCAAATTGAAGAGAGGGTAGTATGAGTCAGTTTTTTTATATCCATCCGGATAACCCGCAGGCACGCCTGATCAACCAGGCCGTGGAGATCGTTCGCAAAGGCGGGGTCATTGTCTATCCGACCGACTCTGGCTATGCGCTGGGCTGCAAAATTGAAGACAAAGGGGCGATGGAACGCATTTGCCGTATCCGCCAACTGCCAGATGGCCATAACTTTACCCTGATGTGCCGCGATCTCTCTGAGCTCTCGACTTATGCTTATGTGGATAACGTGGCGTTTCGCCTGATCAAGAACAACACGCCGGGGAACTACACCTTCATCCTCAAAGGGACAAAAGAGGTACCGCGTCGTTTGTTGCAGGAAAAACGCAAAACTATCGGGATGCGTGTACCGTCGAACCCGATTGCACAGGCGCTGCTGGAAACCCTCGGCGAACCTATGCTCTCGACCTCGCTGATGCTGCCGGGAAGTGAATTTACCGAATCCGATCCGGAAGAGATCAAAGATCGTCTGGAGAAGGTGGTCGAGTTGATTATTCACGGCGGCTATCTTGGTCAGCAGCCAACCACTGTGGTCGACTTGACCGAAGATGCGCCAGAAGTGATTCGTGAAGGCGTGGGTGATGTTAAGCCTTTCTTGTAAATAAGGTTTTTAATGTCTGAAATTGAAGGAAGATGGGAGGCTGGATCTCTCCAGCCTTTGGCGGTCATCTCACCTTTTTGAAGATAAACAGGATGAGAGGTACACCTATCCCCTCCAAATCCGCAGATGATCAGATCTGCCGAATTGATCATTTGTCGACCCAAATGCAGATCCCGCCAATAAGCAGGGCAATGAAACCAACTAACGAACACAGGAACTCGGCAATAAACCAGTATCTAATGTTTGCAGGTAGGCTTCTGATGAAAGTTGCATCATCATTTTTGCTATGAGCCGATTTTTTTCCATAGATTAACGGATGAATGATGAAGTTTATTTTTGTCGAGTACCCTGCGGTGAATCCTATTAAATCGGCATCTTTTAGAACCGCGGCAGCGAGTGGAATAGAGCCAAACTCCTTTTCGTACAAACGGCATACTTCAAGGAATCGCTTTTTGTTTAAAATGGAAAGCACGACCATAATAACTGTAGATAGAATAATGATTCCTGAAGTGCCAATTATGAAAATGTCGGAAACTGAAATTGTCACTTTGTTACCTCATAAATTATTTCGCCAGCCTTTTCGCCAAGCTTACCGCCTGCTTCTCCTCCTGCATACCCAACCGCTCCGGTAAAGATCACACCGCAAGCTAACATTCCAGCTCCAGCGGCTTCAATAGTTAATGCACCTAAGACAACTGAGCAAACCGTAGTAGATACCGAACTAGAAACAAGCGCACCTGCGCCTATTCCGGTACCTAACCCCACACCAAAACTGCCAACCTCGGTATAAGCCGTTTTTTCGCAGTCTGACCCAACTGTGCAGGCTTCATAAATCTTATCCAGCCTGTTCACACCATCAAGAGCTATTCCGACATAGCCCGCTGTTTTCATCATTTTCACATACTTTGCCGCTTTCTCGATGAAGGTGGCGTAGCCTTCAATGTCAGCAACCCCCGTCTGATTCCAGCGGTGAGTGATAGAACTGGTCGAAAGTCCTAATGCTCGCTTGATATCCGGGTAGTCTTGCAAGGCGAGTTTGTGGCGGGTGAAATCAGTGAGAACGCTATCAAGTTCGTTGAAGAGCTGTCGTCTCTCGACGTAGAACTGCTCTCCAATCAGAGAACCGCTGGTGATGTATTGATTTTTGTACGCTTGTTGAATCCTGGTCAGAATGCTTTCGATATTCTCAAAGTATTTACCCGCAGCTTCTGAGGCAATCCCAACCGCGGTACTTGCACGAGAGGTAAACAGATCAATGGTGTCTTTGTTCTTATGAAGAAAATTAGCTTCCTGGATTGTTAGCGGTTCTAACGCCGCATCAACTCGTGCTTTCGCGGCTTTCATGTGGGCAATCTGTTCGTCGTCCTGCTTTTCAGGATCAACTAGAAGCATAATCGAACCGGCTTTATACCTTTCATCAGCACCGTTCAGCGTGGCGAATAGTTCTTTAGCTCCTGCTGGTGGGTTTTCAGTGAATAACAGACGTTGCCAGGCTTCTGTAGTGCCGCCATAGGGGAGAACGGCAAAACCTGCATCTATGCCTGTTTTCTTCTTCGCTGCTTGGGTGTGCTGTTCTGGCTCTGAGCTAAGTTTTGGCATCAGTGCCGCAGGGATTGGGGGCGCTGCTGCTACACCTGAACGTCTTGACGAAGATACTGTTTCTTTTTCATAACAGTCAGGTATGGAAGGAATGAACTTGGCTTTACAAGGGCAAGAACTGATACTATCCAATGTTCCAGCTAACTGCCGCGATTCATCCATAAACCCCTCTGTTCCTCCGAGGATTTTGTATGAAATACCCGGATTTTTACCACAAGAGACAAAATCACCTTCGCGAGCAGCATCTGCGCCATTCCAGTCGATGTCTGGGGTTCCGGTTAAGATTTTGCCACCGCAGGTAGTACGATCTCCAACCCGGAGATAAAAGCCTGTTGCCATAAGTCCCTCTACGTGTTGTGGAAACAATCACAGCGGTCATTTTACAAACAATAACCACATGCACAACAAGTATTAGGTTTAAGTGAAACTTCGTTTCGTAACAGAAGGTTATCCGGTAGATTAAGCGCAATGACGCTTAGATAAATCTCACTCAGGGGATGTTATGGCAGGAGTATTGTCAAGCACGGCGGCAGCAGTTGGAATCCTTGATAAAGCGGTGAGCATCACCCAGAAACTGGCAAATAACAGTGATGAACTGGACAAGGCCACGCTAAAACTTGAGTTGGCTAATCTGATGGTTGAACTCGCCGACGCGAAGATAGAAGCGATAACTACGCAGACTTTAATTTTCGATGCTGAACAGAAAAATAAGCATCTTGAAGAACAGCTGGTAGATAAATCAACGTTTGTCTTTAAGCCGCCGCTGTACTGGAAAGAAGGCGATGAAACCCCTTTTTGTCCGAGATGCTACGAAGGTGATAATAAGAAACATCATCTGCGTTCCATTGTTACCGCCGGGAATCGGGCTTATGGAATTCTCCCGAAGAATAATTGGTCATGTTTGCACTGCAAGTTTTCTAACAAAAAGAATAGCTAAAGATTTATTTCTTTTGATCGCTTAGGTTTTTTCCGGGGTGTGATGACGACCAATCGGGGAAATGTTGAAAAGCGGAGAAGGGGATGTTTTGCCCCATTGCTTGGATCATTTAATGCGATCTAAGCGAAGTCCTCATTTCCAGAATCCGTCCCGCTCAAGTATCTGGGTAGGTTGCTGGATGGGACGTTGATCGCCCAGCCTTTGGCGGTCATCTCACTTTTTTGAAGATGAGCAGGATCAGAGGGACGCATACAGTGAAACCAATGATAGAGGCTAAAGCCGAATCAGAGTGATTTTGCGAGAGCTCCTTAACAAACCAGGTGCATTGAGAAGGGGCAAATTCTCCGCCTTGGCTCATTGTCTCTGAAAAGTTAAGAGCGAAGACAAGATCGAAATAAAGCACGATAACGTAATACGCTACGCAGATCAGCGCGATACTTATCCACCTGATCCAGAACTTCTTATTCATCATCGTAAGTGCTTCCCAATGAACCGCCTACTGTACCGCCTGAGTATGGGGATGTTGAGCCTGCAACAGCAGCGGAATCGGCAGCAGCTTGTTGAATTTTTGCACTCCCTCCCATTGGTTGAGGTTTTATTTTCTCGGTGTTAGGGTACTGCTGTTTGAATGTATTAGTCATTTCGACAACGAGCATTGAGGAGAAGTCTGCACTCTTTGATTCAAGATAACTTTGCAGTGAAACCGGAATAGTAAAATCTTCTTCTATGTTGATTGGTAGCTGTGTTGTCGTGGATGTGTAACCGTGATCGAATAACTTTGAGCCAGCAAACTTGATCCCCTCAACTGAGTGGGTGGTACAGTTGTTACCAGTCACATCATACTTATCAATCATGCGGCCTCTTCGCTTTGTACCGTCTTGCATGTTTGGCGTTTGAATTAGTGCTACACCGCCAATCCAAAGGTTTTCGAAGAATTTACGGGTTCTTTTAGAATCTGCATCATCAATGCGGAAAGCGCGAGCCCCCATTTCATAAAGTTCGTATCGGTAATACTTACGCGCATCTTCATCTTGGAAAAAGTCTAAAATCCCATCCCCAGTGAAGGTACTTTTATCAGTGCGCCCATAGCGTCCATAGGTGTAGAGATAAATGCTGTTATTTTCATGTACCGAAACGAAAGCATGACCTGCACTTGTTGTTTCAATCCAGAGGTAAACGCCGTTAAGTAGCGTGTTATCTTCTGGCTTGCAGGTGTCAGCAAAGCTATTTTGCTTCTTTGCTGCCTGTGCATGTTGTTCAGGATCTGACTGCGGGAGAAATATTGATGTAAGGATCTCTTCTGTGATACCTGAATGCTTCAACGAAGAGAGAGTATCTTGTTCATAACAGTCAGGAATAGTAGGGATGAATCTGGCCTTACACGGACAGGAACTGACGCTGTCCAGTGTTCCCGCCAGTCTTCTACCATCGTCCCACGTGCCAGGTGTGCCTCCTAATATTTTATATGTCCCCGGATGATTGCCGCATGAAACCAGGTCACCTTCCCGCGCTCCGGCTACACCATACCAACTTAGCGTTTCATCCCCGGTCAGTATCTTCCCTCTGCAGGTCGTCGGGTCACCCACCCGAAGGTAAAAACCCATTGCCATAAATCCCTCTATTCTTAATGGATATTAACGAGGTGACTATTTTACATACAATTACTTCATGAGCAATAATGGTCTAACTAAAGTAAAATTGCATCAAAGGCTCGTTCACTCTTTTCGGACAAGAGGGATGTTCCGGGAAACCGGGTTCATAACCAATTAGTCCTGGCCCAGACTATCAGCAGCCAGACTTAAACAAATGAAACGTGAAGAAGCATTCCTTTTGAAGTTAATGTAATATGCCAGGTCACGATTATGCGGGTGTACTAAATGAGACACCCTTTAATGTAATAAGTACTTACATGACAATGAGATGCTTTTTAAGTTAGCTCATTATTTCATAAAGTACACCAGACGCCTGTGAAGGCGACACCTGAGGAAGCTCAATGAGCGAGAAGTTACAGAAAGTGCTGGCGCGCGCCGGCCACGGCTCACGCCGTGAAATCGAAGCCATTATTGAAGCGGGCCGCGTAAGTGTGGACGGTAAAATCGCCACGCTGGGCGACCGCGTAGAAATTGTACCGGGGCTGAAGATCCGTATTGACGGTCATCTTATCTCCGTAAAAGAGTCCGCAGAACAGATTTGCCGCGTGCTGGCTTACTACAAGCCGGAAGGCGAACTGTGTACCCGCAACGACCCGGAAGGTCGCCCGACGGTGTTTGACCGTCTGCCTAAACTGCGTGGCGCTCGCTGGATTGCGGTAGGTCGTCTGGATGTGAACACCTGCGGTCTGTTGCTGTTTACCACCGATGGTGAACTGGCAAACCGCCTGATGCACCCAAGTCGTGAAGTGGAACGTGAATACGCTGTGCGTGTCTTTGGCCAGGTTGACGAGAATAAACTGCGCGATTTGTCGCGCGGCGTTCAGCTGGAAGACGGTCCTGCTGCGTTCAAAACGATCAAATTTACCGGTGGTGAAGGTATTAACCAGTGGTACAACGTGACGCTGACTGAAGGTCGCAACCGCGAAGTACGTCGTCTGTGGGAAGCCGTCGGTGTTCAGGTGAGTCGCTTGATCCGCGTCCGTTACGGCGACATTCTGCTGCCAAAAGGTCTGCCGCGTGGCGGCTATACCGAGCTGGATCTGACCCAGACCAACTATCTGCGTGAACTGGTCGGCCTGACGCCGGAAACCACCTCTAAAGTCGCGGTTGAGAAAGATCGTCGTCGGATGAAGGCGAATCAAATCCGCCGTGCAGTGAAACGCCATAGCCAGGTAAGCAGCAACCGCCGCTCTGGCAGCCGTAATAACAACGGTTAAAAAGTGAAGCCCGGTTAATGCAACCGGGCTTTTTTCTTAGTAATCAATTCCAGCTTGCGCTTTGATGCCCGTATCAAACGCATGTTTCACCGGACGCAGCTCGCTGACGGTATCTGCCAGCTCCAGAATATCCCGATGACACCCGCGCCCGGTGACGATCACCGTCTGATGTACTGGGCGGTTCTTCAGAGCATCCAGCACGGCGTCCAGCGGCAGATAGTCATAGGCGACCATGTAGGTTAGCTCATCCAGCAGAACCATATGCAGTGAAGGGTCGGCCAGCATTCTTTTGGCATGTTCCCAGACGGCAAGGCAGGCTGTGGTATCGGTTTCCCGGTTCTGGGTATTCCACGTGAACCCGGTCGCCATCACCTGAAACTCAACGCCATGTGGTTCCAGTAAATTTCGTTCACCATTGGGCCATTCCCCTTTGATAAACTGTATGACACCGACTTTCTGCCCGTGCCCGACGGCACGTGTAGCGGTACCAAATGCGGCAGTGGTTTTACCTTTACCGTTGCCGGTGAACACGATGATGATCCCGCGTTCGTCCTGGGCTGCCGCGACGCGAGCATCGACCTGTTCTTTCAGACGCTGCTGGCGCTGCTGATGGCGTTCTTCACTCATTGGGAAATTCCTGGTTTACGGCCTGGCTGGGCGTCAAAGGTCATCCCTGTCTTGCGGCGACTGTCATCGCCCATTAGCCAGAGATAGAGCGGCATAATATCAGCTGGAGTTTTCAGCTTCTGTGGATCTTCGGTCGGAAACGCGCTGGCACGCATTTTGGTGCGCGTTCCACCGGGGTTAATGCAATTTACGCGCAGATGGCGGCTCTGATATTCCTCCGCCAGCACCTGCATCATGCCTTCGGTGGCGAATTTTGATACGGCATAAGCTCCCCAGTTCGCCCGGCCTTCGCGGCCCACGCTGGAAGAGGTAAAGACCAGCGAACCTGACTCGGATTTGAGTAATAAAGGAAGCAATGCCTGGGTAAGGAAAAACGTCCCGTTGACGTTGACCTGCATCACCTGCTGCCAGGTATCAGGATCCTGTTCATCCATTGGGCAAACATCCCCAAGCAAACCAGCGTTGTGCAGCACGCCATCCAGTACTGGGTAGCGGGTGCTGATGCGTTGGGCAAGTTCCTGGCACACTTCGGGAGTGCAGGTGAGTAAATCGAGCGTGTACCACGCCGCCAGTGTTCCACCAGCAGCTTCAATTTCCTGCGCGACACCTTTCAATTTCTCTTCGTTGCGGCCAATCAGAATAACGCTTGCGCCATATTCAGCGTACGTCAGAGCCGCCTCGCGGCCAATTCCATCGCTGGCACCGGTAACGAGAATGATCCGGTTCTGTAGCAGGTTTTTTTGTGGTTGATAATGCACGGTGACTCCTCAGGCGTACAGTGACGCGATGACGCCTTCATGATGACTTTTCGGCTTTATGCCCGAATTAGCATGAGAATTCAATCAGTCTACAGGACGCATTACTGTAAAATTAACAATTTGCAAATATTTAAACCACAAGCCGGGGATTCCTGAAGACGGCTCGCAGAGGTAATGTCACGAGCGAGACGCATGGGCAGGGCTGTTGTACACTGCCGTGAAAGATTCGTGGTTAAATCAAGGTGGAACGCGTGGAATTACTTTCTCAATATGGGTTGTTTTTGGCCAAAATCGCGACGGTTGTCATTGCCATCGCAGTGGTTGCCGTTCTGATTGTCAACCTGACGCAGCGCAAGCGTCAGCGTGGGGAGTTACGCATCACCCGTCTGAGCGAGCAGTATAAAGAGATGCAGGAAGATATGTCCCTGGCACTGCTTGATAGTCATCAACAAAAACTGTGGCACAAAGCGCAGAAGAAAAAGCATAAGCAGGAAGCCAAAGCGGCAAAAGCAAACGCGAAGCTCAATGCGCCGAAGGAGAAGGTCACCCCACGTGTCTATGTACTCGATTTTAAAGGTAGTATGGATGCGCATGAAGTTTCCTCTCTGCGGGAGGAAGTGACTGCCGTTCTGGCTGTGGCGACACCGCAGGATCAGGTTGTCGTGCGTCTTGAAAGCCCCGGAGGTGTCGTTCACGGTTACGGGTTGGCAGCCTCACAGCTGCAGCGTCTGCGTGAAAAGCAGATCCCATTAACCGTTGCAGTGGACAAAGTGGCGGCGAGCGGTGGTTATATGATGGCGTGTGTAGCGGACAAAATTGTTGCCGCGCCGTTCTCTATCATCGGCTCAATCGGTGTGGTCGCGCAGATCCCTAACTTTAACCGTTTCCTGAAGAATAAAGAGATTGATATCGAACTTCACACGGCGGGTCAGTACAAACGGACCCTGACGCTGCTGGGTGAAAACACGGAAGAAGGGAGACAGAAATTCCGTGAAGATCTCAATGAAACGCATCACCTCTTTAAAGATTTTGTGCACCGTATGCGGCCTACGCTTGATATTGAACAGGTCGCGACGGGCGAGCACTGGTACGGTATCCAGGCGCAGGAGAAAGGGCTGGTGGATGAAGTGGGCACCAGTGACGACCTGCTGTTGAATCTGATGGACGGCCGTGAGCTGGTTGGCGTGCGCTTTACCCAGCGTAAGCGACTGCTTGACCGCTTCACCAACAGTGCGGCAGAAAGTGCGGACCGTCTGTTGCTGCGTTGGTTACAACGCGGACAAAAACCGCTGCTGTAAACAAAAACGCGAGGCATATGCCTCGCGTTTTGCATTAATCGACCAGGTGATATTTCTCTGAAAGCGTATGCGCCAGGTATTTAAACATGTTAAACACGGCGGTGCTTTTCGGGGTCGGTAACCCCTGTTCGTCAAGGAAGTATTCGCCACTGAAAATCAGCACGCCATTGCGCTGCTCCACACCAGTGGCTTCAATGCCCGCCAGCGTATCTTCATGGTCACGGATAAGCTTGTTTGCTTCGATAAGCAGAGAGGCTCGGTCAATAGGTTGGGTCGTATTCTGCATAATCCACTCCTTAAACAGTGACAATAGTCTACGCCGAGGGCGCTTTGGGGGCAAATTTTCCCTGTAATGTGAGGGGGTAAGGTGCAGGGGCCTGGCTGGCGGGATTTGCTTTTGCATGCTAATAAAGTTGCGTAACGAATTTTATCAGGTAGAGTGTGCGCTTTCGTCATTCTGGCAACAGAATTGCTTGACATTCGACCGGGAATTCGTCACGAATTATACGAAATGTGAGAAAAATACCCGATAACTCAATCACCTGGACGTATTTTCTTTGACGTCCGGTAAGACAAAGGGGTTGATATCTCCTGAGGTGGCCGCAATATCATTGGCTCGCCGTCAGCGGAAGGGAAATCAACGTGCGGCGTATTCCTGGAAGAATTAAATTAGGTAAAGGTGAATATGGGTAAAGCTCTCGTCATCGTTGAGTCCCCGGCAAAAGCCAAAACGATCAATAAGTATCTGGGTAATGACTACGTGGTTAAGTCCAGCGTGGGTCATATCCGCGATTTGCCGACCAGTGGCTCAGCCAGCAAAAAGAGCGCAGACTCTACCTCCACCAAAGGGGCCAAAAAGCCTAAAAAGGATGAACGTAGCGCGCTTGTCAACCGCATGGGTGTTAACCCATGGCATAACTGGGATGCACAATATGAAGTGTTGCCCGGGAAAGAAAAAGTCGTTAACGAGCTGAAGCAGCTTGCTGAAAAAGCAGACCACATCTATCTCGCAACCGACCTTGACCGCGAAGGGGAAGCCATTGCGTGGCACCTGCGGGAAGTGATCGGTGGTGATGACAAACGCTACAGCCGTGTAGTGTTTAACGAAATTACGAAGAATGCGATTCGTCAGGCGTTTGAGAAGCCGGGCGAGCTGAATATCGACCGTGTAAACGCACAGCAGGCACGCCGTTTTATGGACCGTGTTGTGGGCTACATGGTTTCTCCACTGCTGTGGAAGAAGATTGCCCGTGGTCTGTCCGCAGGTCGTGTGCAATCTGTCGCTGTACGTCTTGTCGTTGAGCGTGAACGCGAAATTAAAGCCTTCGTACCGGAAGAATTCTGGGAAGTTGACGCCAATGTGACGACGCCAGGTGGTGATGCTCTGCCGCTGCAGGTGAGCCATCAAAACGACAAACCGTTCCGCCCTGAAAACCGTGACCAGACCATGGCCGCCGTGGCGCTGCTGGAAAAAGCCCGCTACCAGGTACTGGAACGTGAAGATAAACCAACCAGCAGTAAGCCTGGGGCGCCGTTTATCACCTCTACACTGCAACAGGCCGCAAGTACCCGCCTGGGCTATGGCGTGAAGAAAACCATGATGATGGCCCAGCGTTTGTATGAAGCGGGTTACATCACCTATATGCGTACCGACTCAACCAACCTGAGCCAGGACGCGGTCAACATGGTGCGCGGGTATATCAGTGACAATTTCGGTAAGAAATATCTGCCGGAAAGTGCCAATCAGTTCGCCAGCAAAGAGAATTCTCAGGAAGCGCACGAAGCGATTCGTCCTTCAGACGTCTCTGTGTTAGCTGAGTCGCTGAAAGACATGGAAGCCGATGCACAGAAGCTTTATCAACTGATCTGGCGCCAGTTTGTGGCGTGTCAGATGACGCCAGCGCAGTACGACTCAACCACGCTGACTGTCGGTGCAGGTGATTTCCGACTTAAGGCGCGTGGCCGTATCCTGCGCTTCGATGGCTGGACGAAAGTCATGCCAGCGTTGCGTAAAGGTGATGAAGACCGCACGCTGCCGGCGGTTAACAAAGGTGACGAGCTGTCTCTGGTCGAACTGATCCCGGCTCAGCACTTCACCAAGCCACCTGCGCGCTTCAGTGAAGCCTCACTGGTGAAAGAGCTGGAAAAACGCGGTATTGGCCGTCCGTCGACCTACGCGTCAATCATCTCGACCATTCAGGATCGCGGCTACGTACGCGTTGAAAACCGTCGTTTCTATGCAGAGAAAATGGGTGAGATCGTCACCGACCGTCTGGAAGCCAACTTCCGCGAGTTGATGAACTACGATTTCACCGCGCAAATGGAAGACAGCCTCGACCAGGTGGCCAGCCATCAGGCAGAGTGGAAAAAAGTACTCGACAGTTTCTTCAGCGATTTTACGGGTCAGCTTGAAAAAGCGGAGAAAGATCCTGAAGAGGGCGGCATGCTGCCTAACCAGATGGTACTGACCAGCATCAACTGCCCAACCTGTGGCCGTAAGATGGGGATCCGTACTGCAACAACGGGCGTATTCCTGGGATGCTCCGGTTATGCGCTGTCGCCAAAAGAGCGCTGCAAAACCACCATTAACCTGGTACCTGAGAACGAAGTTCTTAACGTGCTGGAAGGTGATGACGCAGAAACCAATGCCCTGCGCGCCAAACGTCGTTGTAAAAAATGCGGAACGGCGATGGACAGCTACCTGATCGATCCAAAACGCAAGCTGCACGTGTGCGGTAATAACCCAACGTGTGACGGGTATGAGATCGAAGAGGGTGAATTCCGCATCAAAGGCTATGACGGCCCGATTGTGGAGTGCGAGAAGTGTGGTTCTGAAATGCACCTGAAAATGGGACGTTTCGGTAAGTACATGGCCTGTACCAACGACGAGTGTAAAAACACGCGCAAAATTCTGCGCAACGGTGAGGTGGCGCCGCCGAAGGAAGATCCGGTTCCGCTGCCAGAGTTACCGTGTGAGAAATCAGACGCGTACTTCGTGCTGCGTGACGGCGCTGCAGGTGTCTTCCTTGCCGCCAACACCTTCCCGAAATCGCGTGAAACGCGCGCACCGTTGGTGGAAGAGCTGCATCGCTTCCGCGATCGTCTGCCTGAGAAACTGCGTTATCTGGCCGATGCGCCACAGCAGGATCCGGAAGGTAACAAGACCGTGGTGCGTTTTAGCCGTAAAACAAAGCAGCAGTATGTTGCGGCAGAGAAAGAGGGTAAAGCGACCGGATGGTCAGCCTTCTTTGTCGATGGCAAATGGGTTGAAGGCAAGAAATAATCTTCCCTAACCGTAACTTACCTGTAAAAGGGCCGGATATCCGGCCCTTTTTTATTACCTAGTTATTATTTTTTGTTCCGTACTATACAGTCAGGCTATAAATGATATAGTGGTTATAGTTAATCTGTTTTTTATTATTAAATCGTCTTAAGCGATTGACCGCATGCGCTAAATCGGATGGTCTGGCATGAAATTACAGCAGCTTCGTTATATCGTTGAGGTGGTGAATCACAACCTTAACGTCTCATCTACCGCTGAGGGGCTCTACACCTCGCAACCGGGTATCAGCAAACAAGTGCGTATGCTGGAGGACGAATTAGGTATCCAGATTTTCGCCCGCAGTGGCAAACATCTCACGCAGGTAACGCCAGCAGGACAGGAAATCATCCGCATTGCGCGGGAAGTCCTCTCTAAAGTCGACGCGATTAAGTCTGTGGCGGGGGAGCATACCTGGCCGGATAAAGGCTCGCTGTATATTGCTACGACGCATACCCAGGCGCGTTACGCTTTGCCTGGTGTTATTAAAGGCTTTATTGAGCGTTATCCACGTGTCTCTTTGCATATGCATCAGGGCTCACCGACGCAAATTGCTGAAGCGGTGTCGAAAGGCAACGCGGATTTTGCCATCGCAACGGAAGCGCTTCACCTGTATGACGATCTGGTTATGCTCCCTTGCTACCACTGGAACCGTTCTATTGTGGTGACACCCGATCACCCACTGGCGGGGAAAGGATCGGTGACTATAGAAGAGCTGGCGCAATATCCTTTAGTGACGTATACATTCGGCTTCACCGGGCGGTCTGAACTTGATACCGCATTTAATCGTGCAGGATTAACGCCGCGTATTGTCTTTACCGCCACTGATGCTGACGTTATTAAGACCTATGTGCGGCTTGGCCTTGGGGTGGGTGTTATTGCCAGTATGGCGGTTGATCCGGTTTCAGACCCCGATCTGGTACGCCTTGATGCGCACGATATTTTCAGCCATAGCACAACGAAAATTGGGTTCCGACGCAGCACCTTCCTGCGCAGCTATATGTATGATTTTATTCAGCGCTTTGCTCCGCATTTAACACGTGACGTGGTTGATACCGCCGTTGCATTACGCTCGAATGAAGATATTGAAGAGATGTTTAAAGACATCAAACTTCCGGCAAAATAATCACTCCCGGTATCTTTCCCTGAGGGAAAGATACCGAAATACCGGCTCAAAGCTAAATTAGAATTATCATCATCTACGCTTCCCCTGCCATATAATGTCATTACCCATTTAATCCGCATGGTTATAATGTCGTGAATTGGCGACAAAAGTAGAAACTAATTTGACGCTTCGCAAATATTTCTTTTCAGTTATTTATTTCTGGTCAAAAGATTGAATATTTCATACCTTCCGATGCATAAATTCACTGGCTTTTCGGCTAAAGTTTCTTTAGGATTTATCTCAACAGATGATTAATTGTACCAATTGTTTGGTCCTAAATGATAAGCGATGTCGATTGTATGAGGTTAGCAATGCCTTCTGGAAGTGAAGAACCGCAAAGGGATCCTGCGCTCAAGCGTAAAGCCTGGCTGGCGGTCTTTCTCGTCTCCGCCTCCTTTTGGGCGGTGGTTGCTTTCCTGGCCTGGAAATATTGGGGTTAACTATGGCACTGACGGTACGAACAGAGACGGTTAAACAGATGCGTCAGCATCGTGACAATGGTCACAAGGTGCGTAAAGCACCTGTGAATGCTGTACCTGCATCCTGGAAACTGACACCGCAGCAGCAAGCCTTTATTGATGTGTTCGCGGAAGACGAACCCAAAAAACAATAATTTAGTTGATTGCGTAATGATGCAAATAGTCTGAATAGTGACTCTGCATTTTTGTACTCTTTAATAAATACACATCAGCAATATAGACCTGAGGGCGACCTCGGAAACTTTTATAAATAATGCCTGGTGTCCCTATGATGAATAACATGACGTCTCATAAATACTGGTCATGGATCGGCGTTTTTACCGTGTCGATTCTGTTCTGGAGTCAACTCATCTGGTTGGCCTTCCACTAAATTGTAAAACCTCGCTACGGCGGGGTTTTTTGTTTACACCCTCTGAGCACGCCTGAATTTATCAATTCGGGTTGTTATCAAAACGTTACGGCATCTTTGTGTTATCTTTAATTACAGCCCTGATGATTGTCAGGACATCTCTGTAATTAAGGAGGAGCTTATGTCGTTAACCCTACGCGAAGCCAGTAAGGACACATTACAGGCAGAAAATAAAACCTGGCATTACTACAGCCTGCCGCTGGCTGCCAGGACGCTTGGGGACATTTCGCGTTTACCCAAGTCCTTAAAAGTTTTGCTGGAAAATCTCTTACGCTGGCAGGATGGTGATTCTGTCACCCTCGACGATATCCAGGCGCTGGCAGGGTGGTTGAAACATGCCCACGCCGACAGAGAAATAGCTTATCGCCCGGCAAGGGTCCTGATGCAGGACTTTACCGGTGTCCCCGCTGTAGTTGATTTAGCCGCTATGCGTGAGGCCGTAAAACGCCTGGGTGGGGATACAGCAAAAGTGAATCCGCTTTCCCCTGTGGATCTCGTCATTGACCACTCCGTCACCGTGGACCACTTTGGTGATGACGACGCCTTTGGCGAGAACGTGCGTCTGGAGATGGAGCGTAACCACGAGCGCTACGTTTTCCTGAAATGGGGACAACAGGCATTCAGCCGGTTTAGTGTCGTTCCGCCAGGCACCGGAATTTGTCATCAGGTTAACCTTGAATATCTGGGTAAAGCCGTCTGGAGTGAGCTGCAGGATAAAGAGTGGGTGGCATATCCGGACACTCTGGTGGGAACGGATTCACATACCACTATGATTAACGGCCTCGGCGTGCTGGGATGGGGTGTCGGTGGTATCGAAGCTGAAGCCGCCATGCTTGGCCAGCCGGTATCCATGCTTATCCCAGATGTGGTGGGCTTCAAGCTGACCGGCAAGCTGTCAGAAGGTATCACTGCCACCGATCTGGTGCTCACGGTCACTCAGATGCTGCGTAAGCATGGTGTGGTAGGTAAATTTGTTGAATTCTACGGTGATGGGCTGGATTCGCTGCCGCTGGCCGACCGTGCCACCATTGCCAATATGTCCCCGGAATATGGCGCAACCTGCGGCTTTTTCCCCATTGATGATGTGACGCTGGAATATATGCGTCTGAGCGGGCGCAGTGAAGAGCAGGTGGCGCTTGTAGAGGCGTACACTAAAGCACAGGGCATGTGGCGAAACCCGGGTGATGAACCGGTCTTCACCAGCACGCTTGAGCTCGATATGGGCAGTGTTGAGGCGAGCCTTGCCGGCCCGAAACGCCCTCAGGATCGGGTAGCACTGAATGATGTGCCGAAGGCCTTTGCCGCCAGTAATGAACTGGAAGTGAATGTGGCGCAAAAAGATCATCGCCCGATCGACTATGTCCTGAACGGGCATCAGTATCAGCTCCCGGATGGCGCGGTGGTTATTGCAGCCATTACCTCCTGTACCAATACCTCAAACCCCAGCGTATTGATGGCTGCGGGTCTGCTGGCTAAAAAAGCGGTAGAGCTAGGGCTAAAAACTCAGCCGTGGGTCAAGGCTTCACTGGCACCGGGATCCAAAGTCGTGTCGGATTACCTGGCACAGGCCAAACTGACACCGTATCTTGACGAACTGGGCTTTAACCTGGTGGGTTACGGTTGCACCACTTGCATCGGTAACTCTGGCCCACTCCCTGAACCTATTGAAACGGCGATCAAACAGGGTGATCTGACGGTAGGTGCAGTCCTTTCCGGCAACCGAAATTTTGAAGGGCGCATTCATCCGCTGGTGAAAACCAACTGGCTCGCCTCACCTCCGCTGGTGGTGGCATATGCCCTGGCCGGAAACATGAATATCAACCTGGTGACCGATCCTATTGGTCACGATCGCAAGAATGACCCGGTCTACCTGAAAGATATCTGGCCGTCTTCGCGTGAGATCGCGCTGGCCGTTGAAAAAGTGTCAACCGAGATGTTCCGCAAAGAGTATGCGGAAGTCTTTGAAGGTACGCCGGAATGGAAAGCCATCAACGTCGCGGGGTCGGATACCTATGACTGGCAGGATGATTCGACCTATATTCGCCTGTCGCCGTTCTTCGATGAAATGCAGGCTGAACCTGCGCCGCTTAAAGATATCCACGGCGCGCGCATTCTGGCGATGCTGGGCGATTCTGTCACCACGGACCATATCTCTCCGGCTGGGAGTATCAAAGCCGACAGCCCGGCAGGCCGTTATTTGCAAAGCCGGGGTGTCGAACGGCGTGATTTTAACTCCTACGGATCGCGTCGCGGTAACCATGAGGTCATGATGCGCGGCACATTTGCCAACATTCGCATTCGTAACGAGATGGTACCGGGCGTGGAAGGGGGCATGACGCGCCATCTGCCAGGTACGGAAGTCGTTTCGATTTATGATGCGGCTGTCAAATATCAACAGGAAGGTACGCCGTTGGCGGTGATCGCCGGGAAAGAGTACGGTTCTGGCTCAAGTCGTGACTGGGCAGCGAAAGGCCCGCGCCTGCTTGGTGTTCGTGTAGTCATTGCCGAATCGTTTGAACGAATTCACCGCTCGAATCTTATTGGGATGGGGATCCTGCCACTTGAGTTTCCGCAGGGAGTCACGCGTAAAACGCTGGGCTTGAGCGGAGAGGAGCAGATTGATATTAGTGGTTTGCAAAATTTACAGCCTGGTAAAACGGTGCCAGTGAAATTAACGCGGGCAGACGGAAAAACCGAGATACTGGAGTGCCGGTGTCGTATTGATACGGCAACAGAGCTGACCTATTACCAGAACGACGGTATTTTACATTATGTGATTCGTAAGATGCTGGATTGACGAAACCAGCCCGGCACATGTGCCGGGCTTTTTGATATTACTCTTTGAGCAGGTGGCCCATTTTCGCGGCTTTGGTATCAAGATAGTGGGCATTTTTAGGATTACGGCCCACAATCAGCGGTACACGCTCAACGATATTGATCCCCGCCTCGGTCAGTATTTCCACTTTTTTCGGGTTATTGGTCAACAGACGAACTTCATCTACACCCAAAAGCTTGAACATATCGGCACACAGGGTGAAGTCACGTTCATCGGCGGCAAAGCCGAGCTGATGGTTCGCTTCAACTGTATCGTAGCCCTGGTCCTGCAGCGCGTAGGCGCGGATTTTATTCAGCAGACCAATGTTACGGCCTTCCTGACGATGATAGAGCAGAACCCCACGGCCTTCCTCTGCGATGTGAGTCAGTGCTGCTTCCAGCTGGAAACCGCAATCACAGCGCAGGCTGAACAACGCATCACCCGTCAGACACTCCGAATGTACGCGGGACAGAACCGGCGTCTGCCCTGAAATGTCGCCATACACCAGCGCGACATGATCCTGTCCGGTTGCCAGTTCTTCAAATCCCACCATCAGGAAATCGCCCCATGGGGTTGGCAGTTTGGCTTCTGCCACACGTTTAAGCTGCATGTGATTCTCCAGAGTAGGCTGACACGTGTCGTGCCTTTCGCCTGTTTTGCTTTCTGTATCAGTTCATTTTGCCACAAGCTCAGCATGTTCACCTAATGGGCACCATGCTATATGAACGTTAAACGCACGATCCGACATATCCACGTATCGAATAAATTTCAGTTATGATTGTGACGCTTAGCAAAAAAGGAGAAGACATGCTTTCAATCGCCAGACGTACGGCAGCAGGTGCGGCCATTTTACTGATTATGCCTATAGCCGTATGGGTTTCGGGCTGGATGTGGCAGCCCGGGCAGAATGCGACATGGCTGAAAACGTTATACTGGATAACGGAAACCGTCACCCAGCCATGGGGAATTATTACCCACGTCCTTCTCTGCGCGTGGTTTCTGTGGTGTCTGCGTTTCCGACTGCGGGCGGCGCTAATGCTTTTTGCGATCCTCGGTGCTGCCATTGTTATTGGTCAGGGCGTGAAATCCTGGGTTAAAGATCACGTTCAGGAGCCACGGCCTTTTGTCGTCTGGCTGGAAAAAGCTCACCATATTCCTGTGGATGAATTCTACAATTTAAAACGTAAAGATCGTGGCGCACTGGTGAAAGAACAGCTTGCTGAACAGCAGGATATCCCGAAGTTTTTGCGTAAACACTGGCAAAAAGAGACCGGGTTCGCGTTTCCTTCCGGCCACACCATGTTTGCGGCCAGTTGGGCCTTACTGGGTATTGGGTTACTCTGGCCGAGACGTCGAACAGTGACTATCGTGATTTTACTGGTCTGGGCGACAGGGGTGATGGGAAGCCGCTTATTGCTGGGGATGCACTGGCCACAGGACCTGGCGGTCGCAACGCTGATCTCATGGCTGCTGGTCACGCTGGCGACCTGGCTTGCGGAACGACTCTGCGGTCCTTTAACGCCACCGCCAGAAGAGAAAGAAGAAATTGCCGAACGGGAACAAAGTGACGGCTGACAGTTGATAATCCGTCTTTCGCCCATAAATCCATAGCTGGCGCGTTACTTTTTCCGTTTCGCGCTCGTCACTAAAATGGTAGTTTATAAGACTGATTGCGGTGAATTGAACACACTTTATTCGCTTGAACCACATAACGGGAAGTAATGTGAAATATTTACTCATTTTCTTACTGGTATTGGCGATTTTTGTCATTTCAGTCACATTGGGTGCACAAAACGACCAACAGGTGACGTTTAACTATCTGCTGGCGCAGGGCGAGTATCGGGTATCGAGCCTGCTGGCGGTTCTATTTGCTGCGGGTTTTGCCATCGGCTGGCTGGTTTGTGGTCTTTTCTGGTTGAAAGTCCGTGTTTCTCTTGCGCGCGCTGAACGTAAAATTAAACGCCTCGAAAATAACATTGCGCCTGCGTCCGACATTCCGGAAAGCTCTGGTGTGTCGGTCGTGAAGGAATAATCGACTATGCTGGAGTTGTTGTTTCTGCTTTTGCCTGTAGCCGCAGCCTATGGCTGGTATATGGGCCGCAGAAGTGCGCAACAAACAAAGCAGGATGAGGCCAACCGACTCTCCCGTGACTACGTTGCGGGGGTTAACTTCCTGCTGAGTAATCAGCAGGACAAAGCGGTAGACCTGTTCCTCGATATGCTGAAAGAGGATACGGGAACCGTTGAAGCGCATCTCACCCTGGGGAACCTGTTCCGCTCACGCGGCGAGGTTGACCGAGCAATTCGTATCCACCAGACCCTGATGGAAAGCGCCTCCCTGACCTACGATCAACGACTCCTTGCGGTACAACAACTGGGGCGGGATTACATGGCCGCAGGGTTGTACGATCGCGCTGAAGATATGTTCACGCAACTGGTGGATGAAACTGATTTCCGCATCGGCGCACTGCAGCAGTTGCTGCAGATTTATCAGGCCACCAGCGACTGGCAAAAAGCTATCGATACCGCGGAACGTCTGGTTAAACTGGGTAAAGATAAACAGCGCGTAGAGATAGCTCATTTTTACTGCGAATTAGCCCTTCAGCAGATGGGCAGCGACGACATGGACAAAGCCATGACGTTGTTGAAGAAAGGCGCCGCCGCCGATCGTAATAGCGCCCGTATTTCGATCATGATGGGCCGCGTCTTTATGGCGAATGGCGATTACGCCAAAGCCGTTGAAAGCTTGCTGCGTGTTATCGACCAGGACAAAGAACTGGTCAGTGAAACGCTGGAGATGCTGCAAACCTGCTATCAACAATTGGGCAAGCAGGAAGAGTGGGTTGCATTCCTGCGTCGTTGTGTGGAAGAGAATACAGGTGCGACTGCAGAACTGATGCTTTCAGACGTGGTTGAGCAGTATGAGGGGAGCGACACCGCGCAGGTATATATTACACGTCAGTTGCAACGTCATCCAACCATGCGAGTCTTCCATAAGCTGATGGATTACCACCTGAATGACGCTGAAGAGGGGCGTGCTAAAGAGAGCCTGATGGTGCTTCGCGACATGGTAGGCGAGCAGGTGCGCAGCAAGCCGCGCTATCGTTGCCAGAAGTGCGGGTTTACCGCGTATACGCTCTACTGGCACTGTCCTTCATGCCGTGCATGGTCCACCATCAAGCCAATTCGCGGCCTCGACGGGCAGTAATTTTTTAAAACATCGCATTTTAGTTACAACATACTGATGATTTTTGCCGCTTCCTGAACTCCGTGCGGTTTGCCAGCCTGACAGGAAAGCAAATGGATTCTGTCAATTTGCGGCGGTGGCAGGTAGAATGCTCGCCGTTTATCTGTTCCGCGCCGCTGCGCGCCCATAGACGAAAAGGGCTGGTCATGACGTCTGTTACTTCCTCCACTTCCCGCGTAATTACGGATTCTCCTGTTGTCGTTGCGCTTGATTACAATAAGCGCGACGCTGCACTGGCCTTTGTCGACGGTATCGATCCTCGCGACTGCCGTCTGAAAGTTGGCAAAGAGATGTTCACGCTGTTTGGGCCGCAAATCGTACGCGATCTGCAACAGCGCGGCTTTGACGTTTTCCTCGACCTTAAATTCCATGATATTCCAAATACCACGGCACACGCTGTTGCTGCCGCTGCGGATCTGGGGGTATGGATGGTTAACGTTCATGCGTCGGGTGGGGCAAGAATGATGACGGCCGCGCGCGAAGCGCTTCTGCCGTTCGGTAGTGATGCACCATTACTGATTGCAGTCACCGTGCTGACCAGTATGGACGAGAGTGATTTACGCGACCTGGGTGTGACGTTGTCACCTGCGGAACATGCTGAGCGCCTCGCACGTCTGACACAACATTGCGGTCTTGATGGTGTTGTCTGTTCGGCTCAGGAAGCGGTGCGTTTCAAATCGGTCCTGGGGCAGGATTTTAAACTTGTTACCCCGGGGATCCGTCCCGCAGGCAGTGAAGTGGGCGATCAGCGCCGTATTATGACGCCTGAACAGGCACTGGCTGCAGGTGTTGATTACATGGTCATCGGACGTCCGGTGACGCAGTCAGCGAACCCGGCAGAGACCCTTAAGGCTATCAACGCGTCGCTGAAAAAGGGGGCGTAATGACCGATTCCAACAGCCGTCTTGTTTACTCTACCGAAAGCGGGCGTATAGACGAACCGAAAACGAAAGTGGAACGTCCGAAGGGGGACGGTATCGTTCGGATCCAGCGTCAAACCAGCGGACGAAAAGGAAAGGGGGTCTGCCTTATCTCCGGAATTGATCTGGATGATGCGGAGCTGATAAAGCTGGCGGCTGAGCTGAAAAAGAAATGTGGCTGCGGCGGTGCCGTAAAAGACGGCATTATCGAAATCCAGGGTGATAAGCGCGATTTAATTAAATCTCTGCTCGAAGCCAAAGGCATGAAAGTCAAACTGGCAGGCGGCTAATATAAATGAGCCACGGCAATTGCCGTGGCTCGTGTTATATACGTGCGTAAGTCAGACCTGAAAATGCGTTCACAATATCGCAATACGCAGGAGGCTTATAGAATGATTATTTGCCAACCTGATGACCGATAATACCGCCGACAGCAGCACCACCTAATGTACCCAGCGTACTACCATCTGTTAAAATTGCACCACCGAGAGCACCCGCACCGGCACCGATTGCGGTGTTGCGGTCACGTTTAGACCAGTTAGAGCAAGCGCTCAGGGACATTGCTACAGTGATTGCCAGAACAGCGGCGGCTAATTTTTTGCTGGTTAAGGTCATAATACTTTCTCCTGAATTATCAATTCACGGAAATAGGTACACATTAAGTTTAGGCGAATCGCATACTTAATTCTGTTCTCCGTGAAAGCTGGTCGCGCAGGTGTTACGTAATCACGCAGGTGATAGTCACTTCCTGTTATATCGCTAACATTAATTTTACGACTTTATGGCAGCTTAAACAGGTAAAAAATCTTAAAGGGAGGTTAGGAATCATCTCAGAGAATGGGCTGCGTATGCGCCCGAAAGTCGGGCGCATAATGTGCTCAGGCGGTTGTTTTAATAATATTGACGATAAGTCCGTCATCTTCCAGTTTATTACGGTGCGTTTCGCTCAAACGTTCATCAGTAATGACCCGGCTAAAGCGGGAGACTGGCCCCATTGTATAAGGGTGAACAGCGCCAAATTTTGAGCTATCAGTGAGCACAATGGCTTCACACTCTTTTTCGAGTACCGCATTCACCACATCAGAACGCATCATATCCCGGCCGGTGAAGCCTGTCTCCGGTTGCCAGCCGTCGATCCCGATAAAAGCCTTGCTGAAATGGACCTGCTGGACATACTGACGTGTCAGTGGGCCTACCATGCTTTCACTTTTTTTCTGGTAAATTCCCCCCAGCAGAATCACTTCACAGCGTGTTTCTTTGAGTAAATGCGCGATATAGCTACTGACAGTAATGATGGTAACGTCTTTCTGATCGGCAAGCGTACGCGCCAGAAGGGCGTTGCTGCTGCCGTTTTCAATAAAAACGGTCTCACCATTGTTCACTAAAGACGCAGCAAATTCCGCCAGTTCACGTTTAAGCGCGTAGTTATTCATCATTCGCGTTTCAACGTCTTCGCTATCCAGCGGGACAGCATATCCATGCGCACGACGCAGGTAACTCTGTTTCTCCAGCAGATTAAGATCCTGGCGAATTGTGACTTCAGAAACACCCGTGGTTTTAGCGAGATCGACCACACTTACGCGCCCCTGATCGATGACCATCTGCAAAATAATTTGTTGTCGGGAATTCATAGCATCCATTTAATAAAGAGAAACGAGGTCGGGAACGCTGGGGTTAAACTTCCCACGGCGCCTTTGGCTGTCGGTTTTCCGGCGCAATGTCGGCGCCATTCTGAGCAAGAAGTTCAGACTTCAGGATCTCAAGATTACGGATCGCAGAGTGATAATCGCCCGCCACCAGGATATCCAGCACGGTATCAATACGTTGTGCTACAGCTTGTGCATCAATAGTAGACATAATCTCACCCCTGGAGTGAAAAGTTAATATTTTCAATGATGCAGAAAATAGGATCAAAAGAGAAGGGAAAAAATGCAATAACTAAATTACATAAACAACAGTGATAAATTTATTCCCTCTCATACAGTGGGCTTAATGAGTGGATTAGTCTAAAACTGCGCGCAAGGCGCTTTTTTATAAGAGGAATTAGACTATGACAGTTATCAATCAGCCTACATGCACACTGTTTACCGATACTAAACGTTTCACCCAGTTATCAGGGTACTACGAGGCGGAGCGCCATACCGTCTGGATGATGCTGCAGGCTCAGCCACGTCCTTGTTTCAACCATGCATTAATTGAGGAGATCATGAACCTCTCATGGTTGGTTCGTCAGTCCGGTTTTGATGTCGATTTTTGGGTAACCGGATCGCTGGTTCCTGAAATGTACAATACAGGAGGTGATTTGCAGTTCTTCGTCGAGTGCATTCAAAACGGTCGTCGGGAAGCGTTACGGGCATATGCACGTGCCTGTGTTGATTGCGTTCATGCGGCATCACGCGGGTTTGATACGGGGGCTATCACTCTGGCAATGGTCGAAGGCAGCGCGTTAGGTGGCGGGTTTGAGGCCGCTCTGGCGCACCATTTCGTACTGGCTCAGCGCGATGCCCGTTTAGGTTTCCCCGAGATTGCCTTCAACCTGTTCCCGGGCATGGGAGGATATTCACTTGTCGCCCGGCGTTCAGGTATGAAACTGGCGGAGGAACTCATCTACAAAGGGGAGTCGCATACGGCAGAATGGTACGAACAGCATGGGCTGGTAGATGTGCTGTTTGAACCCGGACAAAGCTATGTCTCTGTCAGGACATTTATCGACACACTGCGGCCAAAACTGAACGGAGTAAGGGCAATGTTACGTGCCCGTACACGCGTTCTGCAGTTGCCCCGCAGTGAGCTGATGGACATTACGGAAGACTGGGTTGATGCCGCGTTCTGCCTCGAGCCGAAAGATATCGCCTATATGGAGCGTCTGGTTATGTTGCAAAACCGCCATCATGCGGCGGGTTTACGCAAAGCCAGTTAACGCAGTTTTCGCGATTGATATCGTTTTAGCCATCGCTCGAATACGGCAGCGGGCATCGGCTTAGCAAAAAGAAAACCCTGCCGTTCGTTGACGCCATTCTTAGTCAGAAAGGCGTCTTCTTTTGCACTCTCCACGCCTTCGGCGATCACCTGCAGGTTTAACGCCTGCGCCACCGCGACGATGGCACGTACCAGGGACTGGGAGATGGATTGCTTATGAATATCCCTGACAAAAGATTGATCGAGTTTAATGGCATCGATCGGGAACCGGGCAAGTTGGGAGAGCGAAGAGTAGCCTGTGCCAAAATCATCCAGATGAATTTGCGCCCCTAACTTGCTGAACTGCTGAATAACAGAGAGCGCCAGCTCTTCGTTCTCGATAAGACAGCTTTCGGTTAACTCAACGTCCACAGGGCAGTATTCAAAGTGCAGATCTTTTAGCGCCTGTTTTAAATCACTGAAAATAGTCTGATCGGCCAGCTGGCGCGCAGAGACGTTCACGGCCACGCGCAGATTAATCCCCTTGTCGCGCCATTTCGCGATCTGGCGAACCACATCCAGCATCACCCAGCGACCCAGGGGCACAATCAAACCCGACTCTTCGGCATAAGAGATAAATTCCAGAGGAGGAATCAAACCACGTTCTGGTGACTGCCAGCGGACCAGCGCTTCAAGACTACGGACTTCCCCACGCCAGGTTATTTTGGGCTGGTAGTGGATCAGCAACTGATCGTTATCCAGTGCTTTACGCAGGTTGGTGTCCAGCCAGAGGTATTCAAATACGCGCTGGTTCATCTCAGGTGAGAAGACACAAAACTTACCCCGACCGTTCTCTTTGGCGGTGTACATGGCAGTATCGGCATTACGAATAACGCTTTCCCGGTCATTCCCATGCTGTGGCGCGAGCGCGATACCGAGTGAACAGCCGGTGTAAATCTCTATCAGACCGATTCTGAACGGCTGACGCAGACGGGTTAAAATACGCGACGCCATCGCTTCCAGAGAACCCTGCGAGGTATTTGTGGCCATGACAATAAACTCATCACCGCCGAGCCGCGCCAGAACCTGGCCTTCATCCAGACAACTCAAAATAGCGAGCGCGACAGCCTGTAGCAGCTGATCGCCAAACATATGCCCGTAGGCATCGTTGACCTTTTTGAAGTTATCGAGATCGAGATAGACCACACCCACCTGCGTTTCGCCACGGCTGTCGATGGCATCTGAAATCAGTTCGTGGATCGCATTGCGGTTTGGCAACCCGGTGATGGTATCGGTATTGGCCAGCACGCGCAGCCGCTCCTGAGCACGACGTTCCTCTGTAATATCGGTACCGGAACAGATAAGAAAAATTTCATTTTTACCGCTGCCGCTGTGAACAAATTTGTTTCTGAACAGAAACAATCTTTGTCCTTTGCGCGTTTTGATCCAGCGTTCGACTTCATACGAACTGCCGTTACGAAAGAAACCGGTAATGTTGCGCTTTGAAGCCGCTGCTTCGCTGCGGCTCATAAAGAGCTTAAACACGTTCTGGCCAATGACTTCCTGTTCTTTCAGGCCGGTGTACTCTTCACTCAATCGGTTAAAACGCTGGATATTACCGTTATGATCGAGAATAACGATGACGGAGTTGGCTTCTGAGACCACCTGTTCCGCAAAAGAGAGACCTTGTGCCAGATCGCGGGCTACGGAGGGCGTATCATTCCAGGAGGAGGCGGTGCCGGCCCACTCATTACGGGTTATTTTGCGCCCGACAAGATGGACAGGGACATTTTCCCCGTACAAAGAGAGCGTCATTGAAATGCTGGAGGTTATGACAGTTAACTGGCGGATGAGATCGGCCTGTTCGTCGTCCAGCGACACCACCTGAGTCACATCGGCATTTTCACTGGCGGCAAGGTGCAGAGCATTGCTGTCCGCTGATAATCGCCACCATGGGCTGTGAGTACCCATGTAACGAAACAGCAAATTCTGCTCCAGATCGTCCATCATGTATTCTCCCGCAGCTGCTCATTAGCGCACAAATTATTCATTTGCTGTCGACTTTTCCGTTGTGAAACAGCGGCAAAACCGAAGTGAACTTATTGTTTTTTCCTGAATTCTTATAATAAAACGAGTCACGCTAAAAAGGATACGTAGCGTATAAAAATTCACGTAACCGAATATAACAACACTCTTTTACTGTAGATAATTATGGCGAGTTTGGGCGGAGGGAGACTGAAAATAGTAAGAAAAAATGATGATTTTGTGGTGGAAGATAAAAAGTATAAATGTCGGCCTCTCCTGCAAAGAAAGGACCGACATTTTAACAGTTTATCAGGCGACAGGGCGCGCGATAATACTGCGGGTTTCCATGCGAACTTCAGCGATGTTTACGTCAATCACATCTGTGACTTTGTAAACTGTTTCACCTTTAATTTGCACAGTCCCAATTTCCTGACTACAGACCATTTCGTCACGGACAGCGTGCAGGAATGGGGCAGGAATAAAGGCGACAGCACCGTTATCCACCAGACGGACGCGCATACCGCCACGGCTGATATCAATGATCTCCGCAGCAAAGCGGGTATCTGTACCGGTTTTGTCCTGAAGGAAACGCGCGTACAGCCAGTCCCCAACGTCACGTTCTGCCATCCGGTTCAGACGGCGACGATCGGCCATTTGCAGGGTGGTGTCGTCCTGAGGACGTGTAATAGTTTCGCCCTTGATAATCGCTTTCAGCAGGCGGTGGTTAACCATATCGCCATACTTACGGATTGGAGAGGTCCAGGTTGCGTAGGCTTCCAGGCCCAGACCAAAGTGCGGGCCTGGCTCTGTGCTGATTTCCGCAAAGGACTGGAAGCGACGAATACGGCTATCCAGGAAACCAGAAGGCTGTGCGTCCAGTTCGCGACGAAGCTTGCAGAAACCCGGCAGCGTCAGCACTTCTTCCGGATCAACATGCACATCGTGATTTTTCAGCAGAGCTGCCAGCGCTTCGGTATTGGCCGGATCAAATCCAGTGTGGACGTTGTAAATGCCAAAGCCCAGCTTGTCACGCAACACGCGAGCGGCACAAATGTTGGCAGAAATCATCGCTTCTTCAACAATGCGGTTGGCAATACGTCGTGGCTCAGCCACGATATCCAGCACTTCGCCTTTCTCACCCAGAACAAAGCGATAATCCGGACGATCTTTGAACACCAGTGCATGGGTTTTACGCCATTCTCCACGGTTCAGACAGATACGGTGCAGCAGACGAATCTGAGCGGCAATAGCGTCTGATTCCGGTTTCCAGCTGCCGGTGTTCTCCAGCCAGTCGGAAACATTGTCATAAGCCAGCTTGGCTTTTGATTCAATGGTAGCGGCGAAGAACTCAATATCATCTTCAATCGTGCCATCTGCTGCGATAGTCATGCGGCAGGCAAGTACCGGACGCACTTCATTTGGACGCAGAGAGCAGAGATCGTCTGACAGCTCGCGCGGCAGCATCGGGATGTTAAAGCCCGGCAGGTAGTTGGTGAATGCTCGGGTTTTCGCCGTATCGTCCAGCTTACTGCCTTCAGCAATCCACGCGGTTGGGTCCGCAATGGCGACAGTCAAATGCAGTTTGCCATCGTCACTCTCTTCAGCGTAGAGGGCATCATCCATATCTTCTGTACTGGCGCTGTCAATGGTGACAAATTCCAGGGCAGTGAGATCACGACGAACCAGACCTTCATCCTGCATCTCAGTTGCAACGCCATTAGGCGCTTCTTTTTCAAGATTATGGCGTGCAAGCGTCACCCACCACGGTACAAAATGGTCGTCGCCAAAGGTGATGAACTGGGTCAATTCTGCATAAAAACCGCGATCGCCTTTCAGAGGATGACGGCGCATTTCTGCTACTGCCCAGTCACCTTCTTTAAAATCATGCTCAACGCCACGGGCGGCGCGGCAGGGAATAGCATCTTTCAGCAGGGGATGATCCGGCACAATAGAAAGACGATCATCTTTTCTCTGCACCTTGCCCACAAAACGGGTCAGGAATGGTTCGATCAGTTCTTCCGGCTCGGCGGACTCACGATCCTTCTCGGTATGAATGACGGCCATGACGCGATCGCCATGCATTACTTTCTTCATCTGCGGTGGCGGAATGAAATAGCTTTTCTGCGCGTCAACTTCAAGGAAGCCAAAACCCTTTTCTGTGGCTTTTACGACCCCTTCTGCACGCGGCGTCTGGGAATGCAGTTGCTGTTTAAGCTGCGCTAGCAGCGGGTTGTCCTGAAACATAATGTTCTATTTTCGTAGCCATTGAGCGGCTGACAGTTTTACGCGATTCTCACTGTATCAGCAAGCGCTCTTTGGGTAATTAGTATGGTTATTCCTCTTTACCAAACGCGACGTTCAGGCGATTGAGCCAGCCATCAAATGCGCTTTGGCCAAGCAGTTTGATCGCGCGTACGGCAGGGAGTCCTGCATCTGTGAGCGGGGTAAACTGTGCGGCGCTGAAGCGGTCAGGAGAGCGTGTCAGCAGTTCTGTTGCGGCAGAAAGAGCGGGAGATGTCAGAGAAATCTCTTCGCGAATGCAGATCAGGATTTCTCCCGTCAGGTCGAGTAGCGTCGGTTCATGGCAAAGGACGGGCGTCAGCGCTTCAAGCGCGGGTTCTGCCTGCCAGCGGGAGAGAGACTCAAGCTGATGCGCGCTTGCATAGCGCAGTTCGACGACGGGTAAAAGCGGTACCCACGCATCGTGACTCGTGGGCAGGGTGTGCGGCTGAATATGATGGCCCGGCAACCAGCGAACAGGGTGTCCCATTAGCGCCTGAAACACCGCGACTACGCGAGCCTGAAAACCAATAAAGCCGATAATCTGGTTAATCACCACAATGTCAAACGTTGACAAGCCCACTTCATCAAGCTGGTTCTGGGCTTTATCATCAATGACATCAGGAGAGCTGGCGAGCTGGCGGGCATACTGGGTGATTTGCGCCAGACGTCGGTTGCTTTCACGCGAGGAGTCCGGGCCGGGAAGCGGGGCGAGGAGGGCGGCGTAATGGTTACAGAGCCGCTGAACGCCACAGGCCTGTGCGACCGTTAGCGCGGTACTGAGCCGATCATAAGCGCTGAGCGTTTGCAGGCGATTCACGGGTATTGAGAGCGGAAACAGCAGGTGGCATAAGGTTCTGGCAGGAGTAAGCCAGCCAGTACAGGCAGCGACAATCTCATCAGGCAGGGCTAAATCGAGCAAAAAACGATCGTCGACGTTAGCGGCTTCGGGCACCAGAGGCAGAACATCTGTCTGCGCGTGGTTCGACTGGGTCTCGTGGTACCAGTGGCCTTTGCCAGAAAAACGGCGTTGTTCCATGTGCGTTCCTTGATCTCAAAATGGCGATCAATATCCTGGCGTAAGGCAGATAAAGGGAAAAATATTGTTAGGTGATAACAAATAGCAGAACGGAATAACGAAGGGGTGGTGCGGAGGGAAAAACTCTCTTCCCGTGCGGGAAGAGAGTCACAGCTTATTTAATTTCCAGCTCGTTCATTGCAGCGATGTTGAAGCCGCCGTCAACGTGAACCACTTCGCCGGAGATACCAGCGGAAAGGTCAGAGCACAGGAATGCTGCAGAGTTACCCACATCTTCAATGGTAACGGTACGACGAATCGGGGTAACCGCTTCGCAGTGTGCCAGCATTTTACGGAAATCTTTAATACCGGAAGCTGCCAGGGTGCGGATAGGACCTGCAGAGATGGCATTAACGCGCACGCCTTCAGGACCCATTGCGTTCGCCATGTAGCGTACGTTGGCTTCCAGAGAGGCTTTCGCCAGACCCATGACGTTGTAGTTAGGGATAGCACGTTCAGCGCCCAGGTAGGACAGGGTCAGCAGAGCTGCGCCCGGGTTCAGCATCGCGCGGCAGGATTTTGCCATCGCAACGAAGCTGTAGGAACTGATGTCGTGAGCGATTTTGAAGCCATCACGGGTAACCGCGTTCACGTAATCGCCGTCCAGCTGGTCGCCAGGAGCGAAGCCAATGGAGTGAACGAAACCGTCGAATTTCGGCCATGCTTTTGCCAGTTCAGCAAACATGCCGTCGATGCTTTCGTCTTGTGCAACGTCACATTCCAGAACAATGCTGGAACCCAGCTGCGCGGCAAACTCTTCAACACGGCCTTTCAGCTTGTCGTTCTGGTAGGTGAACGCCAGCTCAGCGCCTTCGCGATGCATTGCCTGAGCGATGCCGTATGCGATGGACAGTTTGCTGGCAACGCCAGTCACCAGAATGCGCTTACCGGAAAGAAAACCCATAGCTTTAATCCTTATATTCATTGTTGTGGCGATTGCCATCATAACGGGACAATCGTCGTTAAAACGCGGCGATAATATCACGTGTCGCGTGCTTAGTTAATCCGACCACTCTTTCAACGCGCGGTTAGCGGTCTTTTCTCCACGCATCAGCCGTCAACGCTTCACCGAAATGACCGGCAATCAGCCGTTTTGTCAGCTCATGAAGCGGAGAGGCCATCACATCCGCCGTGCTGCCGCGCTCGACAACTTCGCCCTGGTGCATGACCATGACCTGGTCGCTGATGTGCTTCATCATCCCCAGATGTTGGGTGACGTAGATATAAGAGATACCCTGTTTTTCCTGCAATTCCAGCATCAGGTTAATTAACTGCGAACGCATCGACATATCCAGCGAGGCAAGCGCTTCGTCGGCGATGATCACTTTCGGGCGCAAAATCAATGCACGCGCCAGGCCCAGACGCTGTTTCTGACCCGGGGCTAACATATGCGGGTAATAGCTTTCGTGATCGGGTAACAACCCAACCATACGCAGGGTTTCAAAGATACGTTTACGGCGCGCCTCTGGCTCCAGATCAGTATTCAGACGCAGCGGAAAATCCAGAATTTGCGAAATGCGCTGGCGTGGATTGAGCGAGGTCGACGGATCCTGGAAAATCATGCGGATGCGCTGGCTACGGAAAGAATAATCACCGAATTCCAGGGGATGGTCGTCAATTAACACTTCCCCTGAGGTGGGTTCAACCATGCCGGCGAGCATCTTCGCCAGCGTGGATTTTCCGGAGCCGTTTTCACCGATGATCGCCAGAGTCTGTTTTTCACGCAATGTAAAACTTAGCGGTTTAACCGCTTCGACAGTCTGGCGATGAAACAGCCCCGTACGATAGCGAAAGGTCTTACTCAGGTTACGAACTTCCAGCAAAGTGTCGACCATTTCACTCTCTCTCCATGTTCAGCGGGAAATGACAGGCGTAAAGATGATTTTTGGCCCCGGTCAGACGTGGTGTCTCGATACATTTACGCTGAGCATACGGGCAACGCGGCCCCAGACGACAGCCTATCGGTAAGGATTCCAGCAGCGGAATCGCCCCTGGCAGGGTATTCAGGCGGCTCTTGTGTGGCATGGCACTGCCAAAATCAGGAATCGCACGGATCAGCGCCTGAGTATACGGATGATGCGGCGCGTTGATCAGATCTTCGCTGGGTGCCGTTTCGACCGTTTGCCCACAGTACATGACATCAATTTTGTCGGCCCATTTGCTGAGCATCTGCAGGTCATGACTGATCAACAAAATAGTGGTGTTGTTATTCTGGTTCAGACGCGACAGCAAACGGAAAATTTGCGCCTGCGTGGTCGGTTCCATCGCGTTTGTCGGCTCATCGGCAATCAGCAAACGCGGCTGATTTGCCAGCGCGATGGCAATCATCACTTTCTGACATTCGCCGTCGGTCAGTTCATAAGGGAAACTGCGCATCGCATCTTTATGATCTTTGATCCCGACGCGGTGTAGCAGCTCAATGGCACGACGTTTCCGCCAGCCAATGCGCTGCCACCAGCGGCCTTTATAGGTCCAGCCGGGAATGTTCTGCATCAGCTGTTTGCCCACGCGCTCGGACGGATCGAGACAGGATTGTGGCTCCTGGAAAATCATCGAGACGTTATGGCCGACCAGCTTACGACGCTCGCGGTGGGAGAGGCGCAGCAGGTCAATATCATCGAACCGCATACGGTCAGCGGTCACGCGCCAGTTATCTTTTGCCACGCCGCAGATAGCTTTAGCAATCAGGCTCTTGCCCGAGCCGGATTCTCCCACCAGCCCGCGAATTTCACCTTCAGCGAGTGTGATACTGATGCGATCGACGGCTTTAACCCAGCCTTCACCAGTTTTGAACTCGATAGTGAGGTTGCGAATATCAAGAAGCGGCATTATTGCACCCCCGCGTTAATTGCACGGCGAATACCGTCGCCCAGCAGGTTGATAAGCAGCACACTCACCATAATGGCCGCACCTGGCAACATGACCACCCACGGTGCCACGTAGATGAGCTCCAGAGCATCGCCGAGCATCGCACCCCATTCAGGTGACGGCAGTTGTGCGCCGAGGTCGAGGAAACCGAGCGCCGCGATATCCAGAATCGCCATCGACAGGGCGCGAGTGATCTCGGTGACCAGCCCGGAAGCAATGTTTGGCAGAACGGCGAACCACAGAATATTGAAGGTTGTTGCCCCGTCCAGACGGGCTGCGACGACATACTCTTTTTCCAGCTCATCATGCACCATGCTGTAAACCGAGCGAACGATGCGGGGCAGAATAGCCAGCCAGACGGCGAACATGGCATGCGACAGATGCGGACCCGCAAACGCGACGACAATGATCGCCAGCAGCAGAGACGGAATCGAGAGCAGCGTATCAAGAATGTGGTTCAACACCGCCGAACGCAGGCCATGGGTGGAACCTGCAAAAATGCCGAGCGCCAGACCACAGATCGTCGCCGCAAGGGTCACCACAAATGCGCCACCCACTGTTGGCGCTGCACCGCTCAACAGGCGGCTTAACACGTCGCGCCCAAGGTCGTCTGTGCCCAGGAAGAAAGAGACCTCACCGTAGCGTGACCATGAAGGTGGCAGCAGTTGATAGCCAAGGAACTGCTGGTCAATGCCATACGGCGCAAACCACGAGCCAAAGACGCAAAGCAATACCAGACCGGCGCAGCCATACAGACCGATCATTGCCGTGGTGTCACCATAGAATTTACGCCACACGGTACGCAGCACACCGGGCGTGCGCTTTTCACTGTATACGTTATCGTAAGGCATACCATTCCTTATGCTTCAATGGGTTAGCCATCGCACCCAAAATATCGGAGATCACGTTAACAATAATCACCAGCGAGCCAATCACCATGACACCTGCGGAAATAGCCGCATAGTCCTGCTGGCGGATGGCGTTTATCAGCCAGCGTCCGAGCCCAGGCCAGCTAAAGACCATCTCGGTGATCATCGCCAGCGTTAACATGGTGGAGAACTGTAGCCCCAGACGTGGGATCACAGGCGGCAGTGCATTGTGTAGCACATGACGGCGCAAAATGGTCAGACGTGATAATCCACGTGTGGCGGCGGCTTTGACATAGTTCTGATCAAACACCTCGATGGTGCTCAGACGCATGAGACGGATCACTTCAGTTGTCGGTGCCACGGCCAGGGTCAGCACTGGCAATACCATATGGCGCACCGCACTGACGATCATCTCATGACGCCATACTGAATCGGAGAGCCATGCGTCTATGATTGCAAACCCGGTCACCGATTTAACGGTATAGAGCAGGTCAAAACGGCCTGAGACCGGTAGCCAACCCATGGTCAGTGAGAAGAAAAGCGTCAGCAGTAGTGCCAGCCAGAAGATCGGGATTGAGAAACCGAGCAGAGCGAGAGCGCTAATAAACGAGTCCTGCCATTTGTTGCGGTAAATTCCGGCCAGCATGCCCACGGGAATGCCAACGATTAACGCAAAGCCAAAGGCCAGAATGCACAGCTCCATTGTGGCCGGAAATACCTCTTTCAGTTGATCGGAGATCAACTGTCCGTTAATGCTGGAGACGCCAAAATCCCGGTGCAGGAGACCGTTAAACCAAAAGATCCATGCATCCCACAGTGATGACCCCTGTAGTGGGGCATGCGGTGTGAAATAGCTCAGGCTGAAGCCAACAAAATTCAGGAAAAAGAGCGTTACCAGCAACAGAAGAAGCCGACGTAAGGTAAAAATAATCATGGTTTTTTCACCTCTTGTTCTTTTTCGCGCGTCACGCCGGCGAACGAGGCGTTGCCAAACGGACTCAACACCAGACCTTTAATATCATAACGATACGCCTGGAGGCGCAGGGAAGAGGCCAGCGGCAATACGGGCAGCTCCTGAGCGAGGATCTTCTGTGCTTCATCATAGGCGTCAATGCGTGAGGCCAGTTGCTGGGAAGCTAGTGCTTTTTGCAGCACGGCGTCAAATTCCCGATTACACCAGTGGGCGTAGTTGGTTTGCGAGTTTATTGCCGCACAGCTCAGTAACGGGCGGAAGAAACTGTCCGGGTCATTACTGTCGGTGGCCCAGCCTGTGAGGGTTAAATCATGGTTCATGTCCATCAGACGCGCCTCCTGGAAACGCCCCTCAACCGGTACGATGATCACTTTCACGCCCACCTGCGCCATATCCGCCTGTAGCAGTTCGGCAGTTTTCAGTGGGCTGGGGTTCCACGCCTGTGAACTGGTGGGTACCCAAAGTTGCAGCGTCAGGTTTTCCGCCCCCAGGGCCTTCAATTGTTCACGCGCTTTTGCCGGATTGTATTCCGTAATTTTAGCCTCACCGTCATAGGCCCAAGAGGCGCGCGGTAAAATTGAGGCGGCCGTTTCCGCCGTGCCGTAGTAGATCGACTGCATCAGTCGCTGATTGTTGATCGCCAGCGCAAGGGCATGGCGGACAGCAGGGTTGTTCAACGGTGGTTTGTCGGTGTTAAACGCCAGATAGGCGATGTTCATGCCCGGTCGCAACGTCAGACGCAGGCGTGGATCGTCGCGCAAAATGGTGAGCTGGCTGGCAGCAGGCCAGGCGAGCACGTCGCATTCCCCGGTCAGCAGTTTTGACAGACGTCCCGTCCCGCCAGAACCGAGATCGACCACCACCTGAGGCATCAGCGGTACACCGCGCCAGAAATGTTCGTGGCGCTGCAGGCGAATATATTGACCTGCACGGTACTCGGCCAACTGGAACGGGCCGGTGCCGACCGGTTGACGATCAAGCATCTCCTGACGGTCCGATTTGGTCAGATTCGCGGCATATTCGGCAGACATGACTGACGCATAGTGAGTCGCCAGGTGCCACAGGAAGGAGGCATCCGGGCGCGTCAGCGTAAATTCAACGGTCCGGTTATCCAGCTTGCGTACGTTTTTAACCGTGTCGGCAAACTGCAGGCTATCGAAATAGGGGAAATTCCCCCCATTCACGTTATGCCACGGATAATTGCGGTTAAAGATCCGCTGGAAGGTAAAAACCACATCATCCGCATTCAGCTTGCGTGTTGGGGTAAACCACGGCGTTTTTTGAAACGCGACATCATCACGCAGACGAAAACGGTAGGTGGCGCCGTTATCAAGCACTTCCCAGCTTTCCGCAAGCTCAGGCACCAGACGGTAGGTGTAAGGATCGACATCCAGCAGACGGTCATAAAGCTGTGCGGCAAGTGTATCCACAATCAGACCACTGCCCGCTTTCTGCGGGTTAAAGGTATCCACCTGACCGCTTACGCAATAGACGAAGCCGCTGTCACGAATATCAGGCTGCGTAGTCAGCTCGGGCGCAGCAAAGGCCAGGCTGCTGAACAGGCCGAGTGCAAAAAAGGACGATAAAACCAGACGCATAATTTTTAAGGTTTTTAGGTTCGATCTGCAAAGTGTATCGCACTTACGCCTGCTTCGTAAAAATGTCTGCGGGTAAGTGCTGATATTGTCAGCGCATTTGATGCTTTTTGAGCAATGCCCTTAATTGATGGTAGGTCAGACCCAGGAGTTCAGCCGCTCGTTTCTGGTTATATTTCGCTGCCTTCAGACTTTGCTCAAGCAACTGCTTCTCCTGATGATGCTGAAACTCACGCAAATCAAGGGGAAGAGTGGGGGACTCGCTCGTTAACGACGGTGTGGAAACTGGCTGCATGTTGCGCTGGAAAGGATCGATAATGATGTTATCCAGCTCCGTCTCACTGCTGCCGTGGCGGTAAACAGAGCGCTCAACGACGTTTTTCAGTTCGCGGATATTTCCCGGCCAGTGGTAAGCAAGCAGCGTCTCCTGTGCATAATCGCTGAAGCCGGGGAACAGCGGCAGCCCGAGCTCGCGGCACATCTGAATCGCAAACTGGTCCGCCAGCAGCATGATGTCGCTTTTGCGCTCGCGCAGCGGAGGAAGCTGAACGACGTCAAAGGCCAGGCGATCAAGCAGGTCGGCACGGAATTTCTCCTCCGCCACCATCTCCGGCAGGTTGGCGTTGGTGGCGCACACCAGGCGCACGTTAACCTGCAGCGGCTGGCTACCACCAACGCGTTCCAGCTCGCCATATTCAATCACGCGCAGCAGTTTTTCCTGTACCAGCATGGGGGCGGTGGCCAGTTCATCAAGAAAGAGTGTGCCGCCGTCGGCGCGTTCAAAGCGTCCCGGATGGCGTTTTTGGGCACCGGTAAACGCGCCTGCTTCATGGCCGAAAAGCTCGGTGTCGAGCAGGTTTTCATTCAACGCCGCACAGTTAAGGGAAATGAAGGGGCCGTCCCAGCGCCCGGATAAATAATGCAGACGGTTGGCTATCAGCTCTTTCCCCGTTCCGCGTTCACCGATGATCAGCACCGGTTTATTCAGCGGCGCGAGGCGAGAGACCTGTTCCAGCACTTCCAGAAAACTGTTTGCTTCACCGAGTAGATTGTCTTTGTATCCAGGCATGATGAAATTAACCACTCCTTAGCGATATTCACCAGGTAAGCATAGTTATCTGTTGCATGAAAATCAATCAGACCAAGTAAAATCAATAAGATAAAAAGTTGGCATGATGTTTGTATTAGCTGTACAGCAGGGCATTGCCCGATAACAGAAATATGAGGATTAGATTATGGGTATTTTTTCTCGTTTTGCCGACATCGTGAACGCCAATATCAACTCACTGCTTGAGAAAGCGGAAGATCCGCAGAAGCTGGTACGTTTGATGATCCAGGAGATGGAAGACACGCTGGTTGAAGTGCGTTCTACCTCCGCCCGTGCGCTGGCGGAGAAAAAACAGTTAACCCGTCGTATTGAGCAGGCTACCGCGCAATTAAACGAATGGCAGGAAAAAGCCGAGCTTGCGCTGCGTAAAGATAAAGAAGATCTGGCCCGTGCTGCGTTGATTGAAAAACAGAAGCTGGCAGAGATGATTGCGACGCTTGAGCATGAAGTGACGCTGGTGGATGACACCCTCAACCGCATGAAGAAAGAGATTGGTGAGCTTGAAAACAAACTGAGCGAAACCCGTGCGCGTCAACAGGCACTGGCCCTGCGTCATCAGGCGGCAAGTTCTTCGCGAGACGTTCGCCGTCAGCTGGACAGTGGCAAGCTTGATGAAGCGATGGCGCGTTTTGAATCGTTTGAACGTCGTATCGATCAGATGGAAGCAGAAGCAGAAAGCCACAGCATAGGTAAACAGAAGTCGCTGGACCAACAGTTTGCTGACCTGAAAGCTGACGATGAAATCAGCGAGCAGCTGGCGGCATTGAAAGCCAAAATGAAACAAGATAACCAATAATAATTTATGCGGCACCTGAGCGTGCCGCCATGCATCGTAAGACAAGGAGTACACATGAGCGCGCTTTTTCTGGCCATTCCTCTGACTATTTTCGTGCTGTTCGTTTTGCCGATTTGGTTATGGCTGCACTATAGCAACCGTTCTTCACGGGGTGAGCTGTCCCAGAATGAACAACAGCGTCTGGTACAGCTGTCCGAACAGGCAAATAAAATGCGCGAACGCATTCAGGCACTGGAAGATATCCTGGATGCCGAGCATCCAAACTGGAGGGATCGTTAATGTCTGGACTGAATCTGAATAAAAAATTGTGGCGAATTCCGCAGCAGGGAATGGTGCGAGGTGTCTGCGCCGGGCTGGCCCATTATCTTGATGTGCCTGTAAAACTGGTACGCGTCGTCACGGTAATGTCTATTTTCTTCGGCCTGGCGTTTATCACCCTCGTGGCGTACATCATTTTGTCATTTGTACTCGACCCAATGCCGGAAGGTGAACTGGCTGCGGAAGGTGCGCCAACCAGCAATGATCTCCTGAATACAGTGGATGAACAACTGGCCGCAGGTGAAAAACGGTTGCGGGAAATGGAACGTTATGTCACCTCGGATACCTTTACGCTGCGAAGTCGTTTTCGTCAGCTTTAAGAGAGAGCTTACATGAAGCAAAACTGGCAACAGGCCGGTCAGAAGGTAAAACCCGGCCTGAAAATCGCAGGTAAACTGGTCCTGCTGACGGCGTTACGTTACGGCCCGGCGGGTGTGGCGGGTTGGGCGATCAAATCTGTTGCCCGTAAACCGGTCAGAATGTTGCTGGCCGTGGCACTGGAGCCTCTGCTGCAAAAAGTGGCAAAAAAGCTGTCACGTCGTTATTTATCCCTCTAGTAACCGCTCGTGTTAGCCCTTTCTCTCCCTCCGTGAGAGAGGGCTCGCGACGTTTCACGCTTTTCCCTCATTTTCTTGTGCTTTATTTGCGGCAGTTCACAATCCTGAACATCGCCGCTTTGTAATTGCATTTTTCAGCCTCCCGGTTCGTTGACAGATATTTTTCATGGGAGTAGATTCCCCTTCGTGGGACCGCTACCATGGAAAAATAAAGTGAACGAAAAAATTAAAAAACTCATTACTTATATTTACGGTGAATCATTTTCTGAGGCACATTTTAAAGCGTTATTAACAAAGCTTGAGCAAGCTGCTGTTGCTATTACAGAAAAGCGTAAATCAGGATGGGATGAAAAAGATGTTGTCCTGATTACTTATGCCGATCAGTTCACCGCAGCAGGGAGGGACGCACTGCCACTATTTACCCGCTTTTATAATGAGTGGCTTGCACGCTCGTTTTCCCATGTCCATCTTTTACCATTTTATCCGTGGTCTTCTGATGATGGTTTTTCCGTTATTGATTACCACAGCGTTGCGCCTGAAACAGGAACCTGGCAAGACATTGCGGAATTAAAAAAATCAGCCAGCTTAATGTTTGATTTTGTATGCAACCATATGTCAGCGAAAAGTGAATGGTTTGCTCATTATCTGGCGCAGAAACCAGGCTACGAAGATTTCTTTATTTCTGTTGATCCTGAAACCGATTTATCAGCAGTGACGCGTCCTCGCGCATTACCGTTGCTGACGCCTTTTACGCTGCATGATGGAAGTGTGCGTCATCTGTGGACCACCTTCAGTGATGACCAGATCGATCTCAACTTCGCCTCGCCGCAGGTGCTGATTGCGATGGTTGACGTACTGCTTCATTACCTGGTTGAAGGGGCGAGTTATATTCGCCTGGATGCCGTCGGATTCATGTGGAAGATCCCAGGAACAAGCTGCATCCATCTGGAACAGACTCATTGCCTTATCCAGCTTTTCCGCGCGATAACTGAGGCGGTGGCGCCGGGCACGGTGATCATCACCGAGACAAATGTCCCACACAAAGACAATATCTCTTACTTCGGTGACGGTGAAAACGAAGCCCAGATGGTCTATCAGTTCTCCTTACCGCCGCTGGTGCTGCATGCTGTTCATCGCCAGGATGTCAAAGCCCTCTGTCAGTGGGCTGGGTCGCTGGCGCTACCCTCGACAAAAACAACCTGGTTCAACTTCCTGGCCTCTCACGATGGTATCGGTCTGAATCCGTTACGCGGTATTCTTCCGGAATCAGAAATACTTTCACTGGTTGAAAAACTTCAGCAGGAAGGGGCGCTGGTCAACTGGAAAAATAATCCGGACGGAACGCGCAGCCCTTACGAAATTAACGTGACCTATCTTGACGCGTTAAGCTCGCAAAACAGTTCGGACGATGAACGCATTGCGCGCTTTATTCTGGCGCATGCGGTGTTGTTAAGTTTCCCTGGCGTACCTGCCGTTTATATTCAAAGTATTCTTGGCTCTCGTAACGATTATGAAGGGGTTGAACGCCTCGGATATAACCGTGCGATCAACAGAAAGAAATACTGCCCGGGTGAGATTGATCTTGAACTCAGTAATATAAATAGTCTTCGTCATAAAATCTATTCCCGCTTAAGCGAACTTATTGCAATTCGTCGCGGGGAGAGTGCATTTCACCCGGATGCGCAGGCATTTTTTGAATCATTGGATGAGCAGGTTCTTAAAATTGTTCGCGTTTCTGAATCGAGTGAAAAAATTACAGCGCTATTTAATTTTAGTCATAACGTTCATACCGTTTATGGGGAAACGCTTTCCGGTATGGAATTACTCTCCGGACAGGTGGTTAACGGTAAGGAATTAACCCTCAATCCATGGCAGGTGATGTGGATTAAAGAAAACTAAAAAGGACCCTAAAATGAAAATGCCCAAAATTGTGCTGTTATCAGCACTGGTTTCGTGCGCCCTGTTATCAGGTTGTAAGGATGATAAAGCGTCTGCGGTGACCATCGAGTTTATGCACTCGTCCGTAGAGCAGGAGCGTCAGGCGGTCATTACGAAACTGATCGAAAAATTCGAGAAAGAGAACCCTGGCATCACGGTGAAGCAAGTTCCGGTAGAAGAGGACGCCTACAACACCAAGGTGATTACGCTCGCCAGAACGGGGGCACTGCCTGAGGTGATTGAAGTCAGCCATGATTACGCGAAGGTCATGGATAAAGAACAATTGCTGGATCGCAAGGCTATCGGCGAAGTCATTAACGCGGTAGGCGAAAACACCTTCTATGACGGGATCCTCCGCGTTGTGCGAACGGAAGACGGCAGCGCCTGGACGGGGGTACCAATGAGTGCCTGGCTGTCTGGCGTCTGGTATCACAAAGATGTGCTTGCGGCGGCAGGTATTGAGGAGCCGCATAACTGGGAACAACTGCTGAACGCCAGTCAAAAACTGAGCGACCCGGCCAATAAACATTACGGTATTGCGCTGCCTACGGCGGAAAGCGTGATGACCGAGCAGGCCTTCTCCCAGTTTGCGCTTTCCGGCGGAGCGAATGTTTTTGACGCCAGCGGGAACGTCGAAATTGATACCCCTGAAATGGCAAAAGCGCTGGCGTTCTATAAAGCGCTGGCGACGACTACCATGCCGGGCTCGAACGATGTCATGGAGATCAAAGATGCCTTCATGAACGGTTCTGCACCGATGGCCGTTTATTCCACTTACATCCTGCCGGCGGTATTCCAGGATGGTAACCCTGCCAATCTTGGCTTTGTCGTTCCTACAGAAAAATCCTCCGCCGTTTACGGCATGGTCACGTCCCTGACGATCACTACCGGTCAAACTGAAGATGAAACCAAAGCGGCTGAGAAGTTTGTGACCTGGATGGAGCAGGCTCAGAACGCAACCGACTGGGTCATGATGTCACCTGGAGCAGCGCTGCCGGTGAACAAGTTGGTGGTGGGCACGGATACCTGGAAAAACAACGAAGTGATTAAAGCGTTCGGGCAACTGCCTTACGAGTTGATCGCTCAGTTCCCGAATGTTCAGGTCTTTGGTGCAGTAGGGGATAAAAACTTCACTCGTATGGGCGATGTTACCGGGTCGGGCATTATCAGTTCCATGGTGCATAACGTCACGGTGGGTAAACAAGATCTCAGCGCCACGCTTAGCAACAGCCAGAAGCGACTGACTGACCTGATTTCACAACGATAGGAGCGCTCTGCGAAAGGAAATTATGAAGACGTTGTTTTCTGGTCGTTCAGATATGCCTTTCGCCATGTTGCTGTTGGCCCCCAGCCTGATTTTGCTGGGGGGCCTGGTGGCCTGGCCAATGATTTCCAATATAGAAATCAGTTTCTTACGTCTGCCGCTTAACCCGCGCATTAGCGCGGTGTTTGTCGGGCTGGACAATTATATTCGCATCCTCAGTGATGCAGCATTCTGGCACTCGCTGTGGATGACGTTCTGGTATACGGCGCTGGTCGTGCTCGGCAGTACAGGGCTGGGACTCGCCGTCGCCATCTTCTTTAACCGTGAATTTCGCCTGCGGAAAACGGCACGTTCGCTGGTTATTTTATCCTACGTAACGCCGTCTATTTCCCTGGTGTTTGCCTGGAAATACATGTTCAACAACGGCTACGGGATTGTGAACTATCTGGGCGTTGACCTGCTGCATCTTTATGACCAGGCACCACTATGGTTCGACAACCCTGGCAGTAGCTTTGTGCTGGTGGTGCTGTTCGCTATCTGGCGCTACTTCCCGTATGCCTTTATTTCATTCCTGGCGATTTTGCAGACCATTGATAAATCGTTGTACGAAGCGGCAGAGATGGACGGAGCCAATGCCTGGCAGCGTTTTCGTATCGTCACGTTGCCCGCCATCATGCCTGTGCTGGCAACGGTGGTGACGCTACGAACCATCTGGATGTTCTACATGTTTGCAGATGTCTACCTCTTAACGACCAAGGTCGATATTTTAGGCGTCTATCTCTACAAAACTGCATTTGCTTTCAACGATTTGGGTAAAGCGGCGGCAATCTCTGTGGTGCTGTTCGTCATCATCTTTGCTGTGATCCTGCTGACCAGAAAAAGGGTGAACCTCAATGGCAACAAATAAACGCTTACTGGGCCGCATTGGTTTTTATCTGGGACTGGCGGTATTTCTGATTATCACGCTATTCCCGTTCTTCGTGATGCTGATGACGTCGTTTAAGAGTGCGAAAGAGGCCATATCGCTGAACCCGACTATTCTGCCGCAAGCGTGGACGCTTCAGCATTACGTTGACATCTTTAACCCGCTGATCTTCCCGTTTGTGGACTACTTCCGCAACAGCATGGTGGTGTCGCTGACATCGTCGGTGATTGCGGTGTTTCTCGGCACACTGGGTGCTTACGCGTTGTCCAAACTGCGTTTTAAGGGACGCACGACGATCAATGCGAGCTTCTACACCGTCTATATGTTCTCCGGGATTTTGCTGGTGGTGCCACTGTTCAAAATCATCACCGCGCTCGGCATTTATGACACTGAAATGGCGCTGATCATCACCATGGTGACCCAGACGCTGCCGACAGCGGTATTCATGCTGCGTAGCTATTTCGACACCATTCCGGACGAAATAGAAGAGGCTGCGATGATGGATGGTCTGAACCGGCTGCAAATCATCTTCCGTATTACCGTGCCGCTGGCGATTTCCGGCCTCGTGTCGGTGTTTGTTTACTGCTTCATGGTGGCGTGGAACGACTACCTGTTTGCCTCCATTTTCCTGTCCAGTGCCAGCAACTTTACTCTGCCGGTCGGGCTGAACACGCTCTTTAGCACGCCAGATTATATCTGGGGTCGCATGATGGCGGCATCGCTGGTGACGGCGCTTCCGGTGGTCATCATGTACGCACTCTCTGAACGTTTTATTAAAAGTGGTTTGACCGCCGGTGGCGTTAAGGGCTAAGGCGGCCAATTTTTTACCAGGAGCAAGTTATGAAAAAGTTAGTTGCGACAGCGCCACGCGTGGCGGCGCTGGTGGAATATGAAGACCGTGCTGTTGAAGCACATGAAGTAAAAATTCGCGCCCGCTTTGGCGCACCCAAGCACGGTACAGAAGTTGTGGATTTCCGCGCAGCAAGCCCGTTCATTGATGAAGAATTCAACGCGGAGTGGCAGATGTTCACCCCGCGTGAAGAGGGTTCAGCACGTGGTATCGAATTCGGTAAGTTCCAGTTGGGCAACATGATCGTTGGCGACATTATTGAATGTGGTGCAGACGTCACTGAATACCAGATTGGCGACAGCGTCTGCTGCTACGGTCCACTGCAGGAGACTGTGATCGTTAACGCGGTTAACAACTATAAGCTGCGCAAAATGCCGCAGGGCGCGTCCTGGAAAAATGCCGTTTGCTACGATCCGGCGCAGTTCGCCATGAGCGGCGTGCGTGATGCCAACGTGCGAGTGGGGGATTTCGTTGTGGTTGTGGGCCTGGGGGCGATTGGTCAGATTGCTATCCAGTTGGCGAAAAAAGCCGGTGCATCCGTTGTTATCGGCGTTGATCCTATCGAACACCGCTGTGAGATCGCGCGCCGTCATGGTGCGGATCACTGCCTGAACCCGATTGGTACCGACGTTGGTTTGCAAATTAAAAACCTGACAGGCAAACAGGGTGCGGACGTGATCATCGAAACCAGCGGTTTTGCTGATGCGCTGCAGTCTGCTCTGCGCGGACTCGCCTACGGCGGCACTATCTCCTACGTAGCCTTCGCAAAACCGTTCGCGGAAGGCTTTAACCTCGGCCGTGAAGCGCATTTCAATAACGCGAAGATTGTCTTCTCACGCGCCTGCAGCGAACCCAACCCGGATTACCCGCGCTGGAGCCGCAAGCGTATTGAAGAGACCTGCTGGGAACTGCTGATGAACGGTTATCTGAATTGTGAAGATCTGATCGACCCGGTCGTGACTTTCACCACCAGCCCGGAAAGCTACATGACGTATGTCGATCAGCACCCGGAACTCAGTATCAAAATGGGCGTCACTTTTTAAGCTAAGGACAGCAAATCATGAAAATCGCAACACAAAACCAGGCCTTTTTCCCAGCCAACATCATGGAAAAATTCGAGTACATCAAAGCGATGGGGTTTGATGGCTATGAAATCGACGGCAAACTCCTGGTAGAAAATCTCGACGAAGTAAAAGCCGCAATCAAAGCCACTGGTCTGCCGGTAACAACTGCGTGCGGCGGATACGATGGTTGGATCGGTGATTTTATCGAAGAACGCCGTATGAACGGCTTACAACAGATTGAACGCATTCTGGAAGCACTGGCAGACGTGGGTGGAAAGGGCATTATTGTGCCTGCTGCGTGGGGGATGTTTACCTTCCGCCTGCCGCCAATGACCTCCCCACGTAGCCTGGACGGCGATCGCAAAGCGGTTAGCGCCTCGCTGCGTTGGCTGGATGAGGTGGCTGCGCGCACCGGTACGACCATCTACCTGGAGCCGCTGAACCGCTACCAGGATCATATGATCAATACTCTGGCCGACGCGCGTCGTTATATCGAAGAAAACGGTCTGAAGCACGTGCAGATCATCGGTGATTTCTATCATATGAACATCGAAGAGGACTCACTGACGGATGCGCTGCATCAGAACCGCGATCTGCTGGGGCATGTGCACATTGCTGATAACCACCGCTATCAGCCGGGCAGCGGAAGCCTCGATTTTGCCAGCCTGTTCGATCAACTGCGTGCCGATAACTATCAGGGGTATGTAGTGTATGAGTGTCGCGTTCGTGCCGACGATCAGGCTCAGGCCTATCAGGACTCACTCACTTATTTGCGTGAATGCTAAGGATGACGAGCGTGATGAGTGCTTCTACACCGTCGCCTCTGCGTGTCGCCATTATTGGCGCCGGACAGGTCGCAGACAAAGTGCATGCCTCGTATTACGCCACGCGCAGTGATGTTCAAATGGTGGCTGTCATGGACAGCCGCCTTGAACAGGCACAGGCGTTAGCGGAACGTTTTGCTATTTCATCGGCATGGCAGGACGCTCACGAGATGTTGCAGGCAGTAAAACCGGATGTGGTGAGCGTCTGTTCGCCTAACCGGTTTCATTTTGAACATGTTATGGCGGCCCTCGACGCGGGTTGCCATGTGATGTGTGAAAAACCCCCGGCGATGACAGCGCTGCAGGCTGATGAGATGCGCATTGCGGCGCGCAAGGCAGGAAAAGTCCTGGCCTATGATTTTCACCATCGCTTCGCCCTGGATACCCAGCTCCTGCGTGATGCGGTAATGAACGGAACACTCGGTGAGGTTTACTTCACGTCGGCGCAGGCGCTGCGTCGTTGCGGTGTGCCGGGGTGGGGCGTTTTTACCAACAAATCGTTACAGGGTGGTGGACCGCTGATTGATATCGGCATTCATATGCTTGACGCCGCCATGTATGTCCTGGGTTTCCCTGCGGTAAAACGGGTGACCGCGCACAGCTTCCAGAAGCTGGGAAACTGTAAAAGTACCGGTCAGTTTGGCGAGTGGGATCCCACGCTGTTTACCGTTGAGGATGCCCTGTTTGGCACGATTGAATTCTGTAACGGCGGCATTCTGCGTGTGGACACCTCTTTTGCGCTTAACATCCGTGAGCAGTCCATCATGAACGTCTCTTTCTGCGGTGAAAAAGCGGGGGCAACGCTGTTCCCGGCGCACATCTACAACGATGAAGCCGGTGCTTTAGTCACCATCACACAACGTGAAGAGGCTGATGACCAGCGCCATTTACGCAGTATGGAGGCCTTCGTGCGTCATGTGCAGGGAGAGCCCGTGATGATCGCTGATGCAGAACAGGGGCTGGTTATCCAGCAGCTTGTGGCCGCGCTTTATGAATCAGCAGAAACAGGGGAAAGCGTGACATTATGCTGAACGTCTCTGGATTAACCGACCCGGGCTTTTGTCCACACAGTCTGAATAAATACGCCTCTGTCATGGCCTGCGGCAATGGCTATATGGGCATTCGCGCTACGCATGAAGAAGATTATACCCAGCAAACCCGGGGCATGTATCTCGCGGGTCTGTATCACCGTGCCGGGCGCAATGAGACCACTGAGCTGATCAATCTGCCTGATATCACCGGCATTGATGTTGAGCTGGACGGTGTAAATTTGACCCTCCTGTCAGGAGAAATACTTGAGTGGCAGCGCGAGCTGGCCTTTGCCAACGGCGAACTGCATCGTAACGTTGTCTGGCGTTCGCCTGACGGGAAACGCTATCGGCTGGAAAGTCGTCGTTTTGTGTCGCTGGACCAGTTGCCCTTAGTGGCAATGCAGTTCTCGATCACACCGCTTGATGGCGCAGCGCAGGCCGTGCTGAAAACCGGCATAGATGCGACACAAACCAACAGCGGCAGGCAGCATCTGGATGAACTCTCGGTCAGAGTCTTTGACCAGCACTACATGCAGGGTGTGTATGAAACGCAGGACCGGGCGTCTGAGGTTGTTATTTCGGCATATTGTCAGCTCTCAACAAAGAGCGACAGCTGTTTCACCGCCAAAAATCGTCGTCTCAGCGTTCATCATTCGCTGAAAATTGCTCAGGGTGACACTGTCACACTTGAGAAAGTTGTCTGGGTGACGCATCGCAGCGATAAAGCACTGTCGCAGGCGTCTTTCGCGCACAACGCGCTGGCCGATCTCAAAGTCTGTGCGGCAAGGGGCTACGATGCGTTGCTTGAGAGTTCAGCGTATGCCTGGAAATCGGTCTGGCGTGATGCCCGGGTGGAAGTCACTTCTGCGGAACATCAGGATCAGGTGGCACTGGATTATGCTGTCTGGCATCTGACCGCGATGACGCCAGCCCATGATGAGCGAAGCAGTATCGCCGCAAAAGGGTTGACGGGAGAGGGGTATAAAGGACATGTCTTCTGGGATACCGAAATTTTCCTGCTGCCTTTCCATCTGTTCACCCGCCCACAGGTTGCCCGCAGCCTGCTGCGCTATCGCTGGCTTAATCTTTCAGGCGCTCGGGAAAAAGCCCGGCGTAACGGCTGGCCAGGCGCGTTGTTCCCGTGGGAAAGTGCCGCAAGCGGAGAGGAAGAGACACCAGAATTCGCGGCTATCAACATCCGTACCGGGGTTCGCCAGAAAGTCGCTTCCGCACTCGCTGAACACCACATCGTGGCAGATATTGCCTGGGCCGTGGTCGCTTACTGGCAGGCGACAGGCGATGATGCTTTTATGCGTAATGAAGGCCTGACGTTGTTGATGGAAACTGCCTCGTTCTGGATAGGACGCGCGACGGAAATCAATGGGCGTCTGGAAATCCATGACGTGATCGGACCGGATGAATACACCGAGCATGTGAATAACAATGCCTACACCAACTATCTGGCCTGGTACAACGTTGCCTGCGCGCGCCGGTTTATGACGATGTTCGGACGTGAAGATGCGTGTTTTACGGATAATGCCACGCAATTCCTGTCACGCCTGTGGCTGCCAGAAGCCGATGCTGACGGTGTGATCCCACAGGATGATACCTTCATGGCAAAACCTGCCATTGATCTGAGCCGCTATAAAGCCAAAGCGGGTAAGCAGACCATTCTTCTCGATTACTCCCGCGCGGAAGTGAACGAAATGCAGATCCTTAAGCAGGCTGATGTTGTGATGCTTAACTATTTGCTGCCGGAACGGTTTACGCCGCAACAATGCGCCGCCAATCTGGCGTTCTATGAACCCCGTACCATCCATGATTCGTCGCTAAGTAAAGCCATTCACGGGATTGTGCTCGCGCGCTGTGGTGACACTGAAGGAGCCTATACCTTCTGGCGTGACGGCATCAGCATTGATTTGGGTGATGATCCGCACAGCAGCGATGAGGGTATACATGCTGCGGCCACCGGTGCGATCTGGTCCGGCGCGATTCAGGGATTCGCTGGCCTGCAAATTATTGAAGGGGAATTGCATCTTGCGCCGAAACTGCCTGCTCACTGGCAGAAACTCGCATTCCCGCTGCGGTGGCGGAATGCAACCATGCACTTCACGTATGAAAACGAAGTGTTAACCCTTGAAACGTCGGAACCTGTCACGCTGACGCTGTGGGACAAAACACTACGTGTATCGGGGCGGAAAGTTTGCGCTTATAAGGATTTTCTTGCATCCGTTGATGGGACCGCTACCACGAAGGTGAGTCATGATGCTTAAGGCTGTTGTTTTCGATCTGGATGGTGTGATCACCGATACCGCACACCTCCACTTTCTGGCCTGGCGCGCCGTGGCGGAGGAAATTGGTATCGGCTTCGATGAAATTTTTAACGAACAGCTGAAGGGGATAAGTCGTATGGATTCTCTCCTGCGCATCCTGAAGCATGGCGGGAAAGAGGGGATGTTTAGCGATGAGCAGTGTCTGGCGCTTGCGACGAAAAAAAATGCGCTTTATGTCCAGTCGCTGGCATCCCTCACGCAGGATTCGCTGCTTCCGGGTATTCGCGAGGTGCTGGCGGAGATCCGTGCGGCGAAGATCAAAATTGGGCTGGCATCCGTATCGCTCAATGCCCCAGGGATCCTGAACGCACTGGGTATTTATCAGGCATTCGATTTTTGTGCCGATGCTTCCCGCATTCACCGCTCAAAGCCAGACCCGGAGATCTTCCTCGCCGCCTGTACAGGGCTGAATGTGCGTCCTGAAGAGGCCATCGGTATTGAAGATGCCGCCGCAGGCGTTGAAGCAATCAACAGTGCGGGGATGCTGTCGGTAGGTATTGGGCCTGGTCTCAACCATGCGGGGTTACAACTTCATTCAACGCGGGAACTGACCTGGAAATGCCTGACAGAATTCTGGGCGTCCCGGGCGTATTGATAAGGAATAAATTATGGCTCAACTGTCTCTGAAACATATACAGAAAATCTATGATAACCAGGTCCACGTGGTTAAAGATTTCAACCTCGAAATTGAGGACAAAGAATTCATTGTCTTCGTCGGTCCATCGGGCTGCGGTAAATCGACCACCCTACGAATGATTGCCGGTCTTGAGGAGATCAGTGCAGGTGAACTGATTATCGACGGCATTTGCATGAATGATGTGCCAGCTAAGTCACGCGATATCGCAATGGTGTTCCAGAACTATGCGCTTTATCCGCATATGACGGTCTACGACAACATGGCGTTTGGCCTGAAAATGCAAAAAATAGCGCCTGCGGTGATTGAGGAGCGCGTTAACTGGGCGGCGCAGATTTTAGGCTTACGTGAATACCTGAAGCGTAAGCCAGGCGCTTTGTCCGGCGGTCAACGCCAGCGTGTGGCGCTGGGCAGGGCGATTGTGCGCGAAGCGGGCGTCTTTCTGATGGATGAGCCGTTATCCAACCTTGATGCCAAGCTTCGTGTACAGATGCGCGCTGAAATCAGCAAGCTGCATCAGAAGCTTAATACCACCATGATTTATGTCACGCACGACCAGACGGAAGCGATGACGATGGCGACCCGCATCGTGATCTTAAAAGACGGCATTATTCAGCAGGTGGGGGCTCCAAAGCAGGTGTACAACGAGCCGGCAAATATGTTTGTCGCAGGGTTCATTGGTTCACCGGCGATGAACTTCATTCGTGGTGCTATCGACGATCGCTATTTCGTGACAGAAACACTACGCCTGGAGATCCCACAGAACATGCTCGACATACTGAATGCGAAAGGATACCAGCGCAAAGCGGTGGTATTTGGGATCCGTCCGGAAGACATACTTGCCCTGCAGAGCAGCGGAAATGACATCACGGCGAAGGTCAGTGTTGCAGAATTGACCGGAGCCGAATTTATGCTTTATGCCACCGTGGGGGGACATGAACTGGTTGTCCGTGCAGGGGCGGCGAATGACTACGTTGCCGGAGATAATATCGGCATCCAGTTCGATATGAATAAGTGCCATTTCTTCGACGCCGATACCGAAGCAGCTATTAGATAAGAAGAGTGTTTGCCGGGAATGCAAATTTCCGGTTTTTTGTCTGTTAATTATAAAGGGAATATTTAATGAGTACTCTACTAAGAAGTGCTGCGCTTATCCTATGCGCAGGGGTTAATTACGTACAAGCTACAGAAACGACAAAGCAGTGGGAATTTAATATCGGTGCAATGTATGAAATTGAAAACGTCGAAGGTCAGGGCGACGATAAAGATGGATTATATGAACCTTCCGTGTGGTTTAATGCGACATGGGATGCGTGGACTATTTCTCTGGCGATGTATCAGGAAGGGCCAGTTGATTACAGCAGCATGACGCGCGGCACCTATTTTGATCGCCCGGAATTTGAATTACGCTACCGATTTATCGGCACCGATGATTTTACTTTCGGTCTGACCGGTGGTTTCCGTAATTATGGTTATCACTTTAAAGATGAACACGGCGCCAAAGACGGCAGCGCTAATATGCAGCGCTACAAAGTTCAGCCTGACTGGGATATTAAATTAACCGACGACTGGCGTTTTGGCGGCTGGTTTGCCATGTATCAGTTTGCCAACGATCTCGAAAAAACCGGTTATGCTGACAGCCGCGTCGAAACCGAAACGGGCTTTACGTGGACCATTAACGAAACCTTTGCAGCTAAAGTGAATTACTATTTAGAGCGCGGTTTCAATATGGACAGCTCCCGTAATAACGGCGAGTTCTCCACCCAGGAAATTCGAGCATATTTACCCATTTCGTTAGGCCAGACTACCTTAACGCCATATACCCGTCTTGGCCTCGATCGCTGGTCAAACTGGGACTGGCAGGATGATCCTGATCGTGAAGGGCATGATTTCAACCGATTGGGTATGCTTTATGCCTATGATTTCAATAATGGTTTATCCATGACACTGGAATACGCCTATGAATGGGAAAACCACGACGAAGGTGAGAGCGATCGCTTCCATTATGCGGGTGTCGGTGTGAATTACGCGTTTTGATAATGATCTACCAGGGGCGTTTGCCCCTGGTTTTTAGCGCAAGGAAGCCGCATCCGAAAAATGCGTTTCAACCAATACCTTATGCGGTGCAGGTTTACCCGCAATACGCTGAAACAGCACGTTGCAACTCTCTTCGCCCAGCTTTCTCGTTGGAATATCAAACCCGCCTGGCGTAGGGCTTAAAACGAGAGACAGCATTGGGTCGCTGTATCCCGCCATGGCAACCTGCTCGGGGATCATCAGATTTAACTCATCCGCTGCACGATAAAGGCTTAACAATTTCATGCTGTCAGTGGCGAAAACGGCATCGGGCGGGTTGTCCGATGAGAGTAATTTGCAGGCCGCCTTTAGCGCACTTTCATGAGTATATCCGCCATCAATGACCCAATCCGGGTTAATAGTTATGCCCTGTTTCTCCAGGCTGGATTTATATCCAGCAAGACGATCGATTGAAACGTGATAGTCTAGCGGAGCATGCAAACAGGCAATTTTTGTGCGTCCATGTTTAATAAATGAATCTGTCAATATGGTGCTGTCGTGGAAATTGTCCGTATCGACAGAATAAATATTCTGATATTCACCTTCCACTTTTCCAATAACGACCACCGGCACTCCGTATTCGTCAAGCGTGGTGAAAAAGGATTCGTTTGCCGGTGAACTCAGCATGATAATCCCTTTGATCATCTTCTGTTTTATTTTACTCACACATTTCAGCAGGTCATCTTCACTGCTTTTTGAGGTTTGCAAAATAACGTCAAAACCTTCCTCTTCCGCCTTTGCCGTAATGGCATGAAGGACATCGGAGAAAAAAGGGTTACCGGCAGTGGTTTTGGCCGAGCGGGTCGAAATAACCATAATGGCATCGAAGCCAGAAGAGGTCAGGGCGCGGGCCAGTTTGTTGGGCTGATAATTTAATTCGTCTATTGCCTTCAGCACTTTGTCACGCGCTTCAGGAGAAATATTCGTTTGTTTATTCAGAACGCGGGAAACGGTTGATTTCGATACGCCCGCAACCCGTGCGATATCATAGATGGTGGGTGACATACACCTTACTCACTCCAGACTGACAGCAATACTGTTCATCTTACTGGAGAGAAAACGGCAATAGCAATAAATAAGAATTGATAATCAACGATCTGCCCCCATTTATTGTATTCTGAAGCCATGAATTCCAGTCTTCCGGACAAAAAGGACGGCAATGAAGCGACTTAAAAACGAATTCAATTCACTGGTGAACCGTGGCGTTGACCGTCATCTGCGTCTGGCGGTGACAGGGTTGAGCCGCAGTGGTAAGACGGCATTTATCACCGCGATGGTGAACCAGCTACTTAACCTGCACGCCGGGGCACGCTTGCCTTTGCTTAGCGCCGTGCGGGAAGATCGTTTGCTGGGCGTTAAGCGCGTGCCTCAGCGCGATTTTGGCATTCCACGTTTTACCTATGACGAAGGGCTGGCACAGCTTTATGGCGACCCACCCACGTGGCCGACACCAACGCGAGGGGTAAGTGAAATTCGACTAGCGTTACGCTTTCGTTCTAATGAATCCCTGATGCGCCACTTCAAGGATACCTCAACACTGTATCTTGAAATCGTCGATTATCCTGGCGAATGGCTGCTCGATTTACCGATGCTGGCACAAGATTATCTCAGTTGGTCTCGTCAGATGACGGGGTTGTTACAGGGGCAACGCACCGAGTGGTCAGCAAAATGGCGGCAATTGTGCGAAGGTTTAGATCCACTCGCGCCTGCTGATGAAAACCGTCTGGCAGCTATTGCGGAAGCCTGGACGGCGTATCTGCATCAGTGCAAACAGGAAGGGCTGCATTTTATCCAGCCGGGGCGTTTTGTCCTGCCGGGTGATTTAGCCGGAGCGCCTGCGCTGCAGTTCTTCCCGTGGCCGGACGTGGATGGTACCGGAGAGTCAAAACTGGCTCAGGCCGACAAGCACACGAATGCCGGGATGCTGCGCGAGCGTTACAATTACTACTGCGAAAAGGTGGTCAAAGGTTTCTACAAAAACCACTTTTTACGTTTTGATCGTCAGATAGTGCTGGTGGATTGTCTTCAGCCCCTTAACAGCGGGCCGCAGGCATTCAACGACATGCGCCTCGCGCTGACACAGCTGATGCAAAGTTTTCATTATGGTCAGCGGACGCTATTTCGCCGCTTGTTCTCGCCGGTGATCGACAAGTTGCTGTTCGCAGCCACCAAAGCCGATCATGTCACGGTCGATCAACACGCCAATATGGTGTCGCTACTGCAACAACTGGTCCAGGATGCCTGGCAAAATGCCGCTTTCGAAGGGATCAGCATGGATTGCCTCGGGCTGGCGTCCGTGCAGGCGACGCAAAGTGGGCTGATTGACCTTAACGGCGAAAAAATTCCTGCATTACGCGGGAACCGTCTCAGCGACGGCGAGCCACTTATCGTGTATCCGGGCGAAGTGCCTGCACGGCTTCCAGGCCCGGCATTCTGGCAGAGCCAGGGCTTCCAGTTTGAAGCTTTTCGTCCGCAGGCCATGAGTGTCGATCAACCGTTACCGCACATTCGTCTGGATGCGGCACTGGAGTTTTTGATTGGAGATAAATTGCGATGACGGAACCGTTAAAACCACGCATAGACTTTACCGGAACGCTTGAGCAAAAGGATCAGGAAGCGTTTAAAACCGCGCAAACGTTCAGTGGTACACAGGCTGAGAACTTTGCCCCGGCAGTGACGGAAGAGCCGGGTGTAGAGGAAGGCCAGGCTGAAGCTGTCGTCGAGGCCGCTTTGCACCCAAAACGCAGCCTGTGGCGCAAGATGGTCACCGCCGGTTTGACGCTGTTTGGCGTTAGTGTGGTTGGGCAGGGCGTACAATGGACGATGAATGCCTGGCAAACCCAGGACTGGGTCGCGCTCGGCGGGTGTGCTGCGGGTGCCCTGATTGTGGGGGCGGGTATTGGGTCGGTCGTAACTGAGTGGCGTCGCCTCTGGCGTCTGCGACAGCGCGCGCATGAGCGCGATGAAGCTCGGGACCTGCTCCACAGTCACGCTACCGGAAAAGGTCGCGCATTTTGTGAAAAGCTCGCCAGTCAGGCAGAAATTGATCAGTCGCATCCGGCACTTCAACGCTGGTATGCCGCCATCCATGAAACCCAGAATGACCGCGAAGTGGTCACGCTCTATTCTCATATGGTCCAGCCGGTGCTGGATGCCCAGGCACGGCGCGAGATTAGCCGCTCTGCGGCGGAATCCACGTTGATGATTGCGGTCAGCCCGCTGGCGCTGGTCGATATGGCATTTATCGCCTGGCGTAACTTGCGCCTGATTAACCGTATCGCGAGTCTTTACGGCATCGAGCTGGGTTATTACAGCCGACTCAGACTGTTTAAACTGGTTTTGCTCAATATCGCCTTTGCCGGTGCGAGTGAGCTGGTGCGCGAAGTAGGAATGGACTGGATGTCGCAGGACCTGGCGGCCAGGCTCTCAGCCCGTGCTGCTCAGGGTATTGGGGCGGGTTTATTGACGGCGCGTTTAGGTATTAAAGCGATGGAAGTCTGTCGTCCGCTTCCCTGGATTGATGACGACAAGCCGCGGCTGGGGGATTTCAGGCGCGAGTTGATCGGTCAGCTCAAAGAAACGCTCAATAAAAAACCTGCCCCGTGAGGTTTTGTTCACTAATCGTGCTGGCTGTCAATATTTGTTGACAGCCATCTTCCGGATCACCGTGTTCTGACATATCATTTTACTGTTATTGGCTTAAAACGGTGAATTTCCCATGCGTCTTGAAGTCTTCTGTGAAGACCGTCTCGGTCTGACCCGCGAATTACTCGATCTTCTTGTTTTACGTAGCATTGATTTACGTGGCATTGAGATCGACCCTGTCGGGAAAATTTACCTCAATTTTGCCGAAATTGAATTTAATACCTTCAGTAGCCTGATGGCCGAAATCCGCCGTATCGCTGGCGTTACGGATGTACGCACTATCCCCTGGATGCCCTCTGAGCGTGAGCATCTCGCGCTGAGCGCACTGCTGGAAGCGATGCCAGAACCTTTCCTCTCTCTGGATTTGAAAAGCAAAGTAGAACGCGTTAACCACGCCAGTTGTCAGCTTTTTGCGCAGAGCCAGGAAAAGCTCAGCCACCATAACGCCATGCAGTTGATCCCCGGTTTTAATTTCCAGCGCTGGCTGGACAGCAACCCGCAGAACACACATAGCGAGCACGTGGTGATCAACGGACAGAATTTCCTGATGGAGATCACGCCCGTCTATCTGAAAGGGGAAAGCAATACCCGCGTGCTGACTGGCGCGGTGATCATGCTGCGATCAACATTACGTATGGGACGTCAGCTGCAAAATCTCTCCAGTCAGGATGTGGGAGCATTCAGCCAGATTATTGCCGTCAGCCCGAAAATGCGTCATGTGATTGACCAGGCCCGCAAGCTCGCGAGTTTGACTGCTCCGTTGCTGATTACCGGCGATACCGGAACCGGAAAAGACCTGCTGGCTCACGCCGTGCACCTGGCGGGCCCGCGTGCAGCAAAACCGTATCTGGCACTTAACTGCGCCTCCATCCCGGAAGACGCCGTTGAAAGCGAGTTATTTGGTCACGCTCCGGAAGGCAAAAAAGGGTTCTTCGAGCAGGCCAGTGGCGGTTCCGTGCTGCTGGACGAGATCGGGGAAATGTCGCCACGTATGCAGGCTAAATTGCTCCGTTTTCTTAACGATGGAACGTTCCGCCGCGTGGGTGAGGATCATGAAGTGCATGTGGACGTGCGTGTCATTTGCGCCACCCAGAAAAACCTGGTGGAACTGGTGCAAAAGGGGATCTTCCGCGAGGATCTCTATTATCGCCTCAACGTCCTGACACTCAACATTCCACCGCTGCGCGATTGCCCGCAGGACATCATGCCGTTAACCGAACTGTTTGTGGCTCGCTTTGCCGACGAGCAGGGCGTTCCGCGTCCGAAGCTCTCTGCCGATCTCGGCACGGTATTAATGCGCTATGGCTGGCCGGGTAACATTCGTCAGCTCAAAAACGCCGTTTATCGTGCTCTGACGCAGCTGGAAGGATATGAATTACGTCCGCAGGATATCCTGTTACCAGATTACGACGCCGGGTCAGTATCTGTCGGTGAAGAGGCGATGGAAGGTTCACTGGATGAGATCACCAGCCGTTTCGAGCGTTCAGTGCTGACACAGCTTTATCGCAGCTATCCAAGTACCCGTAAACTGGCAAAACGTCTTGGTGTCTCGCATACGGCGATAGCGAATAAGCTGCGTGAGTATGGTTTGAATCATAAGAAAGGTGACGAATAACAAAAAGCCTCTGTAAAGAGGCTTTTTACTTTACGCTTATTCCTTAGCAAGAGGCGTGGTTACGATTTCTGTTTTGGTGTCACCCTGAATCGACGCAATTCTGTTTTCCACATCTTTCACCTGTTGCGGGTTGTGGAGCAGGGTATAGGTCAAATCAAACTGCGTGCTGGCTCCAGGCTGCAACTGCTTAACGCGTTTCTGCTCGCGTTCGATGGTGACGGGATACGCGTAGCTGGTACCTGGCTCAATACCTGTGACATAACCCTGTTTCAGCGTGTCGGTGTTTTTCCAGAGAGTCAGCACGGGCAACTGGCGAGTATCAAACTGAATTGACGCGCCTTTATCACCGGCTTTATTGATCACCGCTGCAAGCGTTTCGTGGTTATTATCCGCGAGCGGTTTGATATTAAAGACCATCTCATCAAAGCCTTTTGTTGGCCCTGCGTAGGTTTGCCATTCGTTAACACCCGCTTTGGCGTAGTCATTGAATGGGCTCACGCTTACCGCCGGGGCAAGGAATCGCGCGCCTTCTTCGAGGATCGGTGTTCCAAAGTTACTGTGATAGATGATTTGATAATCATGAGGATAATCAGCATGGTTGGTCAGAACATCATGCAGGCTGAACTGGTTGCTTCCTGGAACATAACGCAGTTCGGTCATCGTCTGCAGATCGGCTTTCTTGAACGTGCTCTCTTTGATTAAACCACGAATGCGAATCTCATGTGGAGCAGCATCAGCAACTTCCACTTCTACCTGCGAGGCAGGCGTATTACCCGCCTTACCGTGAAGAGTATAGATTTGTCCATCAGCGGTGACCGGATGGCCTGTCCACTCATAGCCACACCGCACCATCATCTCGTTGAATCCTTCCAGCCAACCGAGCCCGTTTCGACTTTCCAGATTGATATAGGCCGGGTTGACGACCTCTTTGACAGGGGAATTCCACCCCAGTTTGGTACCAAACCCTTCAACATGCAGGAGATCCATGCCACGGGTAGGGCTTAAGGCAATTGTCAGTCCATTTTTGCTGCTAATGATGATGACTTTACTGCCTTCCTGTTTGCCTCCATGTAAGACTTTTTGCTCAATGCTGAACGTTTGCCCTTTAACGTTCAGCTCATCGCTCGAAATTTTCCAGTTTCCTTTCTCCACGCTGCTTTCAGCGCTTGTCAGCACCCAAGTTTTAGCCGCGGCTTGGCCAGAGATCAGTACTGCGAGTATCGTAAACGCCAGTTTGATTTTCATATTCTTCCCTTTTTGCTGAAACGATTATTTGCTTTCGTAAGGAAATCTAATGTCTTAACAAAAATGGAAATGTGATGTGCTTCACCAGGCGCAAAAATATGAGTTTTTGAAGATTATTGTGGGATTATGATCGCTTTATTGATAAGTATAGAGGTGGCTGTTGCACAATAAATGTGAATTGTGACAAGCATAGCTTTAACGATTCAGCTTGTTGGGTAATAAAAAACCCCGCCATCGCGAGGTTTAGAAAGTACTGTATAGATTGCTAAGCAATTATTATGCTTTCAGCACGGCCAGCGCAGCAGTGTAATCCGGCTCGGTGGTGATTTCGTTAACCAGCTCGCTGAATACGACATTGTCGTTTTCGTCAATAACCAGTACAGCGCGTGCTGCCAGACCTTTCAGTGGGCCTTCCGCGATGCTAACGCCGTATTTCTCAAGGAAATCCTGGCTGCGCAGAGTGGAAAGGGTGATAACGTTGCTCAGGCCTTCGGCACCGCAGAAACGAGACTGGGCAAACGGCAGGTCAGCAGAAATGCACAGCACAACCGTGTTGTCCATTTCAGTCGCCAGCTGGTTGAACTTACGCACAGATGCAGCACAAACACCGGTATCAATGCTTGGGAAAATGTTCAGTACTTTGCGTTTACCCGCAAACTGAGCCAGTGTGACGTCAGACAGATCTTTAGCCACCAGAGTAAAAGCCTGAGCTTTGCTGCCAGCCTGCGGAATGGAACCAGCAACAGCAACCGGGTTGCCCTGGAAATGAACGAGTTGTGACATAGATATCTTCCTGTTTACATATAGTTAACGTCGGGGCTAGTGTATGCCATCAGCGGATAACACGGCAAACCAAATTTTTCGCCTTTCCAGGCCGCAAGGAGTCAGTGATGAGAAGCGTTAAAGTCTATGAAGAAGCCTGGCCATTGCATTCCCCCTTTGTCATCTCTCGCGGCAGCCGAAGTGAGGCCGGTGTGGTGGTGGTTGAAATTGAGGAAGAGGGGTTTAAAGGCACGGGAGAATGCACGCCATACCCACGCTATGGAGAAAGTGCTGCATCAGTGATGGCGGCTATCATGACCCTGGTACCTGATCTACAAAAAGGGCTCACGCGCGAGGCATTACAGCAGCGTTTACCCGCCGGGGCGGCACGAAACGCCATTGATTGCGCGCTCTGGGAGCTTGAAGCCGCTAAACAGCAAACATCTCTGACGTCGTTGCTGGGCGTGACCTTGCCGCAATCGGTCATTACGGCGCAAACGGTTGTCATTGGTGAGCCGGAACAAATGGCAGCCAGTGCAAAAGCGCTTTTTGATGCAGGGGCCACCCTGTTAAAGGTGAAGCTCGACGATCGTCTGATTAGCGAACGAATGGTTGCCATTCGCGCGGCAGTGCCGTTGGCCACACTGATTGTTGATGCGAACGAATCATGGCATCCCGAAGGGCTTGCCGCGCGATGTCAGCTGCTGGCTGACCTGGGCGTGGCGATGCTGGAGCAGCCTCTTCCGGCGAAAAATGACGCGGCGCTGAAGAATTTTATCCATCCGTTGCCTGTCTGCGCGGATGAAAGCTGCCATACCCGTGAGAATTTGAGTGAACTGCAGGGCAGCTATGAGATGATCAACATTAAGCTCGACAAAACCGGCGGGCTTACCGAAGCACTGGCCCTGGCGGCCCAGGCTCGGGCTGAGGGTTTTTCATTGATGCTGGGATGCATGCTTTGTACATCCCGGGCTATCAACGCGGCATTACCGCTGGTCAATCAGGTCAGTTTTGCCGACCTGGATGGCCCGACATGGCTGGCGGTTGACGTTTCACCCGCGCTCAATTTTACCAGCGGTGTTCTTCATCTTTGAGGCTGCCAGCGCAGAAGTTCCACCATCGCTTTTAAGTATTTTTCGCTGGCTTCATCGGAAGAGATCGCCGGGAATTCCGCGGTGATACACGGTAAGCTCAAATCGGCGCACCAGCTTCCGAATGAGCCGGGTGTTTCATAGCCAACGCTGGTAACCAGCGGCAGGGCGAAAGCCTCTGCCAGCCACGTACCCAGTTCGGTGTGACGTGGATCTTCAATACAGGCCAGCGGATCATGGAAGGAGACAATCCAGGCCGGGTGGATCTTATGGATAAGCTGGCACAGCGCTTGTGTTTCCGGCTCTGAACCCGGGGTGTCTCCCGTTAGCAAGACCACATCCCGCTCTTCGGCGGCGCTGTTCCAGCGATACACCGTTTCCCCGGCATGCCAGTTTGCTGCCGGGAAATTACGGTTTAAATCGACTCCTCTCGCATTCGCGCGTAATCCAAGCTGACAGCCATCCGGATTCACCGCCAGAATGACGTGATGGCGCCGTAGCTTGGGCGTCAGTGTTCGCAGTGCACATGAGAGCGTGACGACGGAGGAATTCTCATCGCCATGCGTACCGGCAATGATCAAACCGCTGTTGCGATCGGCATCGGGCGCCGGGAACCAGATCAGTGATGCGCCTAAAAATGAGCGGCCATATTGCTCTGCGCCCGGCGGAAAGGCGCCTCGTTCCGCTCTTGGTCGGGTGATTGCCATACGAAATCCTGATAAAGAAGTCTCTACAGGCAGTGTTGTGCAAAATTCGCTGTTAATCAAATAGTTTCCTTATCGGTTGAGAATTGTCGCAAATCACTTTTTCGGACGAAGGGATTTGCATTTCTCTTTTTCGAAACAAATAATTACGCATCTGCTTGTTATCTGAATTCATTAAAGGGGATCGTATGAAGCATCCTGTCTCGCGTCTTTGTGCTGCACTGTGTCTGTGCGGACTCTCAACACTCTCGTATGCTGCTGATGTGCCACAGGGCACGGTACTGGCGCAACAACAGGAGCTGGTCAGACATATTAAAGATGAGCCTGCCTCGCTCGATCCGGCAAAAGCGGTGGGGTTGCCAGAGATTCAGGTGATTCGCGATCTCTTCGAAGGACTGGTTAATCAGAATGAGAAAGGGGAGTTGACTCCGGGGATGGCGACGCGCTGGCAGAGTAACGATAACCGTATCTGGACGTTCACCTTGCGCGATAACGCCAAATGGTCTGACGGTTCCCCTGTCACTGCGAAGGATTTTGTCTATAGCTGGCAGCGTCTGGTTGACCCGAAAACCACGTCTCCGTTTGCCTGGTTTGCGGCGCTGGCAGGTATCAACAACGCGCAAGCGATTATTGATGGTAAAGCGGCACCGGATACGCTGGGCGTGACGGCGGTCGATGACAGAACGTTACGCGTTCAACTGGATAAGCCACTGCCGTGGTTTAGCAACCTGACGGCTAGCTTTGCGTTCTACCCGGTGCAAAAAGCCAACGTTGAAAGTGGTAAGGAATGGACGCGTCCTGGAGCTCTGGTTGGAAATGGCGCCTACGTTCTTAATGACCGCGTGGTAAATGAAAAACTGGTTGTCGTTCCAAATACGCATTACTGGGACAATGCAAAAACTGTCCTGCAAAAAGTGACCTTCATTCCAATCAATCAGGAGTCGTCTGCCACCAAACGCTATCTGGCGGGAGATATTGATATTACCGAATCTTTCCCGAAAAACATGTATCAGAAACTCCTGAAGGATATACCTGGGCAAGTTTATACCCCGCCTCAACTGGGTACCTATTATTACGCGTTTAACACGCAAAAAGGTCCGACAGCGGATGCCCGCGTTCGTCTGGCGCTGAGTATGACCATCGATCGCCGCATTATGGCGGAAAAGGTATTAGGGACTGGTGAGAAGCCAGCCTGGCATTTTACCCCTGACGTGACGGCGGGCTTTACCCCGGAGTCTTCACCGTTTGAACAGATGTCACAGCAGGAGCTGAATGCTCAGGCAAAAACCTTGCTGCAGGCTGCGGGTTACGGCCCTCAGCGCCCGCTGAAATTGAACCTGCTGTATAACACGTCCGAAAACCACCAGAAAATCGCCATTGCGGTGGCTTCCATGTGGAAGAAAAATCTCGGTGTGGATGTCAAACTGCAAAACCAGGAGTGGAAAACCTATATCGATAGCCGTAACACCGGTAATTTTGACGTGATCCGCGCCTCATGGGTCGGTGATTACAACGAGTCATCGACGTTCCTGTCGCTGCTGACGTCAACTCATACCGGCAATATTTCGCGTTTTAATGACCCGGCTTACGATAAGATTGTCCACCAGGCGACGCTGGAGACAACAGCGAAAGCGCGTAATGCGGACTACAACATGGCGGAGAAAATCCTCATGGAGAAAGCCCCCATCGCGCCAATTTACCAGTACACCAATGGTCGCCTGATTAAGCCCTGGGTGAAAGGGTATCCTATCAATAACCCGGAAGACGTGGCGTATAGCCGTACGATGTATATTGAGAAGCACTGACGTATAACCATTACCTAAGTAAAACTGGCGCTAAACTGCGCCAGTTTTTACTTACAGCACTATTCTAACAATGCATTAAATTTCGCCAGCCACTGGGGATGCGCAGGCCAGGCGGGAGCAGTAACCAGATTGCCGTCCACATGTGCTTGATCGATGCCAATATTCGCGTAATGTCCGCCGCTGAGACGGACTTCAGGTGCACAGGCCGGGTAGGCGCTACAGGCACGTCCTTTCAGAATGCCGGCAGCAGCGAGCAGTTGCGGGCCGTGGCACACAGCAGCAATCGGTTTACGCGCGGCGTCAAATGCCTGTACCAGCTGCAGCACGTCATCATTTAACCGCAGATATTCGGGGGCTCTCCCGCCGGGGATAAGTAGCGCGTCATAATCCTGCTCTTTTACTGCGGAAAAGTCGGCATTGAGCGTAAAACGGTGACCGGGTTTCTCACTATAGGTCTGGGCACCGTCAAAATCATGGATTGCCGTCATGATATAGTCGCCCTTTGATTTATCGGGGCAGACAGCATCAACCTGATGACCAATCATCTGTAAAGCCTGAAAGGGCACCATCGTTTCGTAATCTTCGGCGTAATCGCCAACCAGCATCAGGATCTTCTTGCTCATCATTCCTCACCTTTATGTATAAAGATGATTAAGATATAGCCTGGTATGGCTGGAATGCCGGAAATAAAAAAAGCCCGTCAGAGCACGGGCAACATAAGCAAATGATTTAGTGATTTGTTATCAACGTTATTGGATGATAACGCCGCGTATTTTACGTGGCATTCAGGGATTCAGATAGCTGACAAATTCGGTAGGTGAAACAATAAATTAAACGTGGTTTATAACGCATCGAAGGTGGGGTAGAGGCTGTTCTCCAGAATTTCTACGAGATACCAGATTTCACCACTAAAAATAAACCAAAAACCAAATATAATAAGGCTCAAAATAATTAAGATGAGTATTATTTCTGTTTTACTCATTGAAGATGTTACCCACCACTATTCGGTTTATTCGAGGTGGGCATTGTAACGGGGCTTTTCTGGATACTCCAGTTTCATGCTGCAAGGACCTTGTTGCGCCCATCATTTTTCGCGCGATACAGCGCATCATCTACACGCTTAAACAGGTCATCAATACTCTCGCCCGGGCTATGTCGCGCCACGCCAATGCTGACGGTAAACCGAGGTAAACCCGGAATAGTGATACGGGAAACGGAAGAGCGGATTGATTCGGCAATCTGCAGGGCGGTATCGAGGGAGGTGCGCGGCAGCAGGATGACGAACTCTTCACCACCCCAGCGGAACACCAGATCATCTTTCCGGCCACAGGCTTCCAGCGTTCGGGAGAGGGCGATAAGTACTTCATCACCTTTCAGATGACCAAACAGATCGTTAATGTTTTTAAAATGATCGGTATCCACCAGCAGCAGACTAAATTGCTGTTGCGCGGGAAGATGATTCTGGCTGGTTTGATCGGTAAGGGTGTAGAACTGGCGACGGTTGAGCAGACCCGTCATGGCGTCACGTGATGCTGCGTGTTCCAGCTCTTGTTCCAGCCTTTTTTGCTCGGTGATATCGTGGATGATGCACAGCATAAGCTTGTCACCGTAGATCTCAATAGGCCCGGCATACGTCTGTACATGACGGGTGGAGCCATCGGCAAGACGGTGAACAAAGTTGAGAGGTTTATGACCACCGGGCAGCGCGGCGATTTCGGTCATAATGGGTAGAACATCTCTTCCCAGAGTATTTATTTCCCAGGTGTGTTTACTGCACATTTCATCATGTGAATAACCATAAAAATTGAGTGCCGCAAGGTTTGCATCAACGATTTGGCCATCCCGAGCAGGATCGATTAACAGCATTGGTGCGCTGTTGGTCAGGAAAAAGCGCGCGTAAAACCCCTGTTTTTTGCGCCGGTAGGTTGCAGAACGGCTGGCTTTCAGCCCGGAGACGATTTGCGAAGAGATCCCTTCGAAAACAATCACATCACCATAGGGTGCGTAGTGGGCCAGCGAGAGTCGACAACTCAGTGGAGCATCTTGTCCATCCCGGTTTATGGTCCATATTTCGACGATCTCCTGCTCCGTTTTGAGTTCAGAAACGTACATCGACAGCACAGTTTGCGCACTCGCGGAATAAATCCCTTTGCGCAAATCATCCAGTGTTTTGTCACCCATTACCTGAGCTGCGGCCACATTCGCAAAAATGATATGTTCCGAAACAGCTGAAATAAGCCACACGGGTGTTTTTATTACATTCAGCGCATCAAAACCATTTTGCGACATAGGCATTTCCTGTTCATCGGCACATTGTGCCTGACAATCATGATCGGATTGACTCGTGTGTGCTCTTTTGAAACATACTCTACTTAACCTCGTCAGGCATGATTTTTTTGCGAAATAAATACGTGTTCTGAATGAATTTTACCAATTGGTATAATTTGTTTGTCTGAGTTCTTCTGCAACAGCAGCCACGGCACTTGTTCGGCAGGTAAAGGACGGGAAAAAAGGAACCCCTGCAGATAATCGCAGCCGAGGCTGGTCAGTACCGCTTGCTGCTCTTCTGTTTCGATCCCTTCTGCAACCACATTCATCTCCATGGTCCGGGCGATGTTGATAATGGTTTCAACCAGCTTGCGGCTTTTTTCATTTTCCAGCATCGACATCACAAAGCTTTTATCAATTTTGAGTTCTTTTGCCGGAAGAACGCTCAGCATCAGCAGGTTTGAATAGCCAGTCCCGAAATCATCAATAGAGACGGTGATCCCCGCATGATTAAACGCATTGAGTAACTCGATACTGCGGTCGAGATTTTTAAGCGCGGTGCTCTCAGTCACCTCAAGGATCAGCCGGGAAGGAGACAGGTTATATTTTTCCAGCATCGACGATACGATATAAAAGATGTCCGGTTGCTCGAACTGAACAGGGGATAAGTTGAATGACAATGTCCACTGGCTAAAACCTTGTTCTGTCCAGAAATGAAGCTGTCGGCATGCTGCTTCAATGGCCCAGTTGCCAACGGGGATAATTAAACCTGTTTGTTCCAGCGAGGGTAAGAACAGATTAGGAAGTAACACCCCTTGCTCAGGATGGCGCCAGCGGAGAAGCGCTTCAAAACCGTGAATTGTTTTCTCTTCGGCATGCCAGGTTGGTTGGTACCAAAGTTCAAATTGATCGCGTTCAAGTGCCTGGGTGAGTTCTTGCAAAAAGCCAGGTTTAGCCGGAACCGCCGTCGACATTTCAGTCCGGTAAATTGCCCAGCCATTACGGCCATCCTCTTTAACGTGATGTAAAGCCGCGTCCGCCTTCAGTTTAAGTTCATGCAACGTTTCTCCATCCTGCGGGTAGAGGCTAACCCCCGCGCTGACGGTCGTACTTAACGTATGTCCACAGATTGAAAGAGGACGACGCATATCCCCGAGTAACGTTGCGAGCAGTGAATTGAGTTTGTCGTCGTCGCATTCAGGAACCAGCAAGATAAAGGCATCCCCTCCCAGCCTGGCCAGGGTCATCTCGCGCGTGAGCCGGGCCGTGATGCGTTGTGCAAGCGTGATTAACAACTCATCACCAACGTTATGACCCCAGGTATCGTTGACGCGTTTAAAGTGATCGACATTCAGGAAAATCACGGCAAATTGCTTCTTACTCAGCAACGCGCTGCGCAGACAATCCTGCATGCGGATATCCATCTGGTGGCGATTGGCGAGCCCAGTGAGTGCATCAAAGCGAGCCTGTAGCTCTAACTGGCGGTTGAGTTGTCGCAGATTTTCCGTCAGACGATTGGTGCGCCAGTGAGAATCTACGAGCGAGATAATCAGCATTACGCCGAGCAGGGTGAGCGTAGTAACCGAAACCCAGATAGATAATCCCAGTTCGCTGATCCCGCCGGGGAGGGAATGTGACATTTCAAGAAAATGCGCGGCACTCATACCGGTATAGTGCATTGCACAGATGGCGGCACCCATAATAAAAGCGGCAAGAATGCGACTCACAAAAACCCCTTTGTGGATATCACGCAGGCGGAAAGCCAGCCATAACGCCACGCCGGAGGCAACAACGGCTATCAGTACGGATAAACCCACAATGCGCTGATCCCAGACGATGTTGCTGTCCAGCATCAATGCGGCCATACCGATATAGTGCATAGACACCACGCCCGCACTCAGGATCACCGTGGCGAGGGACAGTCGAAAGGGAGAAAGTTTTTTGCCGGTGACGGCAATATTAATGGCCGTGGTCGATGCAACAACTGCCGCACCAAGAGAGGCAAGGGTTAACCAGAGATCGTAGCTCATCATCATTGGCATTTGCATCGACAGCATGCCGATGAAGTGCATTGACCAAATCCCGATACCCAGCGTGACGCCTCCGGCAATGCGCCAGAACATTGCTGCCTTTCGGCTGGAAAGGGGAATTTTCTCGGCGCTGTCCAGGGCGACAAAAGAGGCGATAAAAGCCACCAGATAAGAGACGGCGATGAGTACAGGGTCCCACGATATACTGAGCATTATGCAATCCCACTCCTGAGAGGGTTACCGATTTCGCCTGCCGGACACATCTTTATCTGGCAGCGAACATGCGCATTAAACAATATTAGCTATTTATCGTGAAAAATGGCCAGTCATATTAAAACTCTAAAATAGTAAAGAATATAAAATATATTCCATTTATTAACAAAATTAGCATTGCTAAACAAATGCGAATAACTCTAGCAAAGCTCCTTAAATATGAGGGCAAACAGAACCCTTCACCGCAGGGGATGGTATCGCTTAACGTGGCAGGAGACCAGTATTGCAGCATGCCACGCAAAACATTTTCACTAATACACTCTTTTTGTCTGACTTAAGCTAAATCTCAGGTAGCTAACGGTAAAACAAAAAACCGACGGTGTTTGTGAGGACAAATTTCAGAGCCGATGCTATAAGTCTAAATGCCGACCAAAATATAAAACGTGGGTATAATCATGCTAAGAAATATTAGTGTCAGAACCTTCATTGCCTGGTTCCTTTTTTGTCTTTTTTTGGTTAATGCAGGTGTTGTTGTTCTATTTTCCAGCAATGTCTCTCTTTTCGTTTCACTTAATTTATTAAATTTCGTTGCGCTATTTTTACTTTGGAGCTATATGACTAAGTATCTTGTGACACCGATCAATACTGTGAAAAAAAGTATTGAAGAAGTGACCGCAGGCAATCTTGGTGTGTCTATTCCTGAGTTCGGTAATAACTGTGCAGGCAGATTAATCCCCGGGATTAATAGCCTGTCCAGCAACATTGCCACACTTGTCCGCGAGATCAGAGCATCGTCGCAAACCGCCATGACGTTATCGGATCAACTTTCCTCCCGAAGTGCGCAACTCTCGGTGAAAACGGAGCAACAGTCTGCATCTCTGGTGCAAACTGCGGCCAGCATGGAACAGATGGCTGCGAGCACCAAAAACAATGCCGATAACACCCGGCTGGCGAGCGAACAGGCGAATGTGGCGACGTTACAGGCTCGCAAGGGTGGAGAGTTAATGGGGCAGGTCGCCACCAATATGCAATCCATTACCGAATGCGCGCAACAGATGACAGAAATTATCTCGCTCATCGATGGTATTGCGTTCCAGACGAACATTCTGGCGCTTAACGCGGCCGTTGAGGCGGCGAGGGCGGGAGACCATGGAAAAGGCTTCTCTGTGGTTGCGGAGGAGGTCAGAAACCTGGCACACCGCAGCGCAGAGGCCGCGAAAAATATCAAAACGCTGATTGAAGTCACCAGCAGTAACGTCACTCAGGGCGCCACTGTGGTGTCTCAGGCAGAAAAGAATATGCATGAGATCGTGGCGGGGTCGGGTAATGTCAGCCGGTTGATGGACGAAATTTCCGCGTCCACATCAGAGCAGGAGAAAGGCATTTCTCAGATCACCCTGGCGTTGTCCGAGCTTGAACGGGTCACGCAAAGCAATGTGGCGATGGCTGAGGAACTCAATGGTTCATCTGATGTGCTGCGTAATCAGGTGATTGAACTTCAGACCCGGACACGTAACTTCCGGCTAAATAACAGTGACGAGGCAGGCATCACGTTGCCATCACATGCGGGTAATTTGTCGTTCCACCCGCGACCCGGTCACTCCCTGTGACGGAACAACAGAGCCTGGTATACCAGGCTTTTTTTATGCTTCTACCCAGCGATTACGTCCTTGCAGCTTCGCCATGTACAGTGCTTTGTCCGCACAGCCAATGACGGATTGGGGCGATTGCCCCTGTGTCCAGAGCGTCAGCCCCTGGCTCACCGTTACGTGAGGACTAACTGGGGAAAGGGCGTGAGCGAATGCCTGGCTTTCCAGCATGCGAGAAATGCGTTCCGCAGTCGACTGCACCATGCTGTCATCGGCCTCGGGGAGTAAGACCACAAACTCCTCGCCACCCACCCGGCCAACAATGCCTTCATTTTCCCGGCTCGCCGATTCAAGTACACCCGCAATCATGATCAGACAGCGATCCCCTTGTTGATGCCCGTAATGGTCGTTGTAGAGTTTAAAATGATCGACATCCAGCATAATCAATCCAAATCCTTTTCCATCCTGCTGGTGACTGGCGATTTCCTGATCCATACGCGCTTCAAAACTTCGGCGGTTGGCTAGCCCGGTTAGTGGGTCTTTGTTGGCGAGCAGACCTAGCTGATGAATAAGATCGGCGTTTTCTTGTTCACGTTGCAGCGCGAGAATAAACCAGCGGTTAAGGATCCGTCTCCCGGATTCAATTAAACCCGCCAGTAACACCCATTGCAGGGCACTCAGGACGGTGAGCTGAGTGGGGTGAAAGAGTGTGGTAACCAGAATCGTCACCCACACTGGGACGATAAAACTTAATAGCACTCTGGGGTCAAAATAGAGGGAAATGAGAGAAGCAAACAGAAGGAGTGCAGCAAACGGGAAGATGATCCGAATATCTTCGCTGGCAATCAATACATAAAAGCACGTCGCCCAGCAGAGGCTTAACCCAACGACAACACCTCTGGCCAGGCTTCTGAGCCAGGGGGCATTTTGCAGTGGTGCCATTCGCAGTATAAAAAGTACGCCAGCCGAGAGGGTAAGAATGATAACCATCATGCCTTCCAACAACCCTGCTGGATGAAGGGAAGGTGTTAACACACCGAACGGTGCAAAGTAACGTCGCCCCAGAATAAACAGCGAGAACAATATGTTCACCCACAGGAACCAGGTCATGCTGGTTTTTATCGCTATTGCGCGCATTTCTGCCAGGCGCAAATCGAATGCGACGCAGTTCTTTTTTATGGTCACGCACTTACCCCAGCATATTTTTAGAACAATCTAGCAGCATTTCATTAACTCTAATGATTTGCCTGCGTCTGTCTACAGGAACCTGTTGCAATACGTTCAATTCCTGAGCGATTTCAGGGCGATGCGGCACATAGTTGTTGCTTAACCCCTGATGAAAGCTAGACTGACATCGAAAGAGCTAAAAAGGTGGAGGCGCTGTGGAGAGCATTAAAGGATCTGAACTTAACGTTCCTGACGCAGTATTTGCGTGGGTGCTGGATGGACGCGGCGGTGCCAGGCCGCTGGAAGATAGCGATGTCATTGATAACGAACATCCTTGCTGGCTACACCTGAACTACACCCACCCGGACAGTGCTGACTGGCTGGCCTCGACACCGCTCTTGCCTAACAATGTGCGCGATGCGCTGGCGGGGGAAAGCCTGCGACCTCGCGTGAGCAGAATGGGAGACGGAACGTTGATCACCCTGCGCTGCATTAATGGCAGCACGGATGAACGCCCTGACCAGCTGGTTGCGATGCGCGTCTATATGGATGATGGTCTGATTGTTTCCACCCGTCAGCGTAAAGTCCTGGCGCTGGATGACATTGTTAACGATCTGAAAGAAGGTACCGGGCCGATCGACTGTGGCAGTTGGCTGGTGGACGTCTGCGACGCCCTTACCGATCATGCGAGCGAGTTTATCGAAGAGCTGCACGATAAAATCATCGATCTGGAAGATAACCTGCTCGATCAGCAGATCCCACCGCGTGGATTTCTGGCGTTATTGCGTAAGCAGTTGATCGTAATGCGTCGCTATATGACGCCGCAGCGTGACGTATATGCCCGTCTGGCAAGCGAAAGACTTACCTGGATGAATGACGATCAGCGACGCAGAATGCAGGATATCGCTGACCGACTGGGCCGCGGGCTGGACGAAATCGATTCCTGTATTGCCAGGACGGCAGTGATGGCAGATGAAATCGCCCAGGTGATGCAGGAATCCCTTGCGAGAAGAACCTATACGATGTCTCTGATGGCGATGGTATTTTTACCCAGCACGTTTCTGACCGGCTTGTTTGGTGTGAACCTGGGCGGAATTCCGGGGAATGCTTATCGCTACGGCTTCACCGCGTTTTGCGTCATGTTAGTTGTTGTGATTGGTGGTGTTGCATGGTGGTTACATCGCAGTAAATGGCTGTAAATTTTCGTTTTTTTCACGTTTTACCCGGTTCAAAACGCTCTTTTAATTGAGCGAAGTCAATAAACATCTACCCCGTAAGGTGCATTATTACTCCCGCAGGTGAATGCAACGTCAAGCGATGGGCGTTGCGCTCCATATTGTCTTACTTCCTTTTTTGAATTACTGCATAGCACAATTGATTCGTACGACGCCGACTTCATAGTCGGCTTTTTTTTGCCTCCTGTTTGCCAGCGACTACCCTAAAAGAGACGACAGCAACTTCTGGAGGGAATGATGAGCATCTTACTCGCTCTTCAACTGCAACAATCGCGTCAGCCTGATCCCATCCCCACCGATCCTGTACCGATGCCCGATCCCATTCCGCGTCCGCAGCCAATGCCGGACCCGCCGCCAGATGAAGAACCGATTAAAATGTCGCATCAAACCCCGAGATCTGCGAGGATACGCGCCATCTGACTGCGAAGATGACCACGAGAGATTATTGTGACTGCTTTTTCTACCCTGAATGTTCTGCCTGCCGCCCAACTCGATAACCTTAACGAGTTGGGATATCTCACTATGACTCCTGTCCAGGCGGCCGCGCTGCCAGCCATCCTTGAAGGCCGTGACGTACGCGTGCAGGCAAAAACGGGCAGTGGCAAAACGGCAGCATTCGGGCTTGGGTTGTTGCAGCACATTGATGCTGGTCTGTTCCAGACTCAGTCACTGGTTCTGTGCCCGACGCGCGAGCTGGCAGATCAGGTCGCCGGAGAGCTGCGTCGTCTGGCGCGTTTTCTGCCAAATACCAAGATCTTAACGCTTTGCGGCGGACAACCGTTCGGTGCACAGCGTGATTCGCTCCAGCATGCGCCACACATTATTGTCGCGACGCCAGGTCGCCTGCTGGATCACCTGCAAAAAGGCACCGTATCGCTGGATGCGTTACAAACGCTGGTGATGGATGAGGCCGACAGGATGCTGGATATGGGCTTCAGCGATGCGATTGACGAGGTGATCCGTTTCGCACCGTCCGATCGCCAGACGCTGTTGTTCTCTGCCACATGGCCGCAAGCCATTGCCGCCATCAGCGGCCGCGTGCAGAAAAACCCGCTTACCATTGAAATCGACAGTGTTGATGCCCTGCCAGCCATTGAACAGCAATTCTTTGAAACTTCGCAGCAGGGAAAAATCCCGCTACTGCAGAAATTACTTAGCCAGCATCAGCCTGCGTCCTGCGTGGTGTTCTGTAATACCAAAAAAGACTGCCAGTCAGTCTGCGATGCGCTAAATTCGGCGGGGCAGAGTGCATTGTCGCTGCATGGCGATCTGGAGCAGCGTGACCGCGATCAGACGCTGGTCCGCTTTGCCAACGGTAGCGCCCGTGTCCTGGTTGCGACCGACGTGGCGGCGCGGGGTCTGGATATCAAATCGCTTGAGCTGGTGGTGAACTATGAGCTGGCGTGGGATCCCGAAGTCCATGTCCACCGTATCGGTCGTACGGCTCGTGCAGGAAACAGCGGACTGGCGATCAGCTTCTGTGCGCCGGAAGAGGCGCAACGTGCCAATATTCTCTCAGAAATGCTGCAGATTAAACTGAACTGGATGACCCCACCTGCCGGTGTCAGTCTCGTGCCGCTGGAGGCTGAAATGGCGACGCTGTGCATTGATGGCGGTAAAAAAGCCAAGATGCGTCCAGGTGATGTATTAGGTGCGCTGACCGGAGATGTGGGTCTGGATGGGGCGGATATCGGTAAGATTGCGGTGCATCCGGCACATGTTTATGTGGCGGTTCGCCAGGCGGTTGCTCATAAGGCCTGGAAGCAGCTGCAAAACGGGAAAATTAAAGGGAAAACCTGCCGCGTTCGTCTGCTGAAGTAAAGGATATAGCGTCTCAGAATCTCTTTCTGAGACGCTATCATTTTATTTCACTTCGAGTACGTTCAGACGCAGTTCTTCGAACTGATTGTCATCTTCTTCTGGCTGCCAGCCAGCAGGCTGCATAGGGATCTCTTCCCGATCGAACGCCAGATCACCGCCATTCACCACGTCTGAATCGTGGTTGATACCTTTGAAGTCGAACAGCTCAACATCCGCGAGGTGGGACGGCACAACGTTCTGCATCGCGCTGAACATGGTTTCGATACGGCCCGGATAACGTTTGTCCCAGTCACGCAGCATGTCGCCAATCACCTGGCGCTGCAGGTTCGGCTGAGAGCCACAGAGGTTACATGGAATGATAGGGAATTCTTTGGCCTGAGAGAAACGCTCAATATCCTTCTCGCGGCAGTAGGCAAGAGGGCGGATGACAATGTGCTTGCCGTCATCGCTCATCAGTTTTGGTGGCATGCCTTTCATCTTGCCGCCGTAGAACATGTTCAGGAACAATGTCTGCAGGATATCGTCGCGGTGATGGCCCAGCGCAATTTTGGTCGCGCCCAGCTCCGTTGCAGTACGATACAGAATGCCGCGACGCAGACGTGAGCAGAGAGAGCAGGTGGTTTTGCCTTCCGGGATCTTCTCTTTCACGATACCGTAGGTATTTTCTTCGACGATTTTGTACTCTACGCCCAGCTTCTCCAGATATTCCGGCAGAATGTGTTCCGGGAAGCCCGGCTGTTTCTGGTCAAGGTTGACCGCCACCAGGGAAAACTTCACTGGCGCGCTTTGCTGAAGATTACGCAGGATCTCCAGCATGGTGTAGCTGTCTTTACCCCCTGACAGGCAAACCATAATACGGTCACCGTCTTCAATCATGTTGAAGTCTGCAATGGCCTCGCCCACGTTACGGCGCAGTCGCTTTTGCAGTTTGTTCAGGTTGTATTGTTCTTTCTTTGTATTTGATTGATTTTCTTGCATTTATTACTACCTTCGGAGCCAATAGGGGCATAATAGGGGCAAAAATTTTCAGCGTGCCAGCTTATCGTTAAGCATCAACACCTGTTCGCCATTCATTTCTTCAATCCACGCACCGTAGACTTCATAAACCATTTGCGCGTTTTCATGCCCCATCTGGCTGGCTATGAAAGACGGGTTAGCGCCGGCAGATAAAAGCCAGCAGGCAAAAGTATGCCGCGTATGGTACGGATTCCGGCGGCGAATACCAGCACGTTTTACAGTTGCGTTAAATCTGGAGCCGATACTCGATAAAGAGTAGTAGGCCTTCTGTATGCCCTTGCTCATCCTGGGCATGAAAACAAATCGCAGGCTCTAGCAGATCGCTTCGCCAGTGGCGAGACTTTTAGTATCCATGGAAGAAGTAGCGAATCTTCAAGCCGATAAACTTCAACACTGGCCAGACATAATGCTGGATGAAATATAGGGCAGGTGGAACAACCAATGCCGCACCAGTTGCGCAGATTGCGTATACTGCCGAGTCCTTTGCAATTAATGAATAATTTAGGTTAAGTGTTTCAAGGTTAATTGCATTGGTTGTACTGGAACCTACAAATCCAGAGCCAAAAACAACCAGGAACACATAAAGTGATGCTGTTATGAGCTTTAAAATTAGCCGAATGTATTTCACGATGAACACCTACTGAATGAATCCCCCTTTTTACACATAAGCACCGTGTTTAGCTAGCTCATGGTTTATGTTGTTCTAAATGGTATTCTGAACTTTACACCCGAACCCACAAAGGCTGGCTGTGTTGACCTGTTCTCGCGCAAAGTTATTGGCTGGTCAATGCAACTCCGAATGACAAAAGATAAATATCCTGAGCCTGATACATGCGTGATATCGCGTATAATGCTTCTTCAAAATCGCTTAACATCCACTGGCTTGTACTATGACTCTCAATCGTTTTTGTTATTTACTCCTGATCCTCGCTGCGGTCGGTAGCATTCTTACCTCGTATCCAGTGGTGATGTGGTTGCTGCTGATCAATGTGCTGACGATGGTTATGTATGGCGCAGATAAAATGGCGGCGCGTAAAGGTATGCGCAGGGTTCCGGAAGCGACGTTGCTGGTATTTGGTGTGACAGGGGGCTGGCCAGGGGCCATTTTGGGACAACAACTCTTTCGCCATAAAACCCAAAAGCAACCCTTCAAAACGTATTTTATTATCAGCGTTTTTGTCAGCATCGCCGTGATGGCGGCGGCTTACCATTTCTCTCCTTTTGTCTCTTCATGAGCGCTGGCCGGCACGGGTGAAATGTCTGTTGACATCAAGTTAACTTGAGCTTTTAAGATGACTGCCACAAGTTGATAAAGGACTAACATCTTAATATGAAAGATATTGATGTCGGTTTTACACATGTCGCGTTCATGGTCAGGGATCTTGAGAAGAGCATTGCTTTCTATCGTCGTTACGCGGGTATGGAGGTTATTCATTCCCGTGAACCTGATATTCCTGATGCCCGAAAAGTGGCGTGGCTAAGCGACCATACCCGTCCTTTCGCCCTTGTGCTGGTACAGGCGGACAACGTAACCGATACACCGCTGGGCTCATTTGGTCATCTGGGAATTGCCTGCGCCACTCGTGAAGAACTCGACAGGAAAACGGAGATGGCAACCGCTGAAGGTGTGTTAAGAAAAGCGCCGGAAGAGCTGGGTGATCCCGTCGGTTACTATGTATTTTTTGCCGACCCTGACGGTAACACGTTAGAACTGTCTTTCGGGCAGCGCGTTGGGCTTGAAGTAATCCGAACGGCTCATCCTGAAAAGTAAGATAACGGGATATAAGAGAGAAAAAATGGAATACAGATTGCCATTACAAACCTCGCGTTTGTTACTGCGTCCACTGGCATCCGCCGATTTGCCGGAAATTTCGTGCTACCGTAACCAGCCTGAGGTGGCTCGTTTTCAGAGCTGGGATCGTTTTACGATGCAGGATGCGGAAAAATTATATGCTCAACAGAACTCCCTTGCGTTTAACTGCGATGACACGTGGTACCAGATTATCGTTGAACGGCAAATGGACGGGGCTGTGATTGGGGATATTGGTGTTCATTTTTTTGACCAGGGCAGGCAGGCTGAACTGGGTATGACCTTTGATGTGAAATATCAGAATCAGGGTTATGCCCGGGAAGCTATCAATGCCATAATCACTCTGCTATTTACGCACTATAACAAGCACCGGCTTATCGCCGTTGTGGATACATGCAATATTCGCGCTGCAAATCTTTTGCAAAAACTCCATTTTCGACGGGAAGCCCATTATCGGCAGAACATCTTTTTTAAGGGAGAATGGGGTGATGAATATTGTTATGCCTTGCTGAAAGAGGAACACCTCCGGCATTAACAGAGCGTCAAAAGTTTCTCAATACAGACACCGGCACCGCTAATAGTAGTAGGTTTATTCTCTATGGCTTGCTGTTTTTTGCACAATCTGAATAATAAGTGCAACAACACATAAGACAACATCCCATGAAAATTCAATCTATTACACTGGTGGTGATGGCGTTCATCTCTGCGCCTGCCTGGTCCGCGTTTCAGGAGAGGGAATATAATACATGGTATATAAAAAATGCCGTTCTTTATGACATGACACAGACTTCAGAGGGTCTTCCTGTCATGGTGAGTATATCCCAACCAGAGCGGCGTTCTGCCAATCTGCTGGTGTCATATATTTCTGAAGGACAATGTGGTGGAGACAGGAAAGAACTTAACGTCAATGGCAAAGCACTGCCTGCGCAATATCGCTGTGTTCAGGTGGGCCTGAGCAAAATTGAACATTTTTCTGTGATTGATGCTGATAGTGTTAATGGCATGGTGACGCATCTTAAGTCTGATTTCACCGTACTGCTTCAAAACGACATAAAGATATGGGCGGCAAATATTAAAACACCAAAATACGGACTGACACCCAGATTCTAAATACTGAAATCCCGTCTTTTTACGGGGTTTTAGCAAGCGCCAACAATTATTTCCCCTATAATAATTTCATTGTTTTATTATTCCAAAAAAAGATAAGTGGACTTGTTTTTTTACGTATTGAAAATTCTGTACTTAAAGCGATACGAAATTCTATGAGTTAACTTTGCTAAATATTCTTTTCATAATGGATAAAGCTCACTTTCAGTCTTACGCTTGCTAACAGCTTTTTAGTTGTTCAACACGTCTGTACTGGGTAAGGAGCAGAAAATGACACAGCTTAATAGTCTGGATTCACTCAGCCGTAAAGAAGGGATGTGTTTATTAGAACAAAGTATGGGTTTTGTCTGGCAGGCAGCACTTAGGGCAGTTGCGGTGTTAGGCGTCGCGGACCATCTGATCGAAGGAAAAAAATCAATTAAGCAACTGGCCCTGGAGCTTAATGTCGATCGCGACTATCTGCATAGAATCATGCGATTATTATCCTCCCGTGGGGTGTTCAACGAATTAACTGAAGACGAATACAGTCTTAGCCATTCAGCAAAATTCCTTTGTTCTGAGTATGAATTTTCATTGCGTTCAGCGGTACTTATGCTGACCGATCCCACTTTCTGGCAGCCAGCGTCCAGAATGGATGAAATATTACAAGGTAAACCTGTTTTCAATGAATTGTTTGGCAAGCCTTTTTACGAATACTGGCAGCATGATGACACGGTTACGGGCAGCAATATTTTTCATGCCGGTATGGCATCTATGTCATCCGTGGAAAATGAAGTCATTGTGGATTGCTATGCGTTCCCTCATCATGCCGTCGTTGCAGATATCGCCGGGGGACTGGGGAATCTATTACTGGCTGTTTTACGTCGAAATCCAGGCCTAACCGGGATCCTTTTTGACCAAAAGGATGTGCTTGCGCGGAACCGACTGCATTTGCTGAATGACGATCGCCGGTGGAGGACGGTAGAGGGTAGCTTTTTTGAGACCTGTCCTGATGCGGATATTTATCTCCTTAAATACATCTTGATGGATTGGCCAGACGCGAAAGCCGTTCAGATACTGCAGTGCTGCAGAAAGGCAATGAAAGAACGTTCACGATTATTGGTTTTTGAACCCCTTATCAAAGACGAAAATAATGAGCAGGGACGGTATGAGATTGACCTGCTTCTTTTAACAAGCTTTGACGGAGGGCGGGCAAGGACAAAATCTGAATATCAAAACTTGTTTGAACAGGCGAATCTTAAGTTAAATACAATAATAAACACCCGCTCGTACCTGTCGATACTGGAAGTCATACCTGTTTGAACCGCTTTCATGGTATTAACAGAGCAGTTGAACACCATTCCGTTTTAACATATTCCTGCTACGCTTTTCTGTTGTAAAAGGGAGCTCGAATATGCAAAACAAAGATGAACAAACAGGTTTAGTGGGGCTGGCGATCGGTGCCGCCGTCATTGGGCTGGTTTCAGCGCAGAAACCGATTGATCGCGATAGCATCGTCAATGAACTGGTCAGGCTGGGCAGGCTGAAAGGTGATGGTGTTGAGGATGAAGTTTTCGTCAAAGCTGCCGCACTTGTGAGGAAAGGGGTGTAACCGATGGGTGAAATTCGTCATGCGCAGTGTCATTGTGGCGCGGTGGTATTCACCGTCGAGCTTTCTGATGGCTTTAATACTGCGCGGCGCTGCAGCTGTTCTTTCTGCCGAATGCGGGGGGCTGTGGCGGTATCCGCGCCGTTATCGGGGATTATCGTAACCAAAGGTGAGGATAAGCTCACGGAGTACCGATTTAACACGGGTACGGCCCGGCATTTCTTCTGCTCAATATGCGGGATTTATACGTTTCATCAACGGCGTTCCAACCCGAACGAGTACGGTGTGAATGTTGCCTGTTTTGAAAACGTATCGCCGTTCGACTTCCCGGAGGTTACGGTGATGGACGGAGTTAACCATCCTATGGACGGGGGGAGCGGAGTTTTTGGCTATCTCTCTTTTCGCAAAAAATGAGTGTTTTCAGGATTAAGGCTAACCAGCATCCAGGTGGTTCAGAAGAGCGCTAAGGTGACCAACAATATCACCAAAATCAAAAATTAACGCCATCCACAGAAGCGCTAAGAGAGCAAGTACGGCAACGGATACACGACCAAACAACGTTGTTGTCCTTAATGAGGGAAGGGTTATAACCGCAGTTTAACCAGCTTTCTTTCAACTTACCCTCAACCAGATCGTCAGAAATATTCCTTTTTGTGACGAAGTTCAAAAAAAAATGGGCCCCATAATTTTGCGGGCCCGGACAATTAGAACTGGTACACCAGACCTAACGCAACAACATCATCGGTACCGATGCCGTTGTTCTTGTAGAAGCTGTCATCTTCGTCCAGCAGGTTGATTTTATAATCAACATAGGTGGACATGTTTTTGTTGAAATAATAGGTCGCACCTACGTCAGCATATTTAACCAGATCCTGATCGCCTTGACCGTTGCCCAGGTCTTTACCTTTAGACTGCAGGTAGGAAAGGGTTGGACGCAGACCGAAGTCGAACTGGTATTGTGCGGTGATTTCGAAGTTCTGAGTTTTGTTCGCCACGGCGTCGGTATTATCACCATAAGGCGTCATGTTACGAGTTTCAGAATACATTGCCGCTAGGTAGATATTATTGGCGTCATATTTCAGACCAGCAGTCCAGGCATCGGCTTTGTCACCACCAGCCGTGGTATTCATAACCTGTTCATTGGTACGGTCAGAAGAGGTATAGGCCGCACCTGCGCTGATCCCCATACCAAAGTCATAGGTGGTAGAGATACCGAAGCCGTCACCGTTTTCATGGCGTGTGTCACGGCCATTGTTAGTACCCTCCTGGTTGTTGCTGGCGTCTTCATTCTTGCCCTGATACTGCAGCGCAAAGTTCAGACCCGGTACCAGTCCGTAGAAATCGGTGTTACGGTAGGTTGCTACACCGTTCGCACGACCGGTCATAAAGTTGTCAGCTTTGGTGTAGGAGTCGCCACCGAACTCTGGCAGCATATCTGTCCAGCCTTCAATGTCATACAGAACGCCATAGTTACGGCCATAGTCGAAGGAACCGTAGTCACCGACTTTTACACCCGCGAAGGCCAGACGTGTCCAGGACTGGTTATCTGAGCCTTCAGTGTTGTTCGCCTGAATGTTGTATTCCCACTGTGCGTAACCGGTCATCATGTTGTTGATCTGGGTTTCGCCCTTGAAACCCAGACGCATGTAGGTCTGATCGCCATCAGCACCTTTATCGTCGGAGAAGTAGTGCAGGCCATCTACTTTTCCGTACAGATCTAATTTGTTACCGTCTTTATTATAAATTTCTGCTGCATGTGCAGCACCAGCCATTAACAGAGCCGGAATCATCAGAGCCAGTACTTTTCTTTGCATTGTGATATTCCTTTGCAGTTGTTTTTATTTAATTACCTGTTGAACTTTCAGAATGAGAAAGTTGTCTCATGCTAAATCACTCCTGTGTAAGAGTAATAAAATATAATTGTTACGAATTAAGTAAAATCTAAACCAAATAAAACCGCGGAAATAGTCATTGGTTGTATGAATGATTCGCGGTGAATTATACAAAATAAAAATTATTAATAATGAGTTAAGTAAGCTAATCTCTGTGTCGTTATATGCCTTTAAGATTATTTATCCATAATTTGCATGAATGCTATTTACTCTGCTAAATAGATATTTATTAATTAACTGGATTAGCCCGATGTGAATACATCGGGCTTTTTTTATGGCAAAAAAATGCCCGGGTTAACCGGGCGGGGGGAATTAATCGCTGGTTGATTTTTCGGCTTTACCTGCCATCTGAGCCAGGAAATCATACCGTTTTTGCAGGTCTGCGGCGGCATCGTTCCACAACTGTTCAGCTACCTCAGGCTGTTGCGCATTGAGGCGGCGGAAGCGTTGCTCCTGCATTAATGTCTCGGCCAGGGCATCTGACGGTGGACGTGAATCCAGCGCCAGCGGTAACTTGCCCTCGTCCGCACGGCGCGGATCGAACCGGTACAGAGGCCAGAAGCCGGTAGCCGTCAGCTGACGCATCTGATCGTGGCTGAGTGCCAGGTCGTAGCCATGCTCTTCACATGGGCTGTAAGCAATGATTAACGACGGGCCAGGATACGCTTCCGCTTCCTGGATGGCTTTCACCGTCTGGTTAAGTTGCGCACCCAGTGAGATTTGCGCGACGTAAACGTGGCCGTACATCATCATGCTCACACCGAGATCTTTGCGTGCCTTACGTTTCCCATGTTCACCAAATTTTGTAACGGCGCCCAATGGCGTAGCCTTCGACGCCTGGCCGCCAGTATTGGAATAACACTGTGTATCCAGAACCAGAATGTTGACGTTTTCGGTCAGGCTCAACACGTGATCCAGCCCGCCAAAACCAATATCGTAAGCCCAGCCGTCACCGCCGATAAGCCAGATCGATTTTTCAACCAGGGCGTCAGCGTCAGTCAGAAGTTGTTCTGCACCCGCCACCCCCTGAAGGGCATGTCGCAGCTCAGCAACTTGCTCGCGACGAACTTCTGGTGTGGCTTCTGTGTGTAGCGCGTCATTGAGCTCTGCAGGGATCTGCCCGGCAAATTGTTCCAGTAAACGCATCACTCGAGCGCGATGCTGGTCGACGGTCAGACGGAAGCCGAGACCAAATTCGGCATTATCTTCGAACAATGAGTTTGCCCATGCCGGACCTCGACCATTCGCGTCGGTGGTGTACGGCGTGGAGGGCAGATTACCGCCGTAGATTGATGAGCAGCCGGTGGCGTTGGCAATCAACATTCGGTCGCCGTAGAGCTGCGTCAGCAGCTTGATATACGGCGTTTCACCGCAGCCAGAGCAGGCACCAGAGTACTCGAATAACGGAGTGATAAGTTGTGACGTTCGAATATCAATACGCTCCAGTTTGCTGCGATCGATTTCCGGCAAATTCAGGAAGAAGTCATAGTTTACTTTTTCTTCTTCAACGTGCTCCAGACGCGACATCATATTGATGGCTTTGATATTCGGGTCCTGTCTGTCTTTCGCCGGGCACACCTCAACGCACAGATTACAACCGGTACAATCTTCAGGTGCGACCTGCAGAACGTATTTCTGTCCGCGCATATCACGCGATTTCACATCCAGAGAATGGAGACTGGCCGGAGCATCCGCCATTGCTTCCGGGGAAACCACTTTGGCGCGAATGGCCGAATGTGGGCAAGCCGCTACGCAGTGATTGCACTGGGTACACAGATCTTCTTTCCAGATGGGAATCTCTTCGGCGATGTTGCGTTTTTCCCAGCGCGTGGTCCCCATTGGCCAGGTCCCATCTGGCGGTAGGGCAGAGACGGGAAGGGCATCGCCCAGTCCGGCCAGCATTGCCGCCGTCACGGTCTTAACGAAATCAGGCGCCGCATCAGAGACCACCGGAGGACGATTTGGGCTTGCAGCATTCACCGGTTGCAGCGCTACCTCAAACAGAGATTCGCGAGCGAGTGCCAGCGCCTGCCAGTTGCGTTCAACCAGTTCCTGACCCTTGCTGCTGTAGCTTTTGGCAATTGCGCCCTGCAGTTCCATGAGTGCACTGTCGCCAGGCAGGATATTGGTCAGGTGGAAAAAAGCCATTTGCATCACGGTATTAATACGCGCAGCCAGACCACATTCGCGGGCAATTTTCGCGGCGTTAACTACATAAAAACGGGCTTTCTTCTGGTTGAGGACCGCCTGTACTTCCTGCGGCAGACGCGCCCAGACTTCGTCTGCACTGTATGGCGTATTCAGCAGGAAAATACCACCGGGTTTCAGGCGCTCAGCCATCTGGTATTTATCAATAAACTGCAGCTGGTGGCAGCCAACAAAATCAGCCTGCGAAATAAGGTAAGCCGAGCGGATGGGGTGTTCACTCACACGCAGGTGGGAAACGGTCAGACCACCGGCTTTTTTGGAATCATAGACGAAGTATCCCTGGGCATACCACGGGGTAGAATTGCCGATGATTTTGATGTTGTTTTTGGTCGCCGAGACGCTGCCGTCGCTGCCCAGACCATAGAAAAGTGCCTCAAGTTTGGCATTCGATGGCAACGTGTTTTCTGGCAAAGCCAGGGAAAGGTTAGTCACATCATCATAAATGCCGACCGTAAAGCGAGACTTCGGTTTCGCTTCATTTAACTCGTTAAATACCGCCAGCACGCAGTCCGGTCCAAACTCTTTGGAGGACAAACCATAGCGGCCGCCGATCACGCGCGGTAGCGTTTCACGTTCGCCGTTATTAAATGCTTCAGCCAGCGCGGTCATGACATCCAGATACAGGGGTTCCGCGTGTGCGCCGGGCTCTTTGGTACGGTCCAGTACCGCCACAGCACGTGCGCTTTCAGGTAGGGCAGAAAGCAGATGTTTAGCTGAGAACGGACGATAGAGACGCACCTTAAGCACGCCAACTTTTTCGCCGCGCGTAAGTAGCTCGTCAACCACCTCTTCACAGGTTCCAATGGCGGATCCCATCAGCACAATCACCCGTTCTGCCTGCGGGTGGCCGTAGTACTCGAACGGTTTGTATTCTCGTCCGGTTGCGGCAGCAAAGTCAGCCATCGCCTGATCAACGTGGTCGTAAACCGCGTTGTACCATGGGTTCGTGGCTTCACGGGACTGGAAATAGGTATCTGGATTCGCGGATGTCCCACGGATCACCGGATGCTCCGGGTTAAGGGCGCGGGCGCGATGCGCGTCGATTTCCGCCTGCGGCAGAAGATTCAGAATTGTGTCGTCAGCCAGCGGGACGATTTTGTTGATTTCGTGAGACGTGCGGAAACCATCAAAGAAGTGAATAAATGGAACGCGGCTTTTCAGCGTGGCAATATGCGAAATCAAGGCGAAGTCTTGTGCTTCCTGCACGCTGCTGGCACAGAGCATCGCGCAACCGGTCTGACGCACGGCCATTACGTCGGAGTGGTCACCGAAAATGGAAAGGGCGTGGGTGGCAATGGTTCGTGCCGCAACATGAAGAACGAAGGGGGTGAGTTGACCAGCGAGTTTGTATAGTGTCGGGATCATTAACAACAATCCCTGAGAAGAGGTAAACGACGTGGAGAGCGCACCTGTCTGAAGCGCACCATGTACCGTGGCAATCGCACCGGCTTCAGACTGCATTTCAACCACTCTTGGGACATCGCCCCAGACGTTTTTTAACCCGTTACCCGCCCAGGCGTCTGCCTGCTCAGCCATGGTAGAACTTGGCGTGATTGGATAGATGGCGATAACTTCGCTGGTGCGAAACGCGACTGAGGCAACAGCCCCATTACCGTCAATAGTTTGCATAGGACGACACCCTTACATTGCGCAAAAATAGAGGGGCTGTCATCAGACGACGAGCCCTGAATATTATCTCTTTAGTCTAGCAAACAGGGGATTCGACGATTTTCGCTTTTGTGTCCTCGGTATTCCTGGTATCAATGAGTAGATCAAACTTTTGCCAAAAAAATTGCGAGAAATTGTTTCCGGGGCGCATAAATACGCACTTCCGCTCTCGACGACACGGGATGTGATGCCTATTATGCATAGGTTTCGCATTATTCATGGGGGAGAGAGCATGCGCTCAGCATTTTTGGTAGGGTGTGCCGCGTTATTATTGTCGGCATGTAGCAGTGAACCAGTCCAGCAAGCAACAGCGGCACACGTGGCGCCCGGAATGAAAGCGGCGATGTCCAGCTCCGGTCAGGCCAACTGCGCGATGATTGGTGGTTCGTTGTCTGTTGCCCGCCAGCTTGACGGTTCTGCTATTGGGATGTGCGCCTTGCCAAACGGCAAACGCTGCAGCGAACAGTCGCTTGCCGTTGGAACTTGCGGTAACTACTGATTATTCTGCACGCTTAAACAACAGCGTTTTATCGGCTGTCGCCAGCGTTAACTGGTCTTCTGTCAGGTCGACCTGCGCCCCTTTGCGCAGCATGTCGCCGATGGCGTGATCCAGCTCGTTAAGCTGCGGTTCAGTACAAAGTTTACGTGTCATGGCCAGACCGCTGACTTTAAGTTCGCCTTCGGACAATTTCCCTTGCCCATTGAAGCGATTACACATCTGGCCTGAAACGCGAATGTTATTAACCAGGCTAATATCTGGCAGGGCGCTAAAGCTGATCTCAGGTTGCGTTGTTGTGGCCTTCACGGCTTTGCCGTCCACATTTTCCAGAACAAAACGATGGTTCTTCAGTTGCTCCGGCTGAACGGAAGCTTTCCCCGGATTAACACAACCGGTCAGGACAAGGCTAATAACACTTAACGCAATGAGCTTTTTCATTTTTCTTCTCAAACTATAAATATCGTGAATCTTTTTACAGTGTAACGATACGCTGCCTTGCGTTAATGGGGTTTATCTGAAAGTGCGGGGCGGGTGTCGGGCAACGCAGCGGTTGCCCGACATGAAGATTAGTGAGACTTAAACCCTGCGGCTGTCATCAACATACGAAACAGCATACTGACCGCAGCCAGCGCCAGCACGCTTCCGCCCCAGATAATGGCCAGCCACATCAATCGTTTCCAGACAGGTTGTTGCATCAGTGATAACCCTCCCCATGCTGAACTTTTCCGCGAAACACGTAGTAACTCCAGAAGGTGTAGACCAGAATAATGGGAATGATCAATAACGCGCCCACCAGCATAAAGCCCTGGCTTTGCGTCGGCGCGGCGGCCTGCCACAGGGTGATTGACGGTGGAATGATATGCGGCCAGATACTGATCCCAAGACCGCTAAAGCCGAGGAATATCAATCCTAACGTCAGGATGAATGGGCGATTATGGCTTGCAGGATTATTGAGGCAACGCCACTGATACAGGCTCAGGATCACCACCAGCACCGGAACAGGCAACAGATAAAACAGATTAGGCAGTGTGAACCAGCGCGCGGCGATGGCTGGCTGCGCCAGCGGGGTCCAGATACTGATTGCGGCAATGAAGGCCAGAAGAGCGATTAACAGTGTTCTGGATACCCCACGCATCCGCTGCTGAAGGGCATTTTCGCTTTTCATCACCAGCCACGTAGAGCCTAACAGTGCATAGGCCACCACCAGACCGGCACCGCAGAACAGGTTAAACGCGGTGAACCAGTCAAAGGGCCCGCCAGTATAGGCCCGGCCAGTCACGGTAAAGCCGTTGATCACTGCGCCCACCGTTACACCCTGGGTAAACGTAGCCAGAATTGAACCGCCAATAAACGCTTTATCCCAGAACGGGCGGTGGGCCGGCGTCGCTTTAAAGCGAAACTCGAATGCTACGCCACGGAATATAAGTCCGATCAGCATTAATGTCAGCGGGATGGTGAGGGCATCAATGATCACCGCATAGGCCAGTGGAAATGCACCGAACAGGGCCGCACCGCCGAGCACCAGCCAGGTTTCATTTCCGTCCCAGACCGGGGCGACGCTGTTGACCATCACATCGCGATCGTCGGCGTTTTGTGTCGCCGGAAACAGGATACCTATCCCGAGATCAAAACCGTCCATCACGATATACATCAGTGTGGCGAAGACGATGATGACAAACCAGATAATGGAAAGATCGATACCCATTATGGCTGCTCCTTATGTTCAGTTGTGACGGCAGAGAGTGGGCGCGCCGGACGTCCATCTGATTCTGTGGCATAAGATTCATGAGGCTGCGGACCTTTCCTGATAAGGCGCACCATATAGCTGTAACCCACGCCAAACACCGAGGTGTAAACGACGAAAAAGGCCAGCAAACTCACGCTCATATGCAGGTCACCATGCGCTGAAACCGCATCTTTCGTTCGCTGCAGACCGTAAACAACCCACGGCTGGCGGCCCACTTCGGTGGTGATCCATCCGGCCAGAATCGCAATCAACCCGGATGGCCCCATCAACAGGGCAAACCACAGGAAAGGGCGAGAAGCGTAAACGCGCTTTTTATAGCGTAACCACAGAGCCACCACGCCAAGCAGAAGCATCAGCATGCCTAAGCCGGCCATAATGCGGAATGACCAAAAGACGATGGTCGAGTTCGGGCGGTCTTCCTTCGGGAACTCCTTGAGAGCCGGAACCTGTTTATCCAGGCTGTGCGTCAGGATAAGACTCCCCAGCGCCGGGATCTCAAGACCAAAGCGGGTGCGCTCCTGTTCCATATCTGGCCAACCAAACAGCAGAAGCGGGGTTGGTTCACCTGGCGGATTTTCCCAATGGCCTTCAATGGCGGCGATTTTAGCGGGCTGGTGCTTTAGGGTGTTCAACCCGTGCATATCACCGACCATGGCCTGGATGGGGGCGACAATTAACGTCATCCACAGCGCCATAGAAAACATCGCCCGGATGGCAGGAGTATTATTCCCGCGCAGCAGATGCCATGCCGCGGAAGCGCCGACAAACAACGCGCTGCTGAGGAACGCGGCTATCGACATATGCAGCAGGCGGTAAGGGAAGGAGGGGTTAAACACCACGGCGAACCAATCCACCGGCACGACCTGACCGTTGACGATCTCATAGCCTTGCGGGGTCTGCATCCAGCTGTTTGATGAGAGGATCCAGAAGGTGGAGATAATGGTCCCCAGTGCCACCATACAGGTGGCGAAGAAATGCAAACCAGGCCCGACTTTATTCCAGCCGAAAAGCATCACGCCAAGGAAACCAGCTTCCAGGAAGAAGGCGGTCAGCACTTCATAGGTCAGCAGCGGGCCGGTAATACTGCCCGCAAACTGCGAAAAACCACTCCAGTTGGTACCAAACTGGTAGGCCATCACCAGCCCGGAGACAACACCCATACCAAAGTTAACGGCAAAAATCTTCGACCAGAAATGGTACAGCGAGCGCCAGACCGGATTTTTGGTTTTCAGCCACAGGCCCTCCAGCACAGCAAGATAGCTGGCCAGACCGATGGTGATCGCCGGGAAAATGATGTGAAAGGATACGGTAAAAGCAAACTGTATCCGTGCAAGGTGAAAAGCATCCAAACCAAACATGCAAAACTCCGCGATGTAATTATGTCGATGCCATTCTAAGCCGCGCCAGCTCTGGGTTGCAGAAACAGACCTGTGTTATTTATCTATAACAGTTTTCTTGCCTGCCTTGGCTGTAACTCTTGTTGGGCGGCAATATTTCCACCCAAGAGAGATTCATTTTCGTAAAGCCCAAAGGTATATCAACACGGCATTGAGCAAAAATGAAAAGATGAAAAGCAAGAGTGTATAGCTTTCATTCCATTCTAGTTCAGTGACAAAACCCAAATGTCTGGTGTAGAGATGATAAAGTAATACATCAGGCATGAAGTAACATACCAGGGAGTAAATAACAAACAGCATCAATGTTTCAATAACCCAGGTGAGGGTATGTTTTTTGGCATTCATCAATATACCTGTATTGTTCCAAGTGCATCTAATCCAGCAGTGACTTTATACGTTCCGGATGCAAGTAGACCGTGCTTGTACATCGACAGAACCTTTGATATCTGCTCCACCGTCGTCTTTAAGCCACAGGTATGCTGGAATTGCCATCTTAAACTCCTTTTTCTTTAACAGATCGCGTTCGAATGAGTGTTAATACCTCCAGAGTGTTAAGAACATTAGGCAAAAAATGCCATGCATAATATTTATATTTCATTGATTTATAGATGTTTTCTGTAATATGAATTTCACCTATATTTAATGACGCTCTTAGCCTGTCTGAATAAAAACAATTTTTTTATGAATTTTCCGCATTAAACTGCTTGCTTTGTCTTCAACGTCATGCGTTAATGATCTCCTGGTTTTGAGTCCAAAAAAATATCTGACGTAGTTTTATAAAGCAGTCCTCATCACGTTGTGCCTCTCCGTAGCCGCTCCTGGTTCTCTTTCTACACTCCGATTAGTTTTTGTTTCAAACCACTATCGCCTGAAAGGCCCATTAGCAATTTACGTTTTAACGTTCACAGGAGAATCCTATGACTTCTTACATTCATTTCCGCTGCCCATGCTGTCATGGTTCGCAGTACCGTACCTCAGCCTTTGATGTGTCTGAGAAAAACCCGTTTGGCGCGAAATGCATTTTTTGCAAATCGCCGATGATTACGCTCGATCACCTGGCCGTTGCACATTCAGCCCAGAGCCACGTTATCGAGTACCGCAAGTAATCAACACCGCTTTTCATAACAGTTAGCAAAAACTTCTCTTTTTCTCCTGCTGATATACACTGTCGGCATTAAGGAGAATCTGATGAAAAAATACCAGCGTCTGGCGCAACAAATTATCTCGCAGATTGAGCTTGGCGTATGGTTGCCGGGCGATAAGTTGCCCTCTCTGCGCGAACAGGTGGTGAGCAGCGGCATGAGTTTTATGACCGTTGGCCACGCGTACCAGATGCTGGAAAGTCAGGGGCGCATTGTCGCCAGACCGCAGTCGGGCTATTACGTTGCCTCGCGCCTGACGACACAACAGCCTGCGCCGCCTGCCCAGGTGATGCGTGACGAAGTGGTCGACATCAACACCTATATCTTCGACGTATTGCAGGCCAGCCGCGATCCATCTGTTGTTCCTTTTGCTTCCGCGTTTCCCGATCCCCGACTTTTCCCGCTTCAGCAGCTTAACCGCTCGCTGGCGAATGTCAGTAAAACGGCGACCGCAATGAGCGTCATTGAAAATCTTCCTCCGGGTAATGTTGACCTTCGCCACGCTATTGCCCGGCGCTATGCCCAGCAGGGGATGAACATCTCACCTGAAGAGATCGTCATTACCGCTGGCGCGCTTGAAGCACTGAATCTCAGTTTGCAGGCAGTGACTGAACCTGGGGATTGGGTGATCGTCGAGAATCCCTGTTTCTACGGCGCATTGCAGGCGCTGGAACGCCTGAAACTCAAGGCACTGTCGATTGCGACGGATGTCCGCGAGGGGATCGATCTGAATGCGCTTGAGCAGGCGCTGAATGAATACCCGGTAAAAGCCTGCTGGCTCATGACCAATGGGCAAAACCCGCTTGGCTTTACGCTGAGTGCCGAGAAAAAAGCGAATCTGGTTGCGCTGTTAACGAAACATAACGTCACCCTGATTGAGGATGATGTCTATAGCGAGCTTTACTTTGGTCGGGAAAAACCGCTTCCGGCGAAGGCCTGGGACCGGGAGGACATGACGCTGCACTGCTCATCGTTTTCGAAATGTCTGGTGGCGGGGTTTCGTATCGGCTGGGTGGCGGCGGGAAAACATGCGCGACGCATTCAGCAGTTACAGCTGATGAGCACGTTATCGACCAGTTCTCCGATGCAACTGGCGCTGGTGGACTATCTGGCGACTAAACGTTACGACGCTCATCTTCGTCGCCTGAGGCGCACGCTGGCCGAGCGAAAGCAGCAGGCCTGGCAGTCCCTTTTGCGGCATATGCCTGCCGGGGTCAAAATTCACCATAATGATAGCGGCTACTTTTTATGGCTGGAGCTTCCGGCGCAACTGGATGCAGGGCAGCTTAGTGAAAAGGCCTTAATTCACCACATTAGTATTGCCCCCGGAAAGATGTTTTCCACCTCTGACGCCTGGACGCCATTCTTTCGTTTTAATACCTCCTGGGCATGGGGGGAGCGTGAAGAACAGGCGGTTATTCAGTTGGGGAAATTAATTAGCAGTATGCTGAAATAAACTTTTCTTACCTTCATTTAAATAATCATTCCTTATTCGTATGGCGGCACGGCAAATATTTCGTGGCGCCATATCCCAGTTAATCCGCAAACCGTCTCTCATCGCTAACTCCTTGTCTATAATCCAGTTAACGGGGAATGCGCCCTCGGTCACACCTTGATGAAATTTCCTTAAGCCGCACGGTGCGGCGCATTTACGCGGTCTACGTTTAATAAGGGAGATATTTTTACGGCACGGCTGCCGCTAAATTCCATTGCCACTGGAGTAACCCTTATGAGCAAAAAATTTACCCGCAGCAGCCTGTGTGCGCTCGGCATGACTATCATGACAGCGCAAGCCGCAGAACCACCAAAGGCTATCGGTGACGGGGAAGGACGACTGGATATTATTGCCTGGCCGGGATACATCGAACGAGGACAGACGGATAAAAATTATGACTGGGTAACCCAGTTTGAAAAAGAGACCGGATGCGCGGTCAACGTCAAAACGGCGGCCACGTCGGATGAAATGGTGAGCCTGATGGCGAAAGGGGGATACGACCTGGTCACCGCGTCGGGTGATGCTTCACTGCGTCTGATCATGGGGAAACGCGTTCAACCCATTAATCCCGACCTCATTGCCAACTGGAAAACCCTCGATTCACGGATTGTGAAAGGAGAATGGTTTAACGTAGGAGGCAAAGTCTACGGCACACCCTATCAGTGGGGGCCAAACCTGCTGATGTACAACACCAAAACCTTCCCGACACCGCCGGATAGCTGGGGCGTGGTCTTTACCAAACAGGATCTCCCGGACGGTAAAACCAATCAGGGGCGTGTGCAGGCGTATGACGGTCCGATTTACATCGCCGATGCCGCGCTGTTTGTCAAAGCCACTCAACCGCAACTGGGTATCACCGACCCGTACCAGCTCACTGAGAAACAGTATGCCGCCGTACTCAAGGTGCTACGCGATCAGCATGCCTTAATCCACCGTTACTGGCATGACACGACCGTACAAATGAGTGACTTCAAAAATGAAGGCGTCGTTGCCTCCAGCGCCTGGCCTTATCAGGCAAATGCCCTGAAAGCTGAGAACCAGCCGATTGCCACCGTCTTCCCGAAAGAAGGGGTCACTGGCTGGGCGGATACCACCATGCTTCACGCACAGGCAAAACATCCGATGTGCGCCTACAAATGGATGAACTGGTCGCTGACGCCGAAAGTGCAGGGCGATCTGGCGGCATGGTTTGGCTCACTGCCTGTGGTTCCTGAAGGGTGTAAAGCCAGCACGTTGCTGGGTGAGAAAGGTTGCGAAACAAACGGATATAACGAGTTCGACAAAATCATGTTCTGGAAAACCCCTATCGCTGAAGGCGGCAAATTTGTGCCATATAGCCGCTGGACGCAGGATTACATCGCCATTATGGGCGGCCGTTAATCGCCCGGGAGCAGAACATGACGTATGCCGTAGAGTTTAATAACGTTTCCCGTCTGTACGGCGACGTACGGGCGGTGGATGGGGTTACCATTGCGATTCGTGACGGAGAATTTTTCTCTATGCTGGGGCCTTCGGGCTCCGGCAAAACCACCTGCCTGCGTCTGATAGCCGGTTTTGAACAGCTTTCGGGTGGTACGATCGCCATCTTTGGCAAAGAGGCGAGCGAACTTCCCCCGTGGGAGCGAGATGTGAACACCGTGTTCCAGGATTATGCGTTGTTCCCGCATATGTCGATCCTCGATAATGTCGCCTACGGGTTGATGGTCAAAGGTGTCGACAAGAAAAAACGCCATGCACAGGCCAGGGATGCTCTGGAAAAAGTAGGTTTAAGCTTTGCCGTAGCCCGTAAGCCCTCGCAACTTTCTGGTGGACAACGCCAGCGCGTTGCGATTGCGCGCGCGTTGGTTAATGAACCACGCGTCTTGCTGCTGGACGAACCTTTAGGCGCACTTGACCTCAAATTGCGCGAGCAGATGCAGTTCGAGCTGAAGAAGCTTCAGCAGGAACTGGGTATCACCTTTATTTTTGTCACCCACGATCAGGGCGAAGCCCTTTCCATGTCAGACCGGGTGGCGGTGTTCAATAACGGACGTATTGAGCAGGTCGATACACCACGCGATCTCTACATGCGCCCGCGCACCCCGTTTGTGGCAGGTTTTGTCGGAACCTCCAATGTCTTTGATGCTGGCCTTGCGCATAAAGTCTGTGGCCTGGAAGGCACTTACTCGCTACGTCCTGAGCATATTCGCCTCAATGAGAGTGGTGAAGTTCAGGTTCAGGGTGTCGTACAGGCGGTACAGTATCAGGGGGCGGCAACACGTCTGGAGCTCAAACTCGCTGATGGGGCAAAACTGCTGGTGAGCCAGGCCAATCTCAGTGATATCACGATGCTGAGTGGAGTTGAGCCGGGGCAGGCAGTGATGGCGTCGTGGTCACGGGATGCCATGATCCGTCTGTCTGAGGAGAGGTGAAATGGATATGAGTGTCGCTCATCCTCCCGCACCGCGCAGCCGCTTAAGCCGTATCACGGCCCTGTTCTGGCGAAAGCCATCGCTCGGCTTGTTCCTGCTGCTGCTTGCTCCGCTGATGTGGTTTGGCATCGTCTACTTAGGTTCACTCCTGACCCTGCTGTGGCAGGGGTTTTACACCTTTGACGACTTCACTATGGCGGTCACGCCGGATCTGACTCTGGCTAACATCCAGGCACTCTTCAACCCGGCAAACTACGATATCATCCTGCGTACGCTGATGATGGCAATAGCGGTCACCATTGCCAGTGCAATCCTGGCATTCCCGATGGCCTGGTATATGGCGCGTTATACAAGTGGTAAGTGGAAAGCATTCTTCTATATCGCGGTGATGCTTCCGATGTGGGCGAGCTATATTGTTAAAGCTTACGCCTGGACTTTACTGCTGGCGAAGGATGGCGTGGCGCAATGGTTTCTCAGCCATATGGGGCTGGAGCCGATCCTGACCTCAGTGCTTACGTTACCGGCGATCGGTGGAAACACGTTGTCCACCTCCGGGCTGGGGCGGTTTCTGGTCTTCGTCTACATCTGGTTACCGTTTATGATCCTGCCCGTACAGGCAGCGCTGGAACGGCTACCCGCTTCTTTACTGCAGGCCTCGGCCGATCTCGGTGCGCGTCCCCGTCAGACCTTTCGTTATGTCGTTTTACCGCTGGCAATCCCGGGTATTGCCGCAGGGTCAATATTCACCTTTTCCCTGACGCTGGGGGATTTCATTGTTCCACAGCTGGTGGGGCCGCCAGGCTATTTCATCGGGAACATGGTCTATTCTCAGCAAGGGGCGATCGGCAATATGCCCATGGCTGCGGCGTTTACGTTAGTTCCCATCGTGCTTATTTCTCTCTATCTGGCGTTCGTGAAACGTCTGGGAGCATTCGATGCACTCTGAACGCGCACCGCTGTTCCTGAAAGTGGCAGCGTGGGGAGGGGTAATCTTCCTGCACTTCCCGCTGCTGATTATTGCGACCTATGCCTTTAACACCGAAGACGCTGCGTTCAGTTTTCCGCCACAAGGGCTGACGCTGAAGTGGTTTAGCGTGGCGGCAGGGCGTGGCGATATCATTGAGTCAGTGACGTTGTCACTTCAAATTGCCGCCTTATCCACCGCAATTGCCCTCGTGCTTGGCACGCTTGCTGCAGCGGCACTGTGGCGCAGTGAGTTTTTCGGCAAAAACGCGATCTCGTTGCTGTTGCTGTTGCCGATTGCGCTACCGGGGATCATCACCGGTCTGGCGCTGCTGACAGCATTTAAGGCTATCAACCTCGAACCGGGATTTTTCACCATCGTGGTCGGACACGCTACCTTCTGTGTGGTGGTGGTGTTTAACAACGTCATTGCCCGGTTCAGACGCACCTCCTGGAGTCTGGTTGAAGCGTCGATGGATCTGGGGGCTGATGGCTGGCAAACCTTCCGGTATGTCGTGCTGCCCAATCTAGGCTCAGCGCTATTGGCCGGGGGCATGCTGGCGTTTGCGCTATCGTTCGACGAGATCATCGTCACAACATTTACCGCGGGACACGAACGTACGTTACCGCTGTGGTTACTCAATCAGCTCGGGCGTCCACGTGACGTGCCGGTCACCAACGTTGTTGCACTGTTGGTGATGCTGGTGACGACCATCCCTATTCTGGGAGCCTGGTGGCTAACCCGCGACGGCGAGAACATTGCCGGTAGCGGGAAATAACTTTAATTTCAACAGGATAATGCTATGCAAAAACATCTGCTGATAAAGGGTGAACTGGTTGCCGGAGAAGGAGAAAAACAACCGGTTTATAACCCTGCCACCGGAGAGGTACTGCTGGAGATTACTGAAGCCTCACCTGCTCAGGTTGATGCGGCCGTTCAGGCTGCGGATCATGCTTTCAGCGACTGGGGGCAAACCACACCTAAAATGCGTGCTGAGTGCCTGCTGAAACTGGCTGATGTCATTGAGGCGCATGGTGAAGAGTTTGCCCGGCTTGAATCTCTCAACTGTGGCAAGCCGCTGCACTGTGTTCTGGGTGATGAAATTCCGGCCGTCGTCGACGTTTTTCGTTTCTTTGCCGGGGCCGCGCGTTGCCTGAACGGGCTGGCCGCCGGGGAATATCTTGATGGCCACACCTCGATGATCCGTCGCGACCCGATTGGTGTTGTCGCCTCTATCGCACCGTGGAACTACCCGCTGATGATGGCCGCATGGAAGCTGGCACCTGCGCTGGCGGCCGGTAACTGTGTGGTAATCAAACCTTCTGAAATTACGCCACTGACAGCCTTAAAACTGGCAGAACTGGCGAAGGATATCTTCCCGGCAGGCGTTCTGAACGTGCTGTTTGGTCGTGGTAAAACGGTAGGAGACCCGCTGACCGGGCATGAAAAAGTGCGCATGGTCTCACTGACCGGCTCGATTGCTACCGGGGAACATATCATCGGGCATACCGCGTCTTCGATTAAACGCACCCACATGGAATTGGGGGGTAAAGCGCCAGTTATCGTCTTTGATGATGCCGATCTCGATGCCGTTGTCGAAGGTGTTCGTACTTTCGGTTTCTACAATGCCGGACAAGACTGTACGGCAGCCTGTCGTATTTATGCTCAGAAGGGGATTTATGCCCGGCTTGTTGAAAAACTGGGTGCAGCAGTAGCCAGCCTCAAGATGGGTGCCCCGGAAGATGCCTCTACCGAGCTTGGGCCGCTGAGTTCGGCAGCCCATCTTTCACGGGTCTGTAAAGCTGTTGATGAGGCGAAAGCGCTCGGCCACATCCGTGTTGTCACGGGGGGCAGCAAAAAAGAGGGGACTGGCTACTACTTCCAGCCAACCCTGCTGGCGGGTGCAAAACAGGAAGACGCCATTGTCCAGCGCGAGGTGTTTGGTCCGGTGGTGAGCGTGACCGAGTTTGATGATGAAGCGCAGGTGCTGGCATGGGTCAACGACTCGCAATATGGTCTGGCATCATCAGTCTGGACTAAAGATGTCGGGCGCGCCCATCGCCTGAGCGCACGCCTGCAGTACGGATGCACCTGGGTGAATACCCACTTTATGCTGGTGAGCGAAATGCCACATGGCGGCATGAAATTGTCCGGATACGGAAAAGACATGTCGGTTTACGGGCTTGAGGATTATACGGTTGTCCGGCATGTCATGATTAAACACTAGCCACCATGCCCGGTCGCTTGCGCGGCCGGGTGTACTCTCATTTCGCCATTAATGTTGCGTAAAATACCCAATTGTTATTAGCCATGATTTTTAAGTGGTTATTCTGTAACGAAAAAACTTGATCTGTATCAACATATAACGCATATTGCGTGCGGTTATTTTTTCGGCTCTGGTATACAGAATGACGTTGTATCAAAAGATGTTGGTTTTTTACGCAATCATGGCTTCCATCTGCGCATTAATTACCTGGTTCCTCTCTAAAGACCGTAAACGTATACGCCTGCTGAGTGCTTTTCTGGTGGGGTCTACCTGGCCAATGAGCTTTCCCGTTGCGCTGCTGGTCTCGCTTTTCTGAAGCACGCTTCCAATTTTAAAAGATGAACATAGCATTCCAGGTGTGATGACTGTATAAATACACAGTGCGTCATAAAAGGAGTGCTTATGAACAGTTTTTACTCACACCAGGCTGGTTGCACCGCGCGTCAAAGGGTTGATGGTGTCAGAACCCAATTTTCACGCAGGTGGCGGAGTGTTCAGTCGGTCTATCGCAGCGCAAACAGAGCAACAGTTTCTGGAACGGGGTTATGATGCCATGCTCAGCGCAGAAACGACGGCGTGGGCGGGGTGCCTGCAGAGTAATGCCCCTTATGCCGTGTGGCGGGGCGCATCAAGCCTGGTGGAAGGTGTTGAACCCGAATGGGAAGCACAATTCCTGTCTCTGACGTGTCCGGTGACGTTGATTTTCGGCGAGCTGTCGCTGCCAGATAACGATGTGGATAATCTGAAGCAGAAGGGCGTTGAAGTGAAAATCATCCCTGCTGCCGGGCATTCAATGCCCTGGGAAAACCCGTCCGCGCTGGCACAGGCATTAGCAGAGTGCGTGGCAGCGTGATAATAGCCCGCATTGCTGCGGGCGAAAAAGATCAGCGCAATAATGCCTGCAGTGCCTGACGAGAGGCGGGCTGAACATCATGCGGATGCTGGTAATCAATGTTCTCTATCGCCCGGCTATAGAGTGCAACCAGCCAGTCGTAAACATACGCGGTAGCCGCATGTACGGGCTGTTCCCCCAGTCGGGTCAGACGGGGCTCTGCACTGTTCACCACTGGTGTGACAAAGATGGCCTGACCTTTACGGATGCGGCTTGCCGGACGTGCTGTAACAGGTGTCTGGTCGTAACCCAACCAGCCAACGAAATTACCCATCACGGCATGCAGTTGTGCGGCGCTACTTTTATCCGTTTCAACAATGCGCTGAAGTTGCTGAGGCAGGTTAAGCCGGTAGCTGGTTACCACCAGAACATCTGCGATTTGCTGTAACACCCCGGGATCCAGTCCAAGACGAGCTGCCGTGGCCTCATTGCGGCTCCATTGACGCAGATGATTTATCCACACTCTGTGTGCCAGACGCGCTTTGTCTTTTGTCTGGAACATGCCGGCACTTTCCTGCGCGTTATCGGCAAACAGGTCAATGGAATCCGTAAACAACCCATTAACTTGCTCCTCACGGGGTTGCTGAACGGCCAGCAGAGTTTCAAAGGCTTTAAGCGGCGGCAGAAGGCCATCCAGCAGTTCGCCGTGGCGGGCGGCGCAGCCCTGTAGAGTACGCACCATACTTTCTGCACGGGTTCGTCTGGCTCCGGGGGCCTCAACCAGTGGCGTCAGATAGCTTTGCATCAGAGACGAAAGCTCCTGCTGCAGCAAGTTTTTCAGCGTACTGAGACGCTTCTGCCGCTGGGCGGGTAATGTGGCCTGAGACAACCACTCGATCACGCGCTGCATGCTGTGGCTGTCCAGTGCCTGGAGAGTGCCCCAACGTAAACCCGGTTTACCGAGCAGATGCTGTACGGCTTCATCGAGATTCTGCCGGGTGGTAAAACGAGCGTCATGAGGGGTAATTGCCCACACCAGACCCGGCAGGGCAGATTCTTCAGCAGGCTGTGTCTCTTTAACCCAGTTCATTAGCACTTTTGCTTTTTTGGCCGTCTGCTCGTGCTGAGCGGTGGCATTGCAAATAACCAGAACATCTGGCTGTAGCTGTTGACGGTAGTGCTCAAGCAGCCACTGTGATTTAGCCTGGCGTAACGGGTCGGCATTATTTTCTTCAAATACCGGGATATCAATAATATCCACATTATCCAGGGCGCTGTTCTCAACCGGTAACACCAGCTCACGGGTCAGGAAGGCAAGCACATCGACGGGTATGCTGATGGCATTGAGCATCTCACCGTTATTCAGTGGATGTAGCAGCGTCTCCTGCGCTTCCTGAAGGGTTAACGTACCGTCGTGCGTCAGGAACCCTTCACCGGGCAGGCCGAAGCTATCCACCAGCAGGCTAAGAGGCGCGGCAAGTTCGCTGGCATGGCTGGTCTGATGCAGCACGTGGGCGAGTTTTAACCACTGTTGGGTCAACTCCTGTTGCTCACCCCAAAGCAGCGACCAGACACTGGCTCGTGTGCTGAGATCAAGGGAGGGTACCAGTTGGGCAAACTGATGCCACAGGGCATCATCAATTTGCTGTTTTGCGGCGGGTACCGTGTTCTGCCAGAAGCGGGCAATTGCCCCCACTTCCTGAGTCGTGATGCCAGGCACGCCCTGCGGCTGACGCAGACCGCGCCATTTCTCCAGTCGCGTCTCAATGACGGCTTTATCCACCGCGCGTATCTGCGGGTGCAGCGTCGTGCGGGCAATAAACAGCTGTACCAGTTCGGCCTCGGTGACCAGGCTCAGACGCAGCGGAAACGCCTCATCAACGACATCTGCATCTTCCCGGGTGAAGCGGACGGCCATGTTTGTCAGGGCATGTCCCGGATTGATATGCGAAAAATAGTCAAAGGTACGCTGGCCCGGTGTCACGTTCAGGCGTCCGTTACCGCTACCGCACAGAGACAAAAGCAGGTGTGCTTTGGCACTCTGAGAATGGCCGTAAAGCCCAATGCTGCTCTGGCGGGTCAGGGCATGTTCAATGGCTTGTTCCCGCACCAGCACCGCGTTGATGCGAGCAAGCAGGGCGTCAGCATCGTTATCCAGCACAGGGGCGTTCAGGCGCGTCTCATTAATCCACCCGATAAGGGCCTGAGTGGTGGTGGTCGTCGCTGTCATTTCAGGTATACGCTCCCGCTGTCGATCCAGTAGTGGCTACCGCTATGACGGCGATCGGCCAGAGTATTCAGTTTGAAGGTTAACGCGTCAGGGGCAACCGGAGTTCCGTCCTGGAGCCAGGCATCGCTCAGCTCGAAGGACTCCGGGCCTTCCTGCTTGCTGCCACCGCAGAGTTTAAGCCGCACATTCAGCACACCATCACCTGCAATCGCTTTGGCCAGTTCAGCCGAGTTGATGCTAAGCGTATAGAGCGGCGTAGCCGGCCAGCGCGCGTTTGCCAGTTGGCGGAAGCCGAGGGTGACGTTACCGCGCAGCGGGAAGTGCAGACGCGCGTCGAGTTTCGCACCGGGTTTATCGAGATCGATATCCTGATACCAGACGTTCTCTTCGCGCAGGGTGTTGACCGTATTATCCAGCACACCCAGATACCGCACGGTTGAATACGCACCGATGTCTGCGGCTTTAAAGTTGAAGCGCGGCAGACGCAGATCAAGCGCCAGGCTGCAAAGCATCGCTCCTACGGCGGCGGTTGATTTGGGGTTGCCAATGCGCCCCTGCTGGCTGAACGGATACCACTCATGAACCTGGTATTTATCCAGCCAGACGATGCGATTGACTGGCACCGGCTGAAGATGACGAATTAGCGCCTGAACGCCAGGCAGACAGCCAGGACGTCCGGTGATCAGCAGAATATCGCAGCTGTAATGGGATATCGCCTCACACACCGCGTGGAGCGGTGAGGCCAGCGTAAACTGGCCAGCCAGCATCGCATCCTGCATTTCACGGAAATTCACGTGCAGCGGAACGGTGAACAGATCGAACGTTTCAGAACCCGCTGGCAGGGCATGATCGATCGCCTGTTGCAGATAATTCATCACGTTGCGGGTCGGTTTTTGCGGCAGGAGATCACCAAAAGTGGCATGCAGGCCAGCCAGCGGATCGTCAATATCGCTCGATTCCCACGCGGCAAGAATGGCATGGCCAATCGGCATAAAGAGCTGAAGCGCCGTTTGCTGGCGTAATACTGCCTGGGTGTCAATTCGACCGGAGTCACCGAAGAGTGAAGCCATCAGCAGCGAGGCATCCGCAATCCCCGATTTCTGCAGTTGCGTTTGCAGGGCGGGCAGTACATAGCGCTGAATCACATCAAGCAGGGTATCGTCACCCGCGACTTTAAACCCTTCACGGAACAGCAGCTGCGGCGTTATTTTAACGTTATTACCCGAGCCATCATCAAGCTGATAATGGGTGATCGCCATATCCGTTGTGCCGCCACCAATGTCGATAGACGCGACGCGCAGTGAACGCCCCGGCTGAGTGCCAGGCTCAGGTTCACGATCCGGGCGGGCGAGGGAGGCAAAGAACGCCTCCGTCTGGCCGCCAAAACGAGAAATGGCTTCGTTATACAACCAGACCAGTTGACCGCAGCTGGCTTCATCCCACTCCATCTGGATTTCAGGAACCGGCACCACACTTTTTTCCTGCTGTTTACGGGTGGCGAAATCTTCATCCTGCGGGTGCCATCCCATTGCTTTCCAGACAATGGCGATCGCTTCGAACATGCGACGACGGAAAATCTCCCGCTCCTGCTTTGGCATGGCCGACGGCAGGGTCAGGATCAGGGTTCGTAACTGGCGCGGAGACGCCGGGAAGCCCAGACGTAAGCGTGTGGCGACGCTATTGATCTGCCCAAGTGCCTGCGCCAGCAGCTCGCACAACATGTGTGTCATCAGCGTGCTACGGCTGTACTGCGGCGAGAAGACTGGCAGTCGCTCGTCCTGCGGCAGTGTAAAGAGCGGCTCACCGTCATCGTTCATCAGGTTCATCAGCGGAAACGCGGTCGCCAGAGGTTCACGCTGGGTTTTGCTGTTCATCTGGCTAAAGCGCCAGTCCTGTACCACCGGTGTTTCATCCCACAGGTAGCGACGCGGGCTGGAGATGCCGCTGTTGCCTTCGGTTCCCAGACGCTGGGTAGCCAGTTTCCGTGCTTCATCGCCGACACGAACAATCGACGGCCAGACAAAGGCATCTTCACGACCGCTTTCAACCGAGAAGTGCTGCTTGCCAAAACGCGCTTCTGAGAACTCCAGGCGGCTGGTGAACAGGGGTTCATTGAGGAATTGTGGCTCGCTCAACGAACGAACCTGCAGTTCAGCAGTCTGGCGTAAACCATCGTTCGCATCCCCGTGGTCTTCAATAATCACGCCACAGGTATGGGTATTGCCGACATCGAGTATCAGGTCGACCGGAATAGCAGGAGTACTGAGCGTATGAGTGACAAATTTCACTTCCGGCACGGTAAGCTGCTCGCCGAGCATGGTCAGCAGGTTGAGCCAGTGGGCCTGATATTCAAAACTACGCATTGCCTGTTGCAGGTCACGTTCAGAGCGGTTTTCAACACCGTCGGCATACTGGGTAAATGCCTCACGCAGCCAGCCGTCAATCCAGGTCTGGTCGAGGAAACTTTCCACTTCGTTATCCCGCCAGGCCAGAGCGAAGCGGGTTCCGTTCAGAATGTCGTTTTCGACCGGGGACAGCGCGGACGTGGCATGTTCGGCAATCTGACTGTCAAGCGCGAGGGTAACACGATGCGTGTGACCTGCCGTGTCGGGTTTATCAAGCTTACGCACCTGAACGCGAGCCCAGTTATCCGGGCCGTCAACAAAGGTCCGTGGCGGGTTGAAGCGCAGGAACGGAACAGGAAGCCAGACACCATCAAGGACCGCCAGTGACTGATGTAGCGCAATGGTGGTTTCCGGTTTCACCACTTCAGGCTGTCCGCCGTTCATCCCGGGCAGAGTATAACGCCCGTTGACCAGGTCGAAATCGAGTCGCAAAAGGGGGCCGTTCGCGGTTTTCCGTACGAAGCGCCCATTGCTGGCGGTGTCCTGCGGCGTCAGGCCGAAATCAAGGAACTGCACGCCGCTGTTAGCAATAAGCGTGACGCTTTGTTTATAGTCGCAAAGATTTACCAGCATAGGATCAGGCACCTGCTTTCTTGAACGTCAGTGGGACGACGGTGTTTGCATCATAACGAGCACGACATTCTGCGATATCGCTGGTGCCTGCTTTACAGGAAACTTCCGGCATCGGGTAGCGTGAACCGTCGGTGCAGCGGGCATTACCGCGACTCTTAATCATCAGTTCACCATTGCTGTGCAGCCCGGAGAAGATCTCTGCGCGGCAGACAATGTTGTCACCATGTACCACACGGGCGAAACCTTTGTTGTTCTGGATCTGATAGCGCAGTGACGGTGGCTTACCGGTCACCGGATCTTTCACATCGAGGATGGCGCGCCAGGTCCCGTTGAGGAAGCGCGTCGATCCCGCTTTCACTTGTTGACCTTCCATGACCATCGCATCTTTCGGGATCGCGACGATAACGACCGGGGCGGGCGCTGGTGCAGGTGCAGGTTCTTTTTCTTTGCTTGCCACTACCTCAGCCTGATGCAACGGTAATTTCATCGCCAGTGGTTCCACTGCTTTGATCGGTTTCGGCGCAATTTCTACAGGCGCTGGCATAGGTGCAGGTGCTGGCTGCGCGGAAGGGGCCTGTTTTGGCCACAGCAGCGGTGCGGCAATGGCGGCAACGATCACGGCGGCAACGGGCAGCGTCCACAGCGGGATACGACGCTTTTTCACAACGGTTGTCGGGGCTGGTTCCTGTGCAGGTTGTGGTTGTGTCGCGACTGGAGCTGGTTCTGGCTCATACAGATCCTCCGGTGTAATGCGCGCCACCGTTGACGGTGCAATCAGTGGCTCGTCTGCTTGTTCGAAGGTGATGACCGGTTCCGGCTCAGGTTCTGGTTCAGGATCTTCAATCACAACGGGGGCGGGCTCAGGGATCAGTGATTCGCGCAGGCAGTCGAGGACATCGTCGCGCGCATTTTCGTTCAGGTTTACAAAACCCCAGAAGCTAATGACCGGTTTTCCCTCGACCAGGAAGAGAAAGTTTTCCCCTGGAAACTGGAACGCTTTTGACAACAGTGAGCCAAAAAGCTGCTGTGCTGTTTTCGGTGACTGGAGGCACTTCTTACTCAACGACTCGACGCTGGCAAGCGTATTTTCCAGATAGCGCAGGGCGCGAAAACGGTCGTCTTCATCGGCCGCTTTCCAGCTGGTGACACTCCCCTCTATCGGGGAATACCAGTCTACACGGTCGCCGTTATCGTTGACCTGTGGAATGGCCAGACAGTCGACAATGGCCTGTTGTTTGCGCAACCGGAGCGCTTCCCGGATTTGTAACGCTGATTCAAAAACGGCTTGTCCGCCGCCGCCAACGGCCTGAAAGTCATCCAGATTACCGCTGCGTAAAAGAGTTTTTGCCACGATTTGATCCCATATACTTCTTCACACCGTTACTTTAACGAAATGAGGAAGCAAACAAACGGAGGAAGAGACGCTAAAAGCGCCGATTTCTTGCGGCATAGAAAGTGACGGTTGTGCTTGACGGATATTGGCACTTAAGGCAAATCAACCATTTCTGCATTGACTGCAAAACCAGCGAAAAACGCGACTTTAGAATAACCTGATAGTGTTTCGTTATTTGCCAGGTCATAAAGGCTGTGCTGTTATTACTGTCCAATATAATAAAACATCCAGGGTTATAACCATGTCTACAGGGAAAACACTGCTCGCCCTTGCGCTGAGCACTCTTTTACCAGCAGGTGCAGCATTGGCGGCAAATAATGACACCATCATTTACTGCTCTGAAGCCTCACCCGAGTCATTCAACCCGCAAATCGCCAGCTCCGGCCCGTCTTTCGTGGCCAGCTCTCAGGTGTTGTATAACCGCCTGATCAATTTCGACCCGGTGAAAAATACGCCGGTTCCGTCGCTGGCGGAGTCCTGGACGATATCACCGGACGGTAAGACCTATACGTTTACCCTGCGAAAAGGGGTGAAGTTCAACAGCAATAAATACTTCAAACCGACCCGTGACTTTAACGCCGATGACGTCATTTTCTCCGTCATGCGTCAGAAAGACCCTAAGCATCCTTATCACAACGTCTCGCAGGGCAACTACGAATACTTTAATGACGTCGGCCTCGATAAACTGATTCAGGATGTTAAAAAGGTCGATGATTACCATGTTCAGTTCACCCTGAGTGAGCCCAACGCCGCATTCCTTGCCGACTGGGGAATGGATTTTGCCTCGATTCTCTCCGCTGAATACGCCGACGCGATGCTGAAAAAAGGCACGCCGGAGAACGTGGATACCTGGCCGATCGGTACCGGACCTTATGTGCTGCAGCAGTACAAAGTGGATTCACTGATCCGCTATGTCGCTAACCCGAACTACTGGGAGGGCGCAGTTCCGACCAAACACCTGATCTTCTCCATCACACCAAATGTGGAAACGCGTCTGGCGAAATTGCAGACCAACGAATGCCAGATCATTCCTGCACCATCCCCGGTACAATTTGATGTGATTAAAAACAACAAAGACCTGACACTGCACTCTGTTGATGCGTTGAACGTCGGTTATCTGGCGTTTAATACCGAGAAAAAACCATTTGATAATGTGTTGGTTCGTCAGGCGCTGAACTACGCAACTGACAAGAAAGCCATCGTCAATGCGGTCTTTATGGGCTCGGGTACGGTGGCAAAATCGCCAATTCCGCCAAACATGATGGGCTTTAATAAAGACCTGAAGGACTACAGCTACGACCCTGAAAAAGCGAAAGCTCTGCTGAAACAGGCCGGGCTGGAGAAGGGCGTGGAAGTGACGCTGTGGTCAATGCCGGTGCAGCGTCCGTATAACCCTAATTCACGCCGTATCGCGGAGATGATCCAGAGCGACTGGGCGAAAGTCGGCGTGAAGGCCAAAATTGTCTCTTACGAGTGGGGCGAATACCTCTCCGGCATGCGTAAAGGTGAGCATGACTCTGCGCTGTTCGGCTGGATGTCCGATAACGGTGACCCGGACAACTTTGCCGACGTATTGCTGGGGTGCAACAGCATTAAAACGGGGTCAAACGCAGCACGCTGGTGCGATAAGGGGTATGATTCCCTGGTGCAAAAAGCGAAGCTGACCAGCAACCCGGCTGAGCGCGCGAAACTCTACGGGCAGGCGCAGGAGATTTTCTACCAGCAGGCACCGTGGATCGCACTGGCGAACGGGAAAACGTTCTACGCAACCCGCAGCAACGTGACGGGTTACAGCGTGAGCCTGATGGGCAGTGATTTCTCTAAAGCGAAGCTGAACTAAGCGTTCTATTGCCGGGTGGCGGCTACGTCTTACCCGGCCTACCTTTGGCACCTGAAAGGAGTGACAATGTCACATTTAAACGAAGTGATCACCCGTGTGGATGCCGCGATCGACGAAGGCGTTATCACCCACATGAATGAACTGCTCATTACACTGAGCGATGACGATGAGCTGAGCCGTGAAGATCGCTACACTCAGCAGCAACGTCTGCGTACCGCGATTTCCCACCACGGTAAGCAGCACAAAGAGGAACTGGAAGCGCGACAGGAACAACTGACGAAAGGCGGCACCATTCTGTAGCGATCAAAACTGGCGTCGCGCGACCAGCCAGGCACCCACGACCAACATCACCGCGCCGCACACCGGGCCGATCAGAGCGCGTAGTGGTATGCCGTTGCTTCTCAGCACGTCCATCACCAGTCCGCCGATCAACTGGCTTGCCACCAGCACAGCGATGGTCGTCGCCGCGCCTACGTTCTGGTATCCGCTGATACTGGCAAACACGAAAAACGAACCCAGCAACCCCGGGATCAGCGTCCACCAGCGCACCGTTGCGGCCAGCTCGCTAAATCCGGCGAAGCCCTGTTTCAGCAGCAGAATGCTGACAAACAGCACAATGCCGACCAGTGAATTCAGCAGCATCGCGATAAGAATAGTGGAGGAGGACTGGGTGATGCGCACCATTAAGGTATTTTGCACCACCAGACCGATTCCCGCCGCCACCAGGAAAGCCAGCGTCAGTGATTGATTCATGAGATTGCGTCCGGGTCGCTGCGCTCATCCAGCTGCAGCTGCATAAAGGTTAAGTCCAGCCAGCGGCCAAACTTGGTACCCACCTGCGGCATTTGACCCGTCGTCACAAAACCGAGCGTTTCATGAAGATGAATCGAGGCATGGTTTTGCGCTTCGATGCCTGCGACCATAACGTGTTTGCCGATAGCACGGGCTTCGTTAATCAGCGCTTTCATCAATGTGCGACCAATCCCTTTGCCCTGATGGTCCGGGTGAACATAGACTGAATGTTCTACCGTATGACGAAAACCGTCGAAGGCGCGCCAGTCACCAAAAGAGGCATAGCCCGTGATAACACCGTCTTCTTCACTGACCAGTACCGGGTAACCTGCAAGCGTGCGTGCCTCAAACCAGGCAATACGGTTATCGGTATCGACGGTCTTATCGTTCCAGATCGCGGCAGTGTGCAACACCGCGTGGTTGTAAATTTCTCCTATCGCAGCGCAGTCTTCTTTGCAGGCATGACGAACGATCATGATGAAACCTCTGTGTGTTGTTTACTATAGTGTTACGATGTGGCTACGATATTACACAACTGTATCGCCAGATAGCTACGACATAAGCCATATTTTTTTGTTATCAAAAGCCCATTGAAATGCCGTCCATACACTATAGTATGACGTCATGAACACCATAACAGACACCATGAATCAACGGATTAGCGCAAGAATTCGCCTTGAACGCGAGTCTCGCGGATGGTCTTTGAGCGAGCTTGCTGACCGGGCAGGTGTTTCGCGTGCCATGATCCACAAGATAGAACGTGGGGACAGTAGCCCAACGGCAACGTTGCTTGCCCGCTTGTCGGGGGCTTTTGGCATCAGCATGTCGACCCTGATTGCCAGAGCCGAGATGCAAGAGGGAAAACTACTGCGCCTCGCCAACCAGCCCGTCTGGCGCGACCCACAAACGCATTACCTTCGCCGCCACGTTTCTCCCCGCACTGATCTTCCCATCGACCTTGTTCAGGTTGAACTCCCGGCGGGGAGCGATGTGCCTATGCCAGCATCTTCTTATGCGCTGGCTCGTCAACTTATCTGGCTACAAACGGGTGAGCTGGTGTTCCAGGAGGGCGATACGCGCCACGAAATGCAGGCCGGAGACTGCCTGGAACTGGGGCCGCCTAATGACTGTCGGTTCATCAACGAAACGAATGAAACCTGCATCTATCTGGTCGTGCGGCTTAACCAGTCTGGCTCGTAATGTTAAAGCGATAACGCCGATCGTGAGCCAGGCTGTAATGACATTTGAACCAGAAGGAGTTTCTGATGAATCAATCTGTGTCGCATAACCGCCGCTGGGTACTGGCCTCCCGTCCGCAGGGTGCTCCGGTCGCGGAGAATTTTCGTCTGGAGGAACAACCCGTTCCAGCGCCTGTTGAGGGGCAGCTTTTGCTCCGTACGGTCTGGCTGTCACTGGACCCTTACATGCGTGGCCGCATGAGCGATGCACCATCCTATTCACCGCCAGTTGAGATCGGTGCGGTGATGGTAGGGGGGACGGTCAGCCGCGTTGAGCAGTCAAACCATCCCGACTTCAAAGCCGGTGAATGGGTGCTGAGCTACAGCGGCTGGCAGGAGTATGAACTCTCGGACGGCAGCGGTCTGGTCAAACTGGGTGAAAATCCGTCTCATCCTTCCTGGGCGCTGGGTATTCTGGGTATGCCAGGCTTTACTGCCTACATGGGGTTGCTGGATATCGGGCAACCTGAAGCGGGTGAAACGTTGGTGGTTGCTGCCGCGACAGGCCCGGTTGGCGCGACCGTTGGACAGATTGGCAAAATCAAAGGTTGCAGGGTGGTCGGCGTGGCCGGCGGTGCAGAAAAATGCCGCCATGCGGTTGAGGTCCTCGGGTTTGACCTCTGTCTGGATCACCACGCTGCGGATTTTGCCGATCAACTGAAAAAAGCCTGCCCGAAAGGGATTGATGTTTATTATGAAAACGTCGGCGGGAAAGTCTTTGACGCCGTGCTGCCGTTACTGAATACTTCCGCGCGCGTACCGGTGTGTGGTCTGGTAAGTGGCTACAATGCGACGGGCCTGCCTGACGGACCGGATCGTTTGCCGCTCCTGATGGCGACCATTCTGAAGAAACGCATTCGTATGCAGGGCTTTATCATTGGCCAGGACTATGGGCACCGTATTAAAGAGTTCCAGCAAGAGATGGGGCGCTGGGTGCAGGAAGGTAAAATTCACTATCGTGAACAGGTGACCAACGGGCTGGAGAACGCGCCTGAGGCGCTGATTGGCCTTCTCGAAGGGCGAAACTTCGGCAAAGTCGTGATTCGCGTCGCGGGCGACAATAAATAAACCACACTATGGCGGGGTTTCCCGCCATATTTATTTGTGAAGATACGATATATTGTCTTTAATTAACTGACATGGCTTTTCGCGCCATCATCCCGGATGAGCCCGAAAACGAAAAAAAACAAATTTTGCACGTTTTGATGTTTTTACGTACTTCCCACCACCAGGCATGACGATACAGGATATATCGGACCGGCGTCGTTTTATTAAAAATGACGTTTAAAAAATAGCATTGAGCTTTAGCGGTGATGCTGCCAACTTACTGATTTAGTGTATGATGGTGTTTTTGAGGTGCTCCAGTGGCTTCTGTTTCTATCAGCT